>CAZAFU010000032.1:0-25330 GCA_964484475.1 uncultured Caulobacterales bacterium | reverse complement strand
GTACGGACGTTGTTTACGACAACATCGGCCGTTACTACCGCTTCGGTATCAACGCGCGGTTCTGAGCTCTCGAACTGCGGGGGAGTTCCGGCTCCTCCGCCCTTCCCATTCGGTTCCTCCCGAATGAGCAGGGGGTCGTGGCGGGTTCGCCCGCGACGGTCCCCTGTTTCGTTCTGCCCCGGGGCCTTCTCATCGGCCCGATGCGAGCTTGGCGGTCGTGCTCCTTGCGCTTTCCGGTCCGGCAGCCTTCGATGAGACGTATGGCCTGTGACGACAGGCCTGGGAGAGCCGGACCGGTCGTGCGGGCCGCAGCAGGCTCGATCGCGGCCAGCCCATCGCGGTCAGGATCCTGCGATCGAACCGCTTCTCCCAACTGGCCGCAACGACGCCGGGCATGAGGCAGTGCCTCGCGCAGCAACCGGCCGCGTGGGCGATCTTGCGCTTTCCGGCGGTCAGGTCCTGCCCGGAGGGAAGGGCCTTGCAGGCGGAATTGGCCCATCCGATCTGTCTCTCCCTGTCGCTTGTTCTTGCAAGCCCCGGCATAGCTTGATTGAAAGCGCCATCGCAGCGCGTTGCAAGGAGTTCCGCCATGGCCGACACCACCTTCGATCTCATCGTCATTGGTGCAGGGCCGGGCGGCTACGTCGCGGCAATCAGGGCCAGCCAGCTCGGCATGAAGACCGCGATCATCGAGCGTGAGCATCTCGGCGGCGTCTGCCTGAACTGGGGCTGCATCCCGACCAAGGCCCTGCTTCGGACCGCGGAGGTGTACACCAACATGAAGCATGCTTCCGCTTTCGGTCTCAGGGCGGAGAATATCGGTTTCGACCTCGACAGCGTCGTCCAGCGCAGCCGCAAGATCGCAAAACAGCTCGCCGGCGGTGTCGGTTACCTGATGAAGAAGAACAAGGTCACCGTATTCGACGGCGAGGCGAAGCTGTCGGGCAGGAACGGCAAGGGCCCCGCCATCAAGGTGAAGGGCAAGGACGGCAAGGAGCAGACCCTCTCGGCGAAGAACGTGATCGTCGCAACCGGCGCGCGTGCCCGGACCATTCCCGCTGCGGGGCTCGAGCCTGACGGCAAGCTGATCTGGACGGCGAAGGAGGCCATGGTTCCCGATACCTTCCCGGAGAGGCTCCTCGTGGTCGGCTCGGGCGCCATCGGCATCGAGTTCGCAAGTTTCTACAATGCTCTGGGTGCCAACGTCCAAGTCGTGGAGATGGTCGACCGGATCCTTCCCGCCGAAGACAAGGAGGTCTCGGCCTTCGCCCGCAAGACATTCGAAGGGCAGGGGATGGCAATCGCGACCGAGTCCAAGCTCGAGAAGGTCGAGAAGAAAGGCGAAACCGTCAGCGCCACGATCACCGGCAAGGACGGGAAGTCCGAAACCAGCGAATTCGACCGCATCATCCTCGCGATCGGTATCGTCGGCAATACGGAAGGCCTCGGTCTCGAGGAGGCTGGCGTCAAGGTGGAGAAGGGGCATATCGTCGTCGACGAGTGGCTCTCCACCGGTGTGCCGGGTGTCTACGCGATCGGCGACGTGACCGGCGCTCCGTGGCTCGCACACAAGGCCTCCCACGAAGGCATCATCTGTGTCGAGAAGATCGCGGGTTCGAATTCGGTGCATCCGCTTGATGTCAAGCGCATTCCCGGCTGCACCTATTGCAACCCGCAGGTCGCCTCGATCGGTCTCACGGAAGACAAGGCGCGGGAACTCGGTTACAAGGTGAAGGTCGGCAAGTTTCCCTTTCAAGGCAACGGCAAGGCAATCGCGCTTGGTGAGCAGGAAGGCTTCATCAAGACGGTCTTCGACGAAAAGACGGGCGAGCTTCTGGGCGCCCACTGCATCGGAGCGGAGGTCACCGAGCTCATCCAGGGTTTCGGCATTGCCATGACCCTCGAGGCCACCGAGGAAGATCTCTTCCACACTGTCTTCCCGCACCCGACGCTCAGTGAGATGATGCACGAAAGCGCCCTCGACGCCTTCGGGCGCGTCGTCCACATCTGAGAACGGCCATGCTCCCGAAGAGGAAGGCCCGAACCGAACCGGCGATCGCGAGGATGCCGCGGCGCGACCCCGGAACGATACCGTGCTCGAGGTAGGGGACGGTCACGTTCTTCTCGGTGCGGACCATGAAGGGCGCGCCGTATCGCTTCCGTTGGCCATGGCCAATCGCCACGGCCTCATTGCGGGAGCGACGGGAACCGGCAAGACCGTGACGGTCCAGGTCCTGATGGAAGGTTTGTCGAACGCCGGGGTTCCGGTGTTCGTCTCCGATGTGAAAGGCGACCTGTCCGGTCTGGCCGCACCCGGCGCCGACAGGGACTTCCTGCACGAGCGGGCCGAGACCATTCGGCTCGGGGGCTACGGCCCCGAAAGTTTCCCCGTCCGCTTCTGGGACTTCTTCGGCGAGAAGGGGCTTCCCGTCAGGACCACGATCTCGGAGGTGGGGCCGCTTCTTCTGTCGGGTATGCTGGATCTCAACGATACCCAGGAGGGCGTCCTCACCATTGTCTTCCGTGTCGCGGACGAAGATGGCCTTCCCCTTCTCGATCTCAAGGACCTGCGTGCCCTTCTCAATTTCGTTGCCGAACGGCGCAAGGAACTCTCCACCCTCTATGGCAATATCGCCCCCGCATCGGTCGCAGCGATCCAGCGGAGGATCCTGCAACTCGAAAGCGAAGGAGGAAGTCTCTTCTTCGGTGAGCCGGCCCTCAGGCTCGAAGACCTTTTCGGTCTCGATGATCTCGGGCGTGGACGGATCAACATTCTCGCGGCTGACCAACTGATCCGGTCTCCACGGCTCTACGGTGCTTTCCTCCTCTGGCTGCTCTCGGAGCTGTTCGAGGAATTGCACGAGGTCGGCGATATCGAGCGGCCGAAGCTCGTCTTCATCTTTGACGAGGCCCACCTCCTTTTCGATGACGCGAGCAGGACGCTCCTTACCAAGATCGAGCAGGTGTGCCGTCTCATCCGCTCGAAGGGCGTCGGCGTCTTCTTCGCCACCCAGGACCCGGGCGACATTCCCGATGATATCGCCGGGCAGCTCGGCACGAGGGTCCAGCATGCGCTGCGCGCCTTCACGGCCGTACAGACCAGGAAGGCCCGGGCCGCAGCCGATGCCTTCCGGGCCAATGAAGCTTTCTCGGCGAGGGAAGTCATCACCGAACTCAGGGTCGGCGAGGCGCTCGTTTCCTCGCTCGAAAGGAAAGGCATCCCGACAAGGGCGGCACGTACCCTGATCCGTCCGCCCGCTTCTCGGCTCGGTCCTCTGACCACGGAAGAGAGGGTGGCGGTCCTGAAGGACGACCCGCTCAGTCGCAGGTACAAGGATCTGATCGACCGCGAGTCCGCTCACGAAATTCTCGCGGAGCGGGCCGAGCGGTTGGCCGCCGAGGCGGAGAGGGCGGTGAAACGGGAATCCGCAGGTTCTTCTGGATCAAAAAGGTCCCGTCGCGTGACGACGACGGAGCGTCTCGCCGGGCAGGTGGCCCGTACTGCGACGAGCACCCTCGTCAGGGAACTGATGCGTGGACTTCTCGGCGGGTTGAGGAGACGGTGACATGAGCAAGGACAGTCCGTTCATTCCAGGCAGGAACGAGCCCGGGCCGGAAAGCTTCGCAAGGATGGCCGAGGCCGCCTATCAGCGGATCCCGGCATCTTTCCGTCAGTTGACCGACGAGCTGTCGATCCTCACCCCCGACTGGCCTGCGCGGGACGTCCTCGACGAGCTGTCCATCAATGACCCGCTCGGACTTCTCGGGCTTTATCAGGGTGTCGATGTCACAAGGAAAAGCCTTTTCGATGTCGAGACCTTTCCGGATACCGTCTATCTCTACCGCGAGCCGATCCTGCAAGCCTGGCGAGACGGGATGGATTCCCTCGAACGGCTGATCGAGCACGTGCTTGTCCACGAGATCGGGCACCATTTCGGCTTTTCCGACGACGACATGGAGTTCATCGAGGAAAGCGACTGAACGTCACGCCTCCACGGCCGGCGCGGTCTTCTTCTTCCTGATGGTCCTGACCGTCGACCAGACGGCCAGCGCGACCAGCACCACGATCGCGCCATAGACCCAGCGCGGCAGGTTCTCGCCAAAAAGAGCCACGTAGAGATAGGGCTGGATTGCCAGGAACAGGAGCAGGCCGGCCTGCAGCAGCACCGGCCGCCCCATCCGGGCACGCTTCGCGAGCCATGCGGCAACGCCGAGGAAAACCGGCATCGCCCCGAAATAGAGGACACCGAAAACCACCGGGTTGACGCCGTAATCGGCGCTGATCCCGCTGAGCCAGGTGGATAGGTCTGACATGGGTTCTCCTCCCGTCTGGGTCCCTGTTCTCCACTGCGTCCGGAACGGTTACGCACCGCGTGCCGCATTGACCATATAAAGATTTCCTTATATCCCGACTTCGAGAGAGGTATGCCGTGGATTTCGAGGAGACGCTGGAGCAGCTGCGCGCAGCAGGGGAAGCCACCAGGCTTCGCACCCTGGCGCTCCTGTCTGCTGGCGACCTGACCGTCAGCGAGCTCACGAAATGCCTTCGCCAAAGCCAGCCACGAGTGAGCCGCCACCTCCGTATTCTCAGTGATGCAGGCCTGATCGTCCCTTATCAGGAGGGAAGCTGGCGGTTCTACCGGCTGGGCGACGAGCCCCGCTGGCTCGACGAGCTGATCGGCGGCATCGACGGGGACCTGCTCACCGCCGACCGTGAGCAGCTGGGGCTTGTCCGGGCGGCGCGGCAGTCCAAGGCCGATGCCTATTTTGCGCGGCACGCCGAGGACTGGGATGCCCTGCGCCAACTTCATATCGACGACAGGGAGATCGAGGAAGCGCTGCTCGAACTCGCCCCTTCCGGTGTCCGCCGTTTCTACGATTTCGGAACCGGTACCGGCCGGATGCTGATCCTTTTCAGGGACCGTTATCAGGAGGGCCGGGGTTTCGACGCCTCGCCCGAGATGCTCGAGATCGCCCGTGCCCGCCTTTCGGAAGAACATGTCGTCCACGCGCGGGTCAGGCGTCGCGATATCACCCGCACGGACGATGACCTCCCGCCCCCCGCCGATCTCGTCTGCCTGCACCATGTCCTTCACTTTCTCGGAGAGCCCGAGCGCGCGATCGGCGCAGCCGCGGACCTCCTGACCGAGGGAGGGGTGCTGCTGATTGCGGATTTCGCTCCTCATGACCTTGAACTGCTGCGCGAGCGGTTCGCACACAGAAGGCTCGGCTTCTCAAGCGAGGAAATTGCAGCCTATGCGGCGAAGTGCGGTCTCGCCATGGACGCGGAGAAGGTCCTTGATCCGGGACCTGAAGGCAATCTGGTGTCGACGATCTGGCGCCTGGTCAAAACCCCCGCGGCCACTGGCGGCCGGACCGTAGTGGAGGCGCTCTGTGCGTGATTTCGAGATCAGTTTCGAGTTCTTCCCGCCCAAGACCGAGGGGATGAGCACGCAGCTCTGGTCGGCCATCGAGAAGCTCGCGCCGCTCGCGCCGGACTTTGTCTCCGTCACATATGGTGCTGGCGGGAGTACGCGGAAAAGGACACACGCGACCGTCGAGCGCATCCTCAAGGAAACGGATCTCAACGTGGCCGCACATCTGACGACCATCGATGCCAACAAGGCGGAGGTCGACAGCGTCCTGAAGGATTACTGGTCGATCGGTGTCCGCCATATCGTGGCCTTGAGGGGCGACCCCGCCTGCGGGATCGGCGAGGAATACGTTCCTCCTTCGGACGGCTATGCAGGGGCCAGCGAACTTGCCAAGGGTGCGCGAGAGGTCGGCGACTTCGAGATCACGGTTGGCTGCTATCCCGAAAAGCACCCGGAGAGCCCTGATTTCAGTCACGATATCGACCTTCTCAAGCGCAAGATCGATGCTGGTGCCTCGAGGGCGATCACCCAGTTCTTCTACGACAACACGGTCTACGACCGGTTCCTCGACAAGGTGAGAGGAGCTGGCATCGATATTCCCATCGTACCGGGCATCATGCCGGTGACGAACTACAAGGCGCTGAAACGGATGGCAAAGCTCTGCGGCGCAAGCGTGCCCGAGCGCTACGACCGCCTCTTCGGGCATCTCGGTGATGATCCGAAGACGCTGCAACTCGTCGCGGCAAGTGTCGCGGCGGAGCAGTGCCACGACCTCACCGACCGCGGTGTCGAGGCGTTCCATTTCTATACCCTGAACCGCGCGGACCTGACCTACGCTCTTTGCCACCTTCTCGGATTATCACCGCAGAAGATGGACCTTGCGTCCTGATGCAGCCCCGTTTCGTCAACATCGGAGAGCGTACCAACGTCACCGGCTCCGCGAAGTTTCGCAAGCTCGTGACAGCGGGCGACTATACCGCCGCTGTCGAGGTTGCGCGCCAGCAGGTCGAGAACGGTGCACAGATCATCGACGTCAACATGGACGAGGGAATGCTGGATGGCGTTGCGGCCATGCGGACCTTCCTCCGCCTGATCGCGGCGGAACCCGACATCGCGCGCGTCCCGATCATGATCGACAGTTCGAAATGGGACGTCATCGAAGCGGGCCTCCAGGAGGTTCAGGGCAAGCCCATCGTCAACTCGATCAGCCTGAAGGAAGGAGAGAAGACCTTTCTCGACCAGGCCCGTACATGCAGGCGCTACGGCGCCGCGGTGGTGGTGATGGCCTTCGACGAGAAAGGCCAGGCCGATACTGCCGCACGCAAGTTCGAGATCTGTGAGCGGAGCTACCGGCTCCTGACGGAAGACGGTTTCTTTCCCGGTGATATCGTCTTTGATCCGAATATTTTCGCGGTGGCCACCGGCATCGAAGAGCATGCGCGTTACGGGCTCGACTTCATCGAGGCGACCGCGGCCATCAAGAAAAATCTGCCTCACGCCAAGGTGTCGGGTGGCGTTTCGAACATCTCCTTCAGTTTTAGGGGCAACGATACCGTCCGTGAAGCCATGCACTCGGTCTTTCTCTACCATGCAATCCGTGCGGGGATGGACATGGGTATCGTCAATGCCGGGCAACTCGCGATCTATGACGAGATCCCGCCGAAGCTGAAGCAAGCCGTCGAGGACGTCATCCTCGCAAGGCGGGAAGATGCCACCGAAAGGCTCCTCGACCTTGCGGAGAGTTTCCGTGGGCAGACGGCCAAGGCGCGGGCACTGGATCTTTCCTGGCGCGAGGCGGATGTCGAGAAACGTCTTGAACATGCCCTGGTCAAGGGAATCCTCGATTACGTCGAAGACGACGCGGAGGAGGCAAGGCAGAAGCTCGGGCGGCCTCTCTACGTGATCGAGGGGCCCCTCATGGATGGCATGAACGTGGTGGGGGACCTCTTCGGCGCGGGCAAGATGTTCCTGCCGCAGGTGGTGAAATCCGCCCGGGTCATGAAGAAGGCGGTCGCCTATCTCCAGCCATTCCTCGAGGCCGAAAAAGCCGAAACCGGGGAAGAGGCGCAGGCCAAGGGCAAGGTCCTCATGGCCACCGTCAAGGGTGATGTCCACGACATCGGCAAGAACATCGTCGGGGTTGTCCTTCAGTGTAACAACTATGACGTCATCGATCTCGGCGTGATGGTCCCGGCGGCGAAAATCCTCGATATGGCCATCGAGGAGAATGTCGACGTCATCGGGCTGTCCGGCCTCATCACCCCATCGCTCGACGAGATGGTCACGGTGGCCGAGGAGATGACCCGGCGGGGCATCGACAAGCCGCTTCTCATAGGCGGGGCCACTACGTCCAAGGCGCATACCGCCGTGAAGATCGCTCCGGCCTACGAGCAGGGGGTCGTCCATGTCAGCGACGCCAGCCGGGCGGTGGGCGTTGTCAGCGACCTTCTGTCGAAGGACCGGCGCGGCGGGTTTCTCGGGGGGGTGCGCGACGAGTACGAAAGGGTCAAGGCGAGTTTCGAGGCGAGGCAATCGGCCGGAGACAGGGTGAGCCTCGCCGAGGCGCGCGCGAACGCCTGGAACCCCGGCGATATCCCGCCCGTCGAGCCTCGACATCCCGGCCGGCATGTTTTCCGCAACGTTCCGCTCTCGGATCTTGCCGGCTACATCGACTGGTCTCCGTTCTTTGCGACCTGGGACCTTCATGGCCGCTATCCGGCTATTCTCAAGGATGACGTGGTCGGAGAAGCGGCGCGGTCGCTCTTCACCGATGCGCAGGACATGCTTCACCAGCTGGTCGAAGAAGAGTGGTTCGAAGCTCATGCGGTATGCGGAATCTATCCTGCCAACCGGCGAGGCGACGACATCGTGGTCTGGGAGGACGACACCCGCCGGAAGGAATGTGCGGTCTTCCAGACCATCCGCCAGCAGATGAAGAAGCAGGAGGGGAAACCCAATCTCGCTCTTGCGGATTTCATTACGGAGACGGGTAACGACTGGATCGGCGGCTTTGCCGTCACGGCGGGCCACGGCGAGGATGAGATCGTCGCCCGGTTCAATCGGCAGGACGACCACTACGGCGGGATCATGGCCTCCGCCCTTGCCGACAGGCTCGCCGAAGCGATGGCTGAATGGCTGCACGAAAAAGTCAGGCGTGAGTTATGGGGATACGAGACCCGGGAGCCGTTGAGTGTCGAGGACCTGATCGCCGAGCGGTACGAGGGGATCCGGCCCGCGGCCGGCTATCCGGCCCAACCCGACCACACGGAGAAGGGCCTGCTGTTCGATCTCCTCGATGCGGAAGCCGCAACGGGAATCACCCTGACCGAAAGCTACGCCATGCAGCCCGGAGCTTCGGTCTCGGGCCTTTATTTCGCTCATCCTGACAGCTTCTACTTCGGCACCGGCAAGATCGCCCGGGACCAGGTCGAGGACTATGCTGACCGGAAAGGCTGGCCCGTCGAAGAGGCGGAGCGGTGGCTCGCCCCGATCCTCTCCTACGATCCCAAGAAAGCCCGTGATTGAGATCAGGAGGCTTTTCGCAGTTCCGAGTGGCTCTTCATGACCCGGTCGCCGTCGTCCTGCTCGATCATGTAGGCGGGGTTGTCCTTGTCGGCGTTGCGGGTCACCTCGTTGCCGTCGATCTGGCGGGTGGTCTTGGACGTGAAGCTTTCCTGCACCTCGCCCGTGCCGGTGCCGTTACCCCAATCCCATTCGACCTTCGTGCCCTTGTTGTAGGTGTCCGTCATCGTTCTCTCCCGTCAGTGGTTGCAGGAGGAACGGCCGTTGCCGACGGCGAGTCGCCATCACATTCGTGAAAAGGGGCGCGACAGGCTGTCCGCCCCGGCCCGCCTCGGAAGCATCCGTTTCCGCGGCGTCGTCTTGCCGCCGACCCTGCCAGCCTCCCGAAGGTCCTTGTCCCAGTGCCGGCACCATGCACCCGGAAGGGACCGAAGACAGGCAGGGGCCGGGGGAGCGCCGATCAGCCCGTTCGCTTGATGGTGATGCCCTGCTCCTGCACCTTCCGGTAGAGCGTCGATCGCCCGATCCCCAGCCGCCTTGCGACTTCGGACATCTGGCCCTTGTACATGTCGATCGCCGCGGCGATCAGGTCCCTCTCGATGTTCTGCAGGGAGCGCAGGTGACCTTCGTGGTCGAAGACCTCGATGCCTTCGATGCCCGCTGCCCGCGCTGCGGCAAGGGGCTCCCGGATCGGCTGGGTCGATCCGTATCCGGAGTCCTCTTCGGACGGGGGCGGGCCGCTCACGACACCGGCGCTTTCGAACATCGTCGCCATGCTGGGAAAATCGTCGGAGGTGAGCCATGAGCCGTCTGCAAGCACGACCGCGCGGTAGATCAGGTTCTCGAGCTGGCGCACGTTGCCCGGCCAGTCCTGCCCGACGAGGACCTCGAGGACTTCATGCCGGACCCCCTGGACGCTCCGGCCTTCCTCGGCGTTGTAGCGGTTGATGAAGTGCTGGATCAGGGGCGCGATGTCCTCGCGTCTCTCCCTGAGAGGCGGAACCTCCACGGGGAAGACGTTCAGGCGATAGTAGAGATCCTCACGGAAAGTCCCTTCGCGGACGGCCTCGCTGAGGTCCCGGTTCGTCGCTGAGATTAGGCGAACATCGACTTTCACCGGCTTCTTCGATCCGACCGGATCGACCTCGCCCTCCTGCAGGGCCCTCAGCAGCTTCACCTGTGTTTCGAGAGGCAGCTCCCCGACCTCGTCGAGGAACAAGGTCCCGCCATTCGCTTCCTGGAACTTGCCGACATGCTTCGAGGTTGCGCCGGTGAACGCTCCCTTCTCGTGCCCGAAGAGTATCGATTCCACGAGGTTTTCGGGGATGGCCCCGCAATTGACCGTGACGAAGGTCGCGCCTGCGCGTTCGGAGCTTCCCTGAATCGCCCGGGCGATCATTTCCTTGCCGACCCCGCTCTCACCCGTGATCAGGATGGGAATGGTCGAGCGGGCTGCCCGCTCGGCAAGCTTGAGGGTCTGCTGGAACGCCGGAGCGGTTCCCACCACGTCGTTGAAGCTCATCTCCCCCTTCGCCTTGCGTTTGAGGCGGGAGACTTCGGTACGCAGGTTGGTGACATCGAGGGCATTCGCGATGCCGACCGTGATCCGTTCCGGCGAGGCGGGCTTCACGAAGAAATCCCGTGCACCTGCCTGCATCGCCTTCACCACCGTCTCGACGCCGCCCTTCGCGGTGAGGACGATGACCGGCAGTTCGGGCCTGACCGAGGGCAGGGCTTCGAGAACATCCATCCCCGAGACCTCGGGCATCATCAGATCGAGGATCATCAGGTCGATGCCCGTCCCCTTTTCCCCGCCCAGGAGGTCGAGAGCCTGCTGACCACCCTCGGCCTGCTTCACGAAATAGCCCGCGCGTTCGCAGACCGCCTGCATCAGGCGGCGCTGCGTCGGATCGTCATCGACGAGAAGTACGGTCTTCGCCATTGCTGCGGTGGGCCCTCATCAAGTTTTCCGGGATGGAAGGTCGCAAGATGGTGTAAAGATGAGGTTCACCGCCAGGTAGCGGGTTCGTGAGCGGTTAAGGGAGGGATTTGCAGCTCATGCTGTCAGCAACGCTTTAAGCGGCTGACGCAACGTTGCTAGCGTCGGCCGATCAGTTCTTCCCAGAAAGGGAGAGATTTGCCGATGAAGCTCGCTGGCGTTCTCGCAGCATCGGAAAAGCGATCCCCGCTCACACCGGACACCATCAAGAAATACAAGAGCCTAGGGTATGACGTCGCCGTCGAGCCGGGACTCGGCAAGGGCGCGGCCATCAGCGATCAAAGCCTTTCGGATGCTGGAGCCGAGGTCGCAGCCAACCCCGAAAAGGGTGCTGCCATCGTCCTGACGGCAGGCCCCCTGAGCGAAGAGACCGTGGCGCGGCTGGACGCCGGTACGCAGCTGGTCGGTATTCTCGATCCCTATGACCGCGAGGATGATCTCAAGCGCCTGGCGGAGGCCCGGATCGACGCTTTCGCCATGGAGCTGATGCCTCGCATCACCCGGGCCCAGTCGATGGACGTTCTTTCAAGCCAGGCGAATCTCGCCGGGTACAAGGCCGTGATCGACGCGGCTTCCCACTACAGCCGCGCCTTTCCCATGATGATGACGGCCGCAGGCACGGTGCCTCCCGCCAAGGTTTTCGTGATGGGTGCCGGCGTTGCCGGCCTTCAGGCGATCGCGACGGCCAAGCGCCTTGGCGCAGTGGTCTCGGCGACCGACGTGCGCGCCGCCGCGAAGGAGCAGGTCGAAAGCCTCGGAGGCACCTTCATCTTCGCGAAGGAGGCGATGGAGGAAGGCGAAGGGCAGGGGGGCTACGCCAAGGAGCTCACCGCCGAACAGCAGGAAGCGCAGCAGAAGCTGGTGGCCGAACATCTCAGGAAGATGGATGTGGTCATCACGACGGCCCTCATTCCCGGGCGGCCCGCTCCCAAGCTGATCACGAAAGACATGCTCGCCGGCATGAAGCAGGGGGCGGTGATCGTCGACCTCGCAGCGCCGCGCGGCGGTAATGTCGAGGGCGAGAGCGAGCACCTCCATGTCCTCAACCCGCACAACATCCTCGACGGGCTCGCGGGCGAAGCCTCGAACCTCCTGGCGCGCAACTTCCTGAGCTTCGTCACCCTCGTGACGGACAAGGAAAGCGGCGAGCTGCACATCGACCCGGAAGATGACATCGTGAAGGGCATCCAGCTCACGCGGGACGGCAGGATCGTGCACGAACGGTTCGCGACGAAGAAAGAAGAAGCGGAGGCTCCCTCGTCATGATGCAGGACAAAACCGAACAGACCCGCGAAGAGATCGAGGCCGCCGCCGAGAACCTGCGCGCCGCCTCCGAACAGCTTGCCGTCGCCTCGGAGCGGGCTGATGCGGCAGCCGCCGAGGCGGAAGGCCTGCTCGGCACCATAGAGATGGCAGGTCATGCGGGCGGCGCGAGCCAGTTCGTCTACCTTGCCGCCGTCTTCGCCCTCGCCTGCTTCGTCGGTTACTACGTGGTGTGGTCGGTCACCCCGGCTCTCCATACACCGCTGATGTCGGTGACGAATGCGGTGAGTTCCGTGGTGGTCGTGGGCGCACTGATTGCCGTGGGTGCGGACGTGGCGCAGTCCCCGGCGGGCGGGCTGAGCCGGACACTCGGGGTGATTGCCGTGGCGCTTGCCGCCGTGAACATCTTCGGCGGCTTCCTCGTCACCAACCGGATGCTCGCAATGTACAAGAAGAAGGAGGGATGATTCCTCTGTGGTCAGCCCGTTTGCGTTTCATACCGTGAAGACAATCATATTCGAACCCGGGGCCACGGCCCGCCTTGCGGATTCCGTCGGCGGCCTTCTTGGGTCGCGTGTCCTTGTCGTCACCGATCCCGGCATCGTGACCCACGGCCTGACCTCCCCTTCGATCGACAGCCTGCGGAGGGCCGGGAATGACGTCGTCCTCTTCAGCGACGTGGAAGCCGATCCCTCGCGGGCGACGCTCGAAAGGGCCGTGGCTCTCGCGCTCGAGGAAAAGGTCACCGGTGTCTTGGGCATCGGGGGCGGCTCTTCCCTGGACGTTGCCAAGCTCGTCGCACTTCTTGCCGGTTCGGAAGAGGACCTCGACGAGGCCTGGGGTGTCGGCAATGCCAAGGGGCCGCGCCTGCCCCTCGTGCTCGTTCCCACCACGGCAGGTACGGGGTCCGAAGTCACGCCGGTCTCGATCATCACCCTGCCGGGTGACGAGAAGCGCGGCGTCAGCTCGCCACTCCTTATTCCCGACGCCGCCATTCTGGATCCTGAACTGACCCTCGACCTGCCGGCCCACATCACGGCCGCCACCGGCATCGACGCCATGGTTCATGCCATCGAGGCCTTCGCCTCCAAGAGCCCGAACAACAATCCGCTCTCCAAGACCATGGCGGTCGAGGCCCTCGAACTTCTCGGACAGAATATCGAGACCGCGGTCCTGAGGCCGAAAAACCGTGCCGCGCGGGGCAGCATGCTTCTCGGTGCGATGCTGGCCGGTCAGGCGTTCGCCAACGCCCCGGTGGCAGCCGTCCATGCGCTTGCCTATCCGATCGGCGGCCGGTTCCACGTCCCCCACGGCCTGTCAAACGCCCTGGTCCTGCCTCACGTGCTGAGGTTCAACGCGGCGGGCCCCGGAGGCGCACGGGAGCTGTACGCGCAGCTCGGGCCTCACGTCTTTCCCGACCTCTCGAGCTGTGACGGGACACAGGCGGCCTGCGCCGCCTTCATCGACAGGCTCGAGAAGCTCAGCAACGACCTCGGGCTCGAGACGAGGCTCCGTCAGGTGGGCATCCACGAAGGGGACCTTCCCCAACTCGCATCGGACGCCATGAAGCAGACTCGCCTCCTGGTGAACAATCCGCGCGAGGTGACCGAAACCGATGCGCTCCACATCTATCGGCAGGCCTACTGATGACTGCGCGAGGGGAGCCGGGCAGCAGAAACGCCTACAAGGCCTTCATCAGGCTGACGACCCGCTGGTCAGACAACGACATCTATGGTCACATGAACAACGTCGTCCACTACGCCCTGTTCGATACGGCGGTGAACCAGTACCTGATCGAGGGCGGCGTTCTCGATATCCATAGCGGCGACCAGATCGGTCTCGTGGTCGAAACCCGCTGTTCCTATTACGGAGAAATGGCTTATCCCGACCGGGTGACCGCCGGTGTCCGCTGCGACAGGATCGGCAACAGCTCGGTCACCTACGGGATTGGCCTGTTCCGCAACGACGATGACCGGGCGGCCGCTGAGGGCCAGTTCACCCATGTCTATGTCGGCCGCGCGAGCAGGCGCCCCGAACCGCTATCGGAACCGCTCAGGGCCGCCCTGGAAGCGATAGCCGCATGAAAGATCCAAGACCCATCCTCCGGCCTTCGGGCCGGGGCAGTCAAACCCGTGGCCTGGAACCTGCTCCGGGAGGAGTTCGATCACAATGAGCACCAATCTCACCGCCGTCCTCTACATCGTCGCCGGGATCCTGTTCATCCTCGCCCTGCGCGGGCTGAGCAGTCCGGCGACCTCCCGTCAGGGGAACCGCTTCGGGATGATCGGCATGGCGGTGGCGATCTTCGCCACTCTTTTCTCTGACCGCTTCCTCAGTGCCGCGGGACCGGGCGCCTGGGGTCTCGTCATCCTCGCGCTGGCTGCCGGCGCCATTCCGGGTGCCATCATCGCCAGGAAAGTTGCGATGACGTCGATGCCCCAGCTCGTCGCGGCCTTTCACGCCCTGGTCGGCATGGCGGCGGTATTGATCGCATGGTCGGCTTTCCTGGCTCCGCGCGCCTACGGCATAGGCTATCCGGGGGAGATCGAAGCTCAGGCCATCGTGGAGATGTCGCTTGGCGTCTTCATTGGCGCGGTGACCTTCTCGGGTTCGGTGATCGCCTTCCTCAAGCTTGACGGGCGGATGTCCGGCAAGCCGATCCTCCTGCCGGCAAGGCACGCCATCAACCTCGCCCTCGTGGGGGCGGCGGTGCTCCTTATCGTCCTCCTCTGCACCGGCGCGCAAAGCGCTTTCTTCTTCCTTCTCCTGACGCTGATCGCTTTCGTGTTCGGGGTCCTGCTGATCGTCCCGATCGGCGGGGCGGACATGCCCGTCGTCGTTTCGATGCTGAACAGTTATTCGGGATGGGCCGCAGCAGGCATCGGCTTCACCCTCCAGAACATGGCCCTGATCATCACCGGCGCCCTCGTCGGGGCGTCGGGCGCGATCCTCAGCTACATCATGTGCAAGGGCATGAACCGCAGCTTCGTCTCCGTCATCCTCGGCGGTTTCGGGGGCGACGAGGGTTCGGCGTCTTCCTCGGGCGGTGACGAGGACCGGCCGGTCAAGCAGGGCTCGGCCGAGGATGCCGCCTTCATCATGCAGAACGCCGGCAAGGTCATCATCGTCCCGGGCTACGGCATGGCCGTCGCGCAGGCCCAGCACGCCCTGCGGGAGATGGCTGACGTTCTCAAAGCCGCCGGCGTCGAGGTGAAATATGCAATCCACCCCGTGGCGGGCCGGATGCCGGGACACATGAACGTCCTGCTCGCCGAGGCGAACGTACCCTATGACGAGGTCTTCGAGCTCGAGGACATCAATTCGGAGTTCAGCCAGTCTGACGTTGCCTTCGTCATCGGGGCCAACGACGTGACCAATCCCGCAGCGAAGACCGACAAGGCCTCGCCGATCTACGGCATGCCCATCCTCGATGTGGAGAACTCGGGCACGGTCCTCTTCGTCAAGCGGGGCATGTCCGCCGGCTATGCCGGGGTCCAGAACGAACTCTTCTTCCGCGACAACACCATGATGCTGTTCGGCGACGCCAAGAAGATGTGCGAGGAAATCGTCAAATCCATGGAGTAACGCTCTTCGTCCCGTCGATGGACGCCGCGACCGGGCTGCGCTATGCGGGCCGCCGATTTGGCCAACACAATTCGTGAGTGACCCCCCATGGATATGTCGAAGAACGAAAAAGACCAACTGCCTGAAGACGCCATCGAGAACCGGGCGAAGACCTACTCCAACCTGATGACGATGGGGTATGTCGTCGGCCTGCCGGTCGCGCTCGCCATCGTCATGTTCCTCACCCTGCTCCTGCTGGAAACCAATTTCTTCCTGAGCCTCATCCTCGCCTTCTTCACCTGGCTCGGTGTCCTTGGATTCTCGAAGACTTTCTTCGTCCACTGATGGTGCGTCTGCTCGCGGCGGCCGCCCTGATCCTTGCTTCCTGCGATGCCCGGACGGCGAGCGAACCGGCTGCGGCCGACGCCGAGACCCTCACGGTCGCGACCTTCAATGTCTCTCTTTACAGGGAGGAAGAGGGTGCACTTGTCCGTGAACTCCGGGAGGCTCCGGGCGAGCAGCGTCAGGCCCTGCGCGCCATCATCGCCGAGATCGATCCCGATATCCTGGTGCTGAACGAGTTCGACCACGACCCCGAAGGCAAGGCGCTCGACCTTTTCGCCGAGGAGCTCGATCTCGGCTACGAGCACAGGCTCGCCCTTGCATCCAACACCGGGGTGAGAAGCGGTTTCGACCTCGACAGGGATGGGCGGAGCGATCACCCACAGGGCAGCCGCGAATATGGCAATGACGGTTTTGGCTACGGTATTTTCCCGGGCCAGTACGCCATCGCGGTCCTCTCCCGCCATCCGATCGATGAGGACCGCCTGCGGACCTACCGGGAGTTCCTGTGGGCCGATCTTCCGGGCAACCTCTTGCCCGAGGGGTTCTACGGCGAGGCGGCAGGAGCCTTGCGCCTCTCCTCGAAGACCCATGCCGTCGTTCCGGTTTCGGTGGAAGACGAGGAGATCAACCTCGTGGTCGCCCACCCCACGCCTCCGGGCTTCGATGGCGAGGAGGACCGCAACGGCCGCCGCAATTTCGACGAAATCCGTCTGCTGACGGCAATCGTCGGAGGCGAGGATCCGGGTTGGCTGGTCGATGACGAGGGGCAGCCGGGTGGCCTGTCGCGCGACGATCGCTTCATCGTCTTCGGTGATCTCAATGCCGATCCTTCCGATTCGGATACTCCCGAAGGGAAGGACCGGCACGCGATCGCGACCCTTCTCGGCCACGAACGCGTACTCGATCCCCGGCCCGAGAGCCGGGGCGGTCCGGGTGCTGCCGAACGCCAGGGCGGGGGCAATACCCGTCAGTCAGGCGACGCCCGTTTCGATACTGCTGATTTCTCCGACCGGTCGGTCGGCAATCTCAGGGTGGACTACGTTCTGCCGTCTTCCGACCTCGAGGTTCGCGGCGCAGGTGTTTTCTGGCCGGACCAGGGCGAGGAAGGCTACGACCTCGTCGGGAATGGTTGGCCCATGATTTCCTCCGACCACCGTCTTGTCTGGGTTGAAGTGGCAATTCCTGCCAATTGAACCATAGCCGTCTTCAAGGGGTTCGTGCGCGATGACCACAATAGCCCACCTCTCCGACATGCACTTCGGCGCCGCTGACGCCGAGCAGCTCGCCCGCCTGCAGGAGGGGTTGGCCGAAGACGCTGTCGACCACATCCTCGTGACCGGCGACCTCACGCAATCGGGCCGCAAGGTCGAGTTCGAAGCAGCGCGGGCATGGTTCGACAAGGTCGGCCTGCCGGCGACCGCGATCCCGGGAAATCACGATACGCCCGTCATCAACCTGATCCGCCGTTTCTTCACGCCCTGGTCGCGGTTCGAGGACATTCTCGGTCACAAGGAGGAGCCGGTTGTTGCCGCGGATGATTTTGTTTTCGCCGGTCTCAACTCCGCCCGACGCATGCGCCCGTCACTGGACTGGTCCACCGGCAAGCTCACCGAGGACCAGCTCACGTCCCTGCGCGATACCATGACCGGTGAGGAGCGGACCCGGCTCGTCGGGTTCCATCACCCGGTCGAGGAGATCGAGGAAGCCGGGAAGGCGGGGCGGGCCGTGGTTCCCAAGCGGGAAGACGTTCTCCACGCGATCAGGCAGAGCCGGGTCGATATCGTCATGACCGGGCACGTTCACTGGCCCCGGGTGCGGGTCAAAACCCACGACGACTGGTCTTTCATCTACAGCCAGGCGGGAACAGCCGTTTCCACGCGCCTCCGGGGAGAGCCTGCCAGCTTCAACACAATCACTCTCCATGCGAACGATGAAATCGAGATCGGTGTTCATCGTTGGAGCGAAGCCGGTTTCGCGGACCTTACCGCGACCCGGTTCGGACGGGGACCGAAAGGCTGGAGAGAAATGGGTGCATGACGACATTCTTGTCCTGATCAACGAGCAGTCCGGCAGGGTGAAGGACATCGGCGCAGGCGCGATCGAAGAGGACCTCATCCCCATACTCGACCGCAACGGGAGCTACAGGATCGTCCATGGACAGATGGAGGAGCTCCTCGGCGAGGCCAACAGCTGCCAGGCACGAACGCTCGTTTCCGTCGGCGGGGACGGCACCATCGGTGCGATCTCCAAGGCGCTGATCGATTGCAAGGCGACCGCGGTCTTCGTTCCCTTGCCCTACGGCACAGCCAACCTGATCCCGCGCGATCTCGATTTCCCCCTACAGCCGACAGACGCCCTCCGGAGGGCCCTGCGGTTGAAACCGCGAAAGATCGACTATGCCGAGGCGGCGGGGCGCCCGCTCCTGCACAGCGCCGTGCTGGGCACCTTCGCGGAGGCTGCCGAGGCGCGCGAGCTTTTCCGTTCGGCTCCGACCTTCGAGGACCGGATGGGGGCAGCGTCGGAATGGTTCGACCGCCTCTTCTTCACCGAGCCGCAGCGCTACGACATCGAGATCGATGGCCGGTCCTACGACACCGAAACCAATGCGATCTTCATCACCAACAACCCGATCACCCATGGCGAAGCCGGCGTGCCTCGTCGCAGCCAGCTCGATACAGGCCAGCTCTGCGTCTATATCTCGGACTCCAAAGGGCCGTTCGGCTTTATTCAGCGCATCCTCGAGGCCGTTGCGGGCGGTTTCGAGGACAGTCACGGAATCACCAAGCTCGTCGGTTCCGACGTGAGTGTGCGCGGGCCGGATGACGAAATCCATTTCACGATCGACGGTGAGCCCTTCATCTCGGATGCAAAGACCGAGGTGCGCATGGTGATGAAGCCAAGCTGCCTGACTGTTCCCGATTTCCGCTGAGCGCTGGCACTTTGGTCCTGCCTTGTCTAGCAGAGGTATCAGACAGAGGAGAATGAGATGCCTACGCTAGCCTTCCTTCGCCACGGACAGTCCCAGTGGAACCTCGAAAACCGCTTTACCGGATGGGTGGATGTTCCGTTGACGGAGAAGGGGGAGGCCGAAGCGAAGAAGGCGGGAGAGCTTCTCAAGGCCGCCGGAACGGAGTTCGACGGCTGCTTCACCTCGGTCCTCACCCGTGCCATACGGACACTGAACATTGCGCTCGACGAGATGGGGGAGCCCTGGCTGCCGGTGATCAAGGACTGGCGCCTCAACGAACGCCATTACGGAGGCCTCAGCGGGCTCAACAAGCAGGAAACACGCGACAAGCATGGTGACGAGCAGGTGCATATCTGGCGCCGGAGCTACGACACACCACCGCCGGTTCTCGATGATGCCTCACCGTTCCCCAGCCTGACGGACAGGCGATACCGCGGGATCGACGTTCCGAAGACGGAAAGCCTCAAGCTGACCCTCGAGCGGACCGAGCCCTATTTCAACGAGGCGATCGCCCCCGCTCTGAGGCAGGGCCGGAATTACATCATTGCCGCCCATGGCAACTCCCTGCGGGCGCTCGTCAAGGTTCTCTTCGAGGTCGGCGATGACGAGATCACCGGCGTCGAAATCCCCACGGGCAACCCCTTGCTGATCGAACTCGATGACAGCCTGAAGCCTGTCTCGGCCCGCTATCTCGACGAGGCGCGCGCCACAGACCTCCCTGTCATCCGTTGACGGAGCAGGATCTTCCGCTTCCCGATCCCACGGCTCTTTCCGAGGAGAGGATCGACGTCGGGCGTCTCCACCTGCATCTTCGGATATGGGGTGACGGGACGAAGCCGCCGCTCTTTCTCCTGCATGGAGGGCGCGATCATGGTCGAAGCTGGGACTGGATCGTTGCTGCACTGCTCAGTGAACACTGCCTGATCGTGCCGGACCTTCGCGGCCATGGCGACAGCGACTGGGCACCGGGCGGCGGCTATGACATGCTCGGCTTTGTCGGCGATCACGCCGCGTTGGTCGAGGCCTTGGCAGTCCGCGGCTTCGAACCGCCTTTTGCCATGGTCGGGCATTCCTTCGGCGGCAACATCCTTCTTCATTACGCTGCGGCCTTTCCGGAAAGGATCAGCAAGCTGGTCGTTCTCGAAGGTCTCGGCTTCTCGCAGGAACGCTACGATACCCTCAGTGCCCGCCCATCCTCGCAGGTCTGGCGCGAAGCCCTCGACAGGCGCCTGAAGATAAGGGCGCGTGGCGGTCGGGTGTTCGCGAGCCGGGAGGAGGGGGTCCGAAGGCTAGCCGTACTTCATCCCAACCTGCCCGACGGCGTGACCCGCCACCTCGCCGAGCAGGCGCTCCGGGAGACCGGTGAGGGGTGGACCTGGAAATACGACCCGCTTGTCGGCCAGATGCCCGTCCGTCCCGTCCCACCGTCTGAATACGGCGCCCTCTACGGAGCCATCACGGCACCGACCCTTCTGGTCTACGGCAAGGACAGCTGGGCATCGAGCCCCGGAGACGACGGCCGGATGGAAGCGTTCCGGAACGCAGAACTGCGGGAGTTTGATGACGCGGGCCATTGGCTCCACCATGATCAGCCAAGGCGGTTTGTCAGGGAACTCCGCCTCTTTCTGGAGGGCAATTCGTGAGTTCTTCCCGTACAGCGCTGGTGAAACTCGTCGTCGCGGTCATTCTCGATGTTGCCGACTTCTTCATCGGCCGCATCATCGGCTTCGGATCCCTCTTCGATGTCTTCCTCACGGTCGCAGGCGTTGCGATGTTCGGCTGGAAGGGCCTCGCCCAACTCTGGGAGGTCGCCGAAGTCACCGACCAGATCGACGGGTTCGTCCCGACACTCACGCTCCTCGCCCTCGCCGAGTGGCGAGCCGCAAAAGCACGCGAAGCCGAACGGTTCGAACCCGCCAACGTTCCTCAGCCGGGTGCCCAGTAGACCGTCGCCAGCGGAGGAAGCGTGAGCGAAAGGCTGTAGGGGTGGCCGTGCGCGCCTTCAGCCAGCGTCTCGGCGGACTGACCGCCGGCATTCGACCCCCCGAACCTCTGGTCGTCCGTTGACAGAAGGCATTTCCAGGAACCTGCCTGTGGAACCCCGATCCTGTAGTCTGTCAGGACCTTCGGTGTCATGTTGGAGACAGCAAGAACCGGACGGTCCTCTCCCTGACCCTTGCGCAGGAAGGCAAAGACCGAATTGTCACGGTCGTCCCCGATCACCCAGTCGAAACCCGCCGGGTCGCAGTCAAGACGGTGCAGGGCAGGTTCAGCCTTGTAAGCCCGGTTCAGGGCGGCCACGAGCCGCTGCATCCCCGCATGACGATCGTCATCGAGAAGATGCCAGTCGATTGATGCATCATGGTTCCATTCACGGGATTGGGCGATCTCGCCGCCCATGAACAGGAGCTTCTTGCCCGGATGGGCCCACATGAAACCGTAGTAGGCGCGCAGGTTGGCGAACTTCTGCCACTCATCGCCGGGCATCTTGTTCAGTAGGCTGCTCTTCCCGTGAACTACCTCGTCGTGGCTCAGCGGCAGGACGAAGTTCTCCGTGAACGCGTAAACGAGGCTGAACGTCATCTTGTCGTGGTGGTAGGATCGGTAAAGCGGATCCTCCTTCATGTATTCGAGGGTGTCGTGCATCCACCCCATGTTCCACTTGTAGTGAAAACCCAGACCGCCGTCCTCGACCGGATGGGAAACGCCGGGGAATGCCGTCGATTCTTCCGCAACCGTCACCGCGCCGGGCATTTCTTCCCGTACGGCAGAGTTGGTATCCTTCAAAAAGCTGATCGCCTCGAGATTTTCCCTGCCGCCATACTGGTTCGGGACCCATTCACCCTCCTTACGCGAATAGTCGCGATAGAGCATGGATGCGACTGCATCGACCCTCAGGCCATCGACGTGATAGTGGTCGGGCCAGAAAAGGGCGTTGGCGATCAGCATGCCTTTCACTTCGTTCCGGCCGAAATTGTAGATCAACGTGTTCCAGTCCTGATGAAAGCCTTCCTTCGGATCGGCATGTTCGTAGAGGTTGGTGCCGTCAAAGACGCCGAGGCCGTGAGCATCTGTCGGAAAATGTCCGGGTACCCAGTCGAGAAGAACACCAAGCCCCTCGTCATGGAAGGCCCTGACCAGTCTCGCGAACCCTTCCGCGTCTCCGAAACGCGAAGTGGGCGCGAACAGACCAATGGGCTGATAGCCCCAGGAGCCGTCGAAGGGATGCTCCGAAACGGGAAGGAATTCGACATGGGTAAAGCCGAGTTCGAGGACATAGGGGACCAGGCGCTCGATCAGTTCATCGTAACTCAGGAAACCGCCGTCTGCGCTCTTCATCCATGAGCCGAGGTGGACTTCGTAGATGCTGACGGGTGCGTCCGGAGCAAACGCTTCGCCTTTGCGTTTCGACCAGGCCTCGTTCGGACCTACTGTCGGGAGCTTCCTGACGACTGAAGCCGTTTCGGGGCGTTTCTCCATCTCGAATGCATAGGGATCGGTTTTGAGAGGAAGGCGATGGCCATCCCGGTCCAGAATTTCATACTTGTAGAGTGACCCTTCTTCCAGGCCAGGGATAAAAAGTTCCCATACGCCGCATTCCTGGCGCAACCGCATGGGATGACGCCGGCCGTCCCAGTGGTTAAATTCCCCGACGACACTGACCCGTGAAGCGTTGGGTGCCCAGACGGCGAAGGATACGCCTTCTGCGCCTTCGAGGTTTCGCGGATGCGCGCCAAGGACCTGGTAGGCGTGGCGGTGACGGCCTTCGCCAAGAAGCCAGACGTCGAGGTCGCCGAGGATCGGCCCGAACCGGTAAGGATCGTCGAGTTCTGCCGAATGCTCTCCCCAAGTGACATGCCATTTGTACTCGGATAGCCGCTGTTTCACCTCCGCCTCGAAGACGCCGGCGGGATGGATCTTCTGTGCTCCGGCTACCCTGGTGCCGTCCGGCTTGGTCAGAACGGCACTGTCAGCCTCGGGAAAGAAGCCTCGGACCCGGTCATCATGGGGACCAAGGAGCGCGAAGGGGTTCCCTGAGCGGCCATGGGCGAGAGCGGCGAGGGCGTCGGTGTCTGCGTGATCTCCTAGAGCCATCGGGTCCTCAGCTTTCATCCAACAGGCGAAGAATTCCGTCGATGGGGATATGAACCCAAGCCGGACGATTTTCCGCTTCGTAAATCACTTCGTACAGGGCCTTTTCCAGGGTAAAGAAACGCAGGAGGTTGCCGGACTCTTCGGGGTCCACCGGACTATGCCGGTTGTAGCCCTCGAGGAAATGCCCAGTCACCTCCTGCCGCCAGCGGGCCGCGAGCGGCTGCGCTGTGTCGTCGTCGAGAATACCCATCTCTCCAGCGGTTTGCGCGGCATGGACAGCAGCGTAGTCGAAGCTTCGCAGCATCCCGGCAACATCGCGAAGCGGGGAGGTCTTCTTCCGCCGTTCCTCCAGCGACCGCCCGGGTTCGCCTTCGAAATCGAGAATGACGAAGTCGTCCTTGGCCAGAAGAACCTGTCCAAGATGAAGATCGCCGTGGATCCTCGTCTTCTGACCGCCCGTGGCTGAGATCCTTTCGATCACGGCTGCTATCTCGGACCGGCGTTCGCGGAGCCTCCCGTCCTGCTCGGTCAGGTCAAGGGCTCGCTCGAGGAAGCGCTCCGCCGAGGACTTCCATGTGCCTGTGTCATCCGCGGTGACTGCTTCGCTGCGGAAAGCCCCTTCGTCAGTAGGCGTTGCGAGCGCCGCATGAAGTTCGCCAATCCTTTCGCCGAGCCGAAGGAAAACCTCGGTCTGGATCGGTATGGACAATTCCTCGTCCGCATCGCTCTCGCTCTGGGTTTGAAGGGAGAGCTGTTCGAACTGACGCACCAGTTCGTCGGTGATCCGCGACCACGCATCGCCCTGGTTCTGGACGAATTCATGCAGCACCAGAATACATGTCGGTGAATCGCCGTCGATCTGGCCCCAGCCGAGGAGTTTCGGTGCATGTTCGAACTTCGCAACCTCGGTCAGGAAACGCGAAATCTCGACTTCGGGATGTGGGCCGGAACGGATCAGCCTCAGGCCCTTCATGATCCCCTTCGACCCTATACGGATCGACGAGTTGCTCTGCTCCGCGAGAAGGCGCGCGATATCCTCGTCCTCGTCGATCGTCAGGCCACCAAAGGCGTCGGTCCTGTGGAAGGAGACACCCGCCACTTTCCGTTCTTCCTTCATCGCCTCGACGGCATGCCTTGCAAGGCTTTCGTCGGCGAGGGCATCGTAGAGCGGGACGACGTCGGGCCCCTTGCGGTACCGCGCGATCTGGAACGACGTGACCTCCATGGTGGGAGGTGCCTTCTGCGCCGTTACCGGGACGAAGTAGCGTGCCTGCCGATCGCCCTGGTCCACATCCGCTTCGAGAAGCCGCACCGATCCCAGTCTGGCATGTTCCTTTATCGAAACGTTCGAGATACGTTCCGCCTTGCCGGCGAACCACCTCTGTTTCGGCAGGAATTCCGGAAGTGATGTCTTCTCCAGCGTGTCCTTTGCGGCTCCCTGGTCGAGAGGATCGTCACCCGTCCGTGTCACGACAGTTGCATGCTCGGGGAGCGGTTCGGGAAGGGGTTCATGCCAGCTCGGTATCTCGGCCTCCGACGTCAGGCGGAACCAGTAGAAGCCGTATCCGGGCATGGTGAGGAGGTAGGGGAGCTTGCCAACCGGCGGAAAGGCTTCGCGCCCCGAAAGTTCGACCGGGGACATGCCCTCGAACTCCGAAAGGTCGAGTTCGACGGATTGCGCCCGCGAGGAGAGATTGACCACGCAAAGCACAACCTCGTCACCGAGCCGCCGGATGTAGGAAAGCACCCTGCGGTTCCTGGGATAGAGGAACTCGAGGGTTCCCCGCCCGAAGACCGGTGTCGATCCCCTGATCCTCAGGGCACGTCGCGTCCAATTCAGGAGTGAAGCGGCGTTGCGTCCTTGCGCCTCGACGTTGAGACCCTGAAAGCCGAACACCGGGTCCATGATGGGCTGGCTGTAGAGCCGGGCAGGATCGGATCGGCTGAATCCGCCATTCCGGTCCGGCGACCACTGCATCGGTGTACGGACACCGTCGCGGTCGCCAAGATAGATGTTGTCGCCCATACCGATCTCG
This sequence comes from uncultured Caulobacterales bacterium, assembly GCA_964484475.1. Taxonomy (GTDB): domain Bacteria; phylum Pseudomonadota; class Alphaproteobacteria; order Caulobacterales; family Parvularculaceae; genus Parvularcula. The sequence continues at coordinate 163 of CAZAFU010000032.1, read as the reverse complement.
TCGCCGTAGTACAGGACCGGCGTGCCCGGCATCGAAAGAAGGAGCCCCATCATCAGCTCGATCTTGCGACGGTCATTGCCAAGAAGCGGAGCCAGCCTCCTCCTGATACCAAGATTGATCCGCATCCGGCGGTCCTCGGCATATGTGTTGTAGAGGTAATCAC
>CAZAFU010000031.1:274-25486 GCA_964484475.1 uncultured Caulobacterales bacterium | reverse complement strand
TCTATCTCTACTGGTGGCACCGCGCGAACCACGAGATTCCCTTTCTCTGGCGGTTCCACAGCGTGCACCACTACGACGAATTCCTCGACGTCAGCTCCGCCGTCCGCTTCCACCCCGGAGAACTTGCGATGTCGGCGGTCCTGCGAGCCGGTCTCGTGCTGCTATTCGACGTCAGCGCGGTCGCGATCCTCGTCTTCGATGCGTCGGTGCTGATCGCTGCGGGTTTCCATCACAGCAATCTCGCCCTTCCGGAAGGAATCGACCGGCAGCTCAGGACGGTCATTGTCAGTCCCGAGCATCACCGCATCCACCACAGGCCGGGGCGGCTCTGCACCGACAGCAATTACGGCACCCTCAGCACGGTCTCCGACAGGGTCTTCGGAACCTTTCGGGACAGGGCGCCCGCCTCCCCGGAGCGGCGCTATGGCGTGAGCGGAGAAGGGGAGAAAGACGTACTCGGACTGGTTCTCTCGCCCTTTCGGTCGATGGGCTCCGGCTGACGAGAAGACGGGTACGCGGGGCCTTGGCGTCGCCGATCGTCAGGTCGCCCGTCCCTACAGCCTCGAAGCTGGTCACCACCGCCCGTTCAGAGAGCCTTGAGCTCGCCAGTTGCCAGGATCGGGCCCGTGGGCAGCCCGGTCGGGGAACCTCCACTCGGCTCGAGGCTGACGGCGATGGTCACGCCGCCTTCGATTGCGGCATTCCTGCCAAGCGCAATCTCGGCAACCTCGTCGTCGGGCAGGAGCCCTAGCGAGACGGGATCGCGCCCCTCCTCGATCAGCCAGAGCTGGCGATCGAACGCCGATGGCTCGTCGATCGGCGCGGTACCAGCCAGGTCGGGGATACTGATCCGCGCGTCACCATTCCGGGACCGGAGCACCGCCGGTGTCGGTTCGCGCGTATCACTGGTCGGGGAGAGAAGGACGACGAACAGGCGTTCCTCGGCTACCGGGTCCGCCGGTGACGGGGTGCCAAGCAGGAGAACGGCCAGCACCGCTGCTGTCGCCGCTGACAGCCCCGTTGCCGCCCGCCAGAACTGAAGGCTACCAAGAAGGCCGCGCCCGCCGGAAGGTTCAAGCCCCAGGCGCCGATCGATCGCCGTCTTCACCCGCTCGGGAGGTTTCACTTCTGCACCGGGAGGAATCTCCGCGAGAAGACGAACCCAACGATCAGCCTCCCGCTGTTCATCAGGCGTCAGAACTTCGTCCTCGGGAAGAAGACCGAGGGCAGCTTCGAAGGCGCGGGTTTCGCGGCCAGTATCACTCATGCGCGCCTCCCCCTTCATGCACCCGGGCGCCCTTCGCCCCGGCGGCCCCTTCGAAACACGACCTGAGCCGCCCGAGCGCGCGCCGGATCCGCGACTTCATCGTGCCCAGCGGCACGCCCTCGCCAGCAGCGACTTCCGAATAGCTCTGCATGCCGAAGAAGGCCTGGCGGATCGGACGCAGCTCGTCTTCGGAGAGCTCTTCGAGGCAGCGGTGGAGCCGGCGCGCCTCGCTGCTTGCGATACTCATCGCTTCGGGCCCGGGCAGCTCGCAGGCACGGTGGAAGAAGGCGTCTTCGACGGGCGTGTCCCGCCTGCGCCGGCGCCGGTCGATCGCCGCGTTCCTGACGATGACCGACATCCAGCCCAGCGGGGTGCCCTCATCGGGCCTGAAACGATCCGCTTTGCGCCAGATACTGACGAATGCATCCTGGAGTGCCTCTTCCGCCTCATGCCGATCGCCGAGCATGGCTATGGCTATGGGAAAGAGGCGGGAAGAGGTTCGCTCGTAGAGACTGTCGAAAGCCTGCCTGTCCCCCATGGCCACCCGCGCCAGGAGATCGGCGGCATCACTCTGTCCGATCTCGTCCGCCACGCGGCCCCTTCCCTCCCGGTGTCCGGGCAGAGGTAAAGGGAAGCAGTGGCGTCACGCAAGCCTCGCGCGCGCCACTGCTCCCCCCTTCGGACACCGGACCGAGCCCGCGGGCTCATCCGGCATCAGCCGCGAAAGCGAAGGTGAGGCTGGAAAACGACGTCGCGAAGTCGGCATCCTCGAGGAGCCCCTCGGCCGGTTCGGCCCAGATGGTGTGCAGCATGAATGCGCCGCCCCCGGGATTTTCAAGAACGATCCTGCCCGATGCGTCACTCATCAGGTTCTCGCGCATCTCGCCGGTGTCGAGGCGGATGACCTTCACGGTGGCGCCTTCGAGGGGCCGCCCGCGGTAACGGACTTCGAAAGCGACGCTGCCGCCCTCGGGTACCGAAGAGGGCGCGGTCAGCGGCGTGATCTCAAGGGTCATGCCGACCGGTCGGGTGGCCAGCGGGGTCGCTTCGCCCCCGACGGTGACGATGCTCTTCGCGCAGCGGGCGTAGACCTCTTTCCCCGGGGTCTTGAGAAGCCCCCTCCCCAGCCTCCGGGTGAGGATCGGGGTGATACCCTCGTCGACGACATAGTCGTTGAACTTTTCCGCCTCGAGACTGCTGAACGCGCGATGCCCCTGCAGTGCGATCACGTGGCTGCCGGGTTCCGAAAGCTTGATCGTGGTCGGCTCATAAGGATCGCGGTTCAGGAGTTGCGCCTGCTGGTCGGCAAGACCCGCCTGCGAGAAGCTCTGGAAAGAGACGATCCGGTCCGGCGCGGCGTACCAGTCGTCCTGGTCGTCGAGATGCCCGATCCTGAAGCGGAGCCCCAGCTCGCCGGGCTCGTCGAGGCTGTAGCTTTGTGGCGCGATCCAGAAATCATGGGCCTGTGCACCGTGTCCGGCGCCGATGGCGAACAGCATGCTCAAGACGGTTTTCCGCATATGGGGTCTCCCTTTTCAGAGAGTCACTACGCAGCCGACGGCCACGCGGATGCCTCATGTCACGATGTTCACGAACACGGGAGACCGAGTCCCCCGTGTCATCCGCCCCGACCCCTGGTGCGTAGCAAGGCCAGCCAATCCGGCTAGCTAAAGAGGGAACCCTCCCGGATGAACCGAATGAACCGTATCCTTGCGACGGCATCGACGCTCTGCAGCGTCGCTGCCCTCATCAGCGGCGCCTCGCTTGCCTCGAGCCACCGCGAAGCCCCGGGCATCACCGAGCAGCCCAAGATCGACGGCACCGACTTCTACATGTTCCGGAGCTACGAGCCCGGCCGTTCCGACAGCGTGACCTTCATCGCCAATTACCAGCCGATCCAGGCACCTTATGGCGGTCCCAACTATTTCACGATGGACCCCGATGCGCTCTACGAGATTCATATCGATACTGACGGAGACGCCGTCGAGGACGTGACCTTCCAGTTCGATTTCGACAACAATCTCGTCAACGGGACGGGGGCGACGATCATGGCGGGCGGGCTGTCCCTGCCAATCGCCTTGCGCGCGGCCGGCCAGGTCACCGGACCGATGAGCCCCAACCTTGGCGAAACCGAGCAATATACGCTCTCGCTCGTCCAGGGAGACCGAAGGACGGGCACGACCACCGACATCGGAACCTATGACAAGCCCCTCGACAATGTCGGTAACAAGACGATCCCGGACTATGAAGCCTATGCGTCGCAGTTCATCCAGACGGTCTCCATCCCGGGATGCAGCACCACGGGCCGTGTCTTTGTCGGTCAGCGTGCTGAAGCTTTCGCTGTCAATCTCGGTGAGGTCTTCGACCTCGTGAACTTCGTTCCGATCGATGGTGCGGAGCCCCTGAACGAGGACGGCGCCACCTTCCCGGGGGGCATCACGCAGGACCGCGCGAATGACGACCTTGTCGGGCGCGCCAACGTGACCTCGATCGCGCTCGAAGTCCCCTTCGAATGCCTCGGCGATGATGGCGACGGTATCATCGGCGGCTGGACGACCGCGAGCCTTCCCCAGGCCGAGATCGAAGATCCCTCGCCGACCTACGAGCAGACGTCGCTCTATGGCGGCGCCTTCGTGCAGCAGTCGCGGCTTTCCGCGCCGCTCGTGAACGAGCTGGTGATCGGCCTTCCGGACAAGGACCTCTTCAATGCAGCCGAACCCACACAGGACAGCGCACTTGCCGACTACGTCACCAATCCGACCCTGCCCGAACTCCTCAATGTTCTGTTCCTCGATGCGGTGAATGGAACGCTGGGTACGGATTTCGAGACACTCGCGCCGACGAACTTTCCGCGCACCGATCTCGTCGCGGCTTTCCTCACGGGCATCGAAGGCCTGAACAAGCCTGCCGGCGTGGTCCCATCGGAGATGATGCGGCTCAACTTCAACATCGAACCGACCCCCCGCGCCCAGCAGAGCACCTTCGGGGTGGCCGGTGATGACCTCGCGGGCTTTCCCAACGGCCGCCGGCCGGGTGACGATACCGTGGACATCGCCCTCCGCGTGGTGATGGGCAGGCTCTGCCATCCCGTCCCGATCGCTGGCGAGGATACGGATCTTGGGCTTTGCGAACCTGAAGACGCCGTGGTTGGCACCGTTCCGTTCACCGACGGAGCCCCGATCAGCGCGATGGAACTGCGGAACAGCTTCCCCTATCTCAATACGCCCATTCCGGGCTCGCCCAACAATGTCAGCGGACAAGGGAGCTCGATGTGAACGACACCCGTTTCCTGAGCGTCCTCGCCGGAGCCGCCCTCCTCGTTGGAGCGGCGGCTTGCAGCGACGACGACAACGTCAAATTGCCCGACCCGCCGCCGGCCGCGCCGGGTCCCGATCCAGCGCCCCCGCCGCCGACGGCGGTGGAGGACAACTTCGGTGTCGGTTTCAGGATGGCTTTCGAAGCTGATCCGAATGCCGAGCCTCGCGATCCGGTCGCCAGCGATATCGACCCGGTGACCAAGGCCGGCGATCCCGTACCGGTGCCCTAGGAACGCCGCGAGACGAGCCGCCGGGCAGCCCGGAGGGCCTGGATCAGCAAGCATCGCCTGCGTCACGAAAGGGGCGCGGGCGGGGCCGCCGCTCGCAGAAGCGTCCCGGCCTGAAGGTGAGAGGACTGGCCTTGAACCGCACGGCCTCGACCAGCGAAGCGGCAGGCCCGGCAAGATGGTGCGGGCGGGGGGACTCGAACCCCCACGCCAATGGCTGCGGATTTTAAGTCCGCTGCGTCTACCGATTCCGCCACGCCCGCGTGCCGCGCATATGAGCGGCGCCCGGCATGGGTATCAATGCTTCAGTTGAAGTAATCCGCCCGGCGGCGCTCGTTGCTGAGAAGGACCGCAACGACCTCCATCATGATTTCCGGCGTGATGGGCTTGGGAATGGCAAGGCGGTCGGAGAAGGCGCCGATGACCGACGCGGTTTCCGGGCCGTAGCCTGTGAGGAAGGCAAAGGGGATACCGCGTTCCTTGAGGTGGGCGGCGGCCGCGCTGCTGGTTCCGCCCTCGAGCGAGACATCGAGCAGGGCCGCGTCGAAATCGAGGGTGCGGGCGGCATCGGCTGCATCGCAGCAACGGATGAAAGGTCCGCATACGCCGAAGCCTTCGCGCTGCAGAACCTCCTCGACGAGACGGGCCTGGACGGGATCGTCCTCGGCGATCATGAGACGCGACTTTCGTCTGGAAGTTGTCTGCACCATGTCCGCCGAACAATCAAAAGGGATAAGAGTTCAATCACTTTTCGGGCTTGGCCGAGGGCCCGTTTCAACCTTCGCCTCGACCCCCTGGGCAACGAAAAGCGCCTGCACGGCGCGAGCCGCCTGCTCTGCCGTCGGGGCGTGGCGCGAACGGCAGATCACGGTCAGTGGGCCGCCCCTGCCGGTCTTGCCCGGATAGGAGCCTATCTTGAGGCCCTTGAGCGCGGCTTCGAGGTCGCGCAAGCCCTCGGAGAGACGGCTCTCGGGCAGCTCGCCGGTTATGCTGTACACTGTCTCCCGCTCCCCCTCCGGCAAGTCCGGCAGGACAGCCTCGAGCATGGCCTCGAAGATGGCAGGTACTCCCGCCATCACGAAGACATTCTCGATCACGAAACCCGGCGCCGCGGAAATCGGATTGGGGATCAGCCTCGCGCCCTTCGGGATCCGTGCCATCCGGCGCCGAGAATCGGTCACGTCCTCACCCTTCGCGGCATAGTGCTCGCGCAGGATCGCGAGGGCGTCCTCGCGTTCGCCAATCGACACCCCCATGGCATCGGCGATCGCGTCGGCGGTGATGTCGTCATGGGTCGGTCCGATCCCACCGGAGGTGAAGACGAATGCCGCCCGCGCCCTGAGGTCCCGCAGGGCCCCCACGATCAGGTCATGCTCGTCGGGGACGATGCGCACCTCGATCAGCGAGAGACCGCGCTCGTGCAGCCTCGCGCCAAGGTGGTGAGCATTGGAATCGCGGGTGCGTCCGGAAAGGAGCTCGTCGCCGATCAGAAGACAGGCGCAGCTCAGCTTGTGATCGGTGCTCATGACGCCTGCCTAGTCCTCTTCGCCCCGCGCTCCAAGGCCATCTTGGCAGGGCGGGATGAGATCACTACGCCCTGCCCCGTGCAGTTCCAGAGCCCCCTCGTCCCCGCCCGCCTGCTTCGCCGCTACAAGCGCTTCCTTGCCGATGTGAGGTTCGAGGACGGCAGGGAAGAAACCGTTCACTGCCCCAACCCGGGCGCCATGCTGGGCGTGGCCCCCGAGGGCGCGCGTTGCTGGCTCAGTCTGTCCACAAATTCCAAACGCAAGCTGCCCCACACCCTCGAGGTCGTCGAATGCCCGAGCCCCGGCGGGCCCGATACCTTGGTCGGCATCAATACGAACCTCCCCAACCGGCTTGCCGAAGAAGCGATCAGGGCCGGGCTGGTGGGTGGCCTCGAACCCGACGGCGACCTGCGGCGGGAGGTCCGGTACGGCGAGGAGCGTTCCCGCATCGACCTGTTGCAACCGGGCGCTCCGGACACCTTCGTCGAGGTCAAGAACTGCCACCTCCTGCGGCGTGACGACGGGATCGCGGAATTTCCCGACTGCGTGACGGCAAGGGGGTTGAAACACCTGCGGGAGCTGGTTCGCGTGGTGGATGAGGGCAACCGGGCGATGCTCCTCTTCGTGGTGCAACGCGAGGACGCCGAGGCGGTGGCACCGGCTGCCGATCTCGATCCCGCCTATGCCGAAGGGCTCGCCTGGGCCGCGCAGAACGGCGTGATGATGCGCGCGGTGACCTGCTCGATCGGTACCGCGGCGATCACGCCCATCCGTCAAGCTTCGGTGAAACCGCAAGGCGCCTCCTAGCCGCGCAGGATAAGTTCCGTTAGCATCGCCCCAATCGGGGGAAGCATGATCATTCGTATCATCGGAAACGTGGTCGGCTTCGTCCTCGTCATCGCGGGCATACCCCTCTTCATTTCGCCGATCCCGCTCGGGGCGCTGCTCGTCTTCTTCGGGCTGATCATCCTGATCGCGTTCAACCCGTGGGTGGCGAAACTCGTGAAGTCCTGGCGGCGCCGTTCGGAGCGGGTGAATGCCTTTTTCCACAAGGCGGAGGAGATCCTGCCTGACGATCTCGCGGGTCCCCTGCAGGAAACGGAGAACAGGCCGGAAGATGACGGGAACAGCCCCTCCGAAAGCGCGCCGCCGATGCAACGGGTCACGATCCCGAGGCTTCTCCGCTAGGCTTTCCCTCGCGACGGGAAACCTGTAGGGCGTTTTCCCTTCGTTCCCCTTTTTTTCAGGAGACGTCATGTCCGCCTCACCCCGGGCCAGAAAGGCCGCATCCCAGTCCTACAGCGCGAAGGATATCGAAGTCCTCGAAGGGCTCGAGCCGGTGCGCAAGCGACCGGGCATGTATATCGGAGGCACCGACGAACGCGCCCTGCACCACCTCTTCGCCGAAGTGCTCGACAACTCGATGGACGAAGCGGTGGCAGGGCACGCCACGCGGATCGAAGTTCATCTTTCGGCGGACGGAACCCTGACGGTCGGCGACAATGGCCGTGGCATTCCGGTCGACAAGCACCCCAAGTACAAGACCAAGTCCGCACTCGAAGTGATCATGACCACCCTCCATGCCGGAGGCAAGTTCTCGAACAAGGCCTATGCCACGTCGGGCGGTCTCCACGGTGTGGGCATCTCGGTCGTCAACGCGCTGACGGACGATCTCACGGTCGAGGTGGCCCGTGACCAGGAGCTCTACCGCCAGACCTATGCGAAGGGCCTTCCCACCTCCAAACTGAGGAAGGTCGGCAAGGCACCCAACCGCCGGGGGACGAGCGTCTCCTTCCATCCGGACCCGGAAATCTTCGGCAAGGGTGCGAAGTTCAAGCCCGCCCGCCTGTTCCGCATGACCAAGTCCAAGGCCTACCTTTTCGGCGGCGTGGAGATGCGGTGGTCCTGTGACCTGGAAGCCTTGGCGGGCGACGACAAGACCCCGCAGAAAGCCACCTTGCGCTTCGACAACGGGCTTCGGGATTATCTGGGCTCCATCGTGGGGCAGCGTCCCACGGTCACGACCGATGTCTTCTCCGGGAAGGTCCAGAAGGACGGTGGCCACGGGTCGGTCGAGTGGGCGGTCGCATGGGGCACGGCCGGCTTCGAGACCCCGGCCGGTCAGATGGCGGACGGGTTCACATCGTCCTACTGCAACACGATCCCCACCCCTGAAGGCGGCACGCACGAGCAGGGGCTGCGTCAGGCACTCACCCGGGGCCTTCGCGCTTATGCGGAGATGACCGGCAACAAGAAAGCGGCACAGATCACTGCCGAAGACGTCCTCGGGACCGCCGCGGCGGTTCTCTCGGTCTTCGTTTCCAACCCCGAATTCCAGGGGCAGACCAAGGACAAGCTCGCCACCAACGAAGCGACGAAGATCGCGGACAGCGCCATCCGGCCGGCCTTCGATCACTGGCTTGCCGATCATCCGAACCAGGCCGAAAAGCTCCTCCAGCATGTCATCGACCAGGCCGAGCAGCGGGTCCGCCGGCGCAAGGAGAAGGAGGTGCAACGCGCCTCCGCCATGAAGAAGCTGCGCCTGCCCGGCAAGCTTGCCGACTGTACCGCCAAGGACCGGACGGGTACGGAGATCTTTCTCGTCGAGGGTGATTCCGCCGGGGGCTCTGCCAAGCAGGCTAGGAACCGCGAAACCCAGGCGATCCTCCCCCTTCGCGGCAAGATCCTCAATGTCGCCTCCTCCTCACGCGACAAGATCCTCGCCAATCAGGAGGTGATGGACATCGCCCTCGCGCTCGGCGTGGGGCTCGGCGGCAAGTTCGATGTCGCGGACCTGCGCTACGACAAGGTCGTCATCATGACCGATGCGGACGTCGACGGCGCGCATATCGCTGCCCTCCTGATGACGCTCTTCTTCACGGAGATGCCCGACCTCGTCCGGAAGGGGCACCTCTACCTCGCCCAGCCGCCGCTCTACCGGCTCTCGCATTCGGGCAAGACCGTCTACGCCCTCGACGACGTTCAGCGTGAAGAGCTCCGTCAGAAGGAATTTCCGAAAAACGCGAAGGTCGATGTTGGCAGGTTCAAGGGCCTTGGCGAGATGAACGCCAGGGACCTGAAGGACACGACCATGAACCCCGCCACGCGGCAGCTCGCGCGGGTCAAACTGCCCGAGGAGTTTGCCGACGCGACCGATCTGTTCGGCCGCCTGATGGGCAAGAAGGCGGAGCCGCGGTTCGCATTCATCCAGGAGAACGCGGCCTTCGCGCAGGAAGCGCTGGACGTTTGAAACCGGGAACCGGCCGGGCCGACGTCATCTACGCCGTCGGCGATATCCACGGGCGCGCCGACCTTCTTGCCGAGCTTCACCAGATGATCGAAACCGATCGTGAGCGGATCGATCCCCCTGGCTGCGCACTGCTTCTTCACCTGGGCGACACCATCGACCGCGGCCCTGACAACCGCGACGTCATCGACCGCCTCATGGCAGGGATGCCTCGCTTCGAGAATCTGACCCTCAAGGGCAACCACGAAGCCATGCTGCTCGATGCGCTGGAGGGGAGCCATGGAGAGGCTTGGGATCTGTGGTTGCAATGCGGAGGCAGCACGACCGTCAGGTCTTTCGATCTCGACCCGGACGACCCTTCCACTCGCGACGCGCTCCGCGAGGCTCTCGGTGAGCCAAGGCTTTCGTGGCTGCGTGCTCTCCCCCTCACCCACCGCGCGGGCGACTATGTCTTCGTCCACGCAGGGATCGCCCCCGGGGTTCCCCTCGAAAAGCAGAACGAGAAGGACCTCCTGTGGATACGCCGCCGTTTTCTCGACAGCGAGGACGACCATGGCGTGATCGTCGTCCATGGGCATACCCCCGCGGACGAGCCGGAGCTCAGAATCAACCGGATCAATGTCGATACGGGCGCGGGGTGGGGCCGTAGCCTGACCGCCGTGCGGCTCGTGACCGGGGAGCCGCCCCGCTTTTTCCAGGTCGGCTAATGTCCGGGCAGGACGGGCATCGCCTCGCAGGTCACGGCCCTTCCAGCGACCAGCCCTTCGGCCCCTCCCGCGGGACTGAGTGGCCCTGCGGCGACGGACGGGGTGACGCCTAGCCCCTTCCGGGCCTACATGGCCCCCATGGACCAGTCCGAGAGCCCCACAGACCGTTTCAAGCGTATTCTTGCCCAGACGACGCGCGCCATCTCCGCCGAACCTGAAACCGAGGTGAAGTTCGGCGGCGACAGGCCGGAGGTGACGGGTCACGAGGCCCGCCTGCCACTCCCGCCGCGGCGGCTCGACCGGAGGAAGGTTGCGATCAGCCGCGGCCATGCCGATGCGGCGGCCCTGCGGCTGGCTCACCACGATGCCGGGCTCCACCTGAAGCTCCAGCCTGACAATCCCGAAGGCCGCTCGCTCTTCGCGGCCCTCGAGGAGATGCGCTGTGAAAGCCTCGGCGCGAACAGCCTTGAGGGGGTCGCGCGCAATCTCGATGCCGCTCTCGACAGGCAGCTCGAGGAAAAGGGCTACAGGCGGATGGAGGACCGGCAGGATGTGCCGGTACAGGACATCGTCAAGCTCCTTGCAAGGGAACGGATGACAGGCCGGCCCGTCCCGAAACCGGCGAGGAAGCTCGTGGATCTCTGGCGCGAGGAGATCGAGAATTCCTGCGGAGAGGCCCTCGACGGCCTTGGCGAGAGGGGCGCGCATCAGGACCAGAAACTCTTCTCGGAACTCAGCCGCCTGCTGATCGACGCCCTCGAACTCGGCGACAAGACCGGAGATGAGGATACCAAGGAGGACGATACCGACGCGCCGCCCGACGAAGGCCAGGAGCCGGAGGCCGAGAACCAGGAACAGGAACAGGAGGAGGACGAGGGACCTGATGCGGGCGACGAGGAGCCCGACGACCAGACGCCCGATTTCGGCGAGGCGAACGAGGGCGAAGCGGAGATCAGCGACGACCCGAGCCAGCTCGACGAGGGTGATCCGCGCGAAGAGGCAGGCGATGAAGCTCCGATCCTGAGAAGGGACACCCTCGGCGATACCGGCGAGAATTACCGTCCCTATACGACTGAATTCGACCAGATCGCCCATGCCGGGGATCTCTGCTCCCCCGAGGAACTGACGCGTCTGAGAAACCAGCTCGACAGCCAGCTCGAGAGCCTGCACGCCATTGTGGCACGGCTCGCAAACCGTCTGCACAGGAAGCTTCTGGCGCAGCAGAACAGGTCCTGGCAGTTCGATCTGGACGAGGGCGTGCTCGACGCAGCGCGGCTCTCCCGTGTGGTGACCGACCCGTTCCAGCCCCTCTCCTTCAAGCAGGAGCAGGATCAGGAGTTCCGCGACACGATCGTCACGCTGCTTCTTGACAATTCGGGCTCGATGCGCGGCCGCCCGATCACCGTCGCGGCGATCTGCGCGGATATCCTCGCACGAACCCTCGAGCGGTGCGGTGTGAAGGTCGAGATACTGGGCTTCACCACCATGGCCTGGAAAGGGGGGCGTTCGCGCGAGAAATGGGTCGAGGACGGTCGGCCCAAGCATCCCGGCAGGCTCAACGACCTCAGGCACATCATCTACAAACCCGCGAGCGCGCCTTGGCGGCGGAGCCGGGACAGCCTCGGCCTGATGCTGAAGGAAGGCCTCCTGAAGGAGAATATCGATGGCGAAGCGCTGCTCTGGGCCCATGACCGGCTGAAGGTCCGGCCGGAACAGCGCCGTATCCTGATGGTGATCTCCGACGGCGCGCCAGTGGACGATACGACGTCCTCGGCCAATGGCGGCAGCTATCTCGAACGCCACCTGCGCGAGGTGATCGCCTATCTCGAGACGAAGAGCGACGTGCAGCTCGTGGCCATCGGCATCGGGCACGACGTGACCCGCTTCTACAAGCGCGCGATCACGATCACCGATGTCGACCAGCTGGGCGGCGCGATGATGGAGCAGCTCGCCGGGCTCTTCGATGAGGAACCGAAACGGCAGGGACGGCCGACACGGGTGCGGAGGCGGGCGTGATCGGAGCCCTGATGGGCCTTCTGGCCGCGGGAGCTGTCGAGATACGCGCCGAGGCCTTCCCGACGATCGGGCCGATGGGCGCTGAGATCGGCTGCATGGCGATGACGTCGGGCCACGTCCTTTACGGGGATGACCGGTTCGGCGGGTATTCGGGGCTCGCCCTCGACCCGCAGGACGGGACGCTGACGGCGCTCAGCGACAGGGCCAGTATCCTGCGCGCTCACGTTGCTCTCGACGACGGCGGAAGGGTCACGTCCATCCGGGACGGACGCATCCTTCCCGTTCTGGGACCGAAAGGCGGAGACCTGCCGCGTGGCGAAGCGGATATCGAAGAACTGAAAAGGTTCGGGGACGGCTGGCTGATGACCCGCGAAGGGATCCATGACGTGGTGACGCTGTCCATCGGTGAAAAGGACGCCCGGCTTGGAGAACGGCTCGTCGACCTCTCCGATACCGAGCCGCTTGACCGCAACAAGGGTTTCGAGGCCGCTGCGTCCTTGGGCGGCAGCAGCTGGCTCTTCCTGACCGAGGCGAAGACACCTGACGGCCTCGCGGCAGGCAGGATCTGGGATGGAGGAGGTGCCGCGAGAAACCTGAACTATCGGCCTGCGGAAGACTTCGCCGTGACCGCGGCGGCGCGGGGCGGCGCCTTCGTCTACGTGCTCGAGCGGGCCTTCGATCGCAGAAACGGCCCACGGGCGCGGCTGTCCCGGTTCCCGGCACGGGACGCGGTTCCGGGCGCGGTCATCGTGCCCGACGAACTGGCGCGGTTCGGTTTCCTTGAAGGGGCGGACAATATGGAAGGCCTCGCCTTCTACACCGCCCGCGACAGGTCGGAGAACCTGATCCTGATCTCGGACGACAACTTCAACGATTTCCAGCGAACGGTGCTGATCACCATGCGGCTCGGCGCGGGATGCGGCTCAGCGCCCCCCGAGACCGCGCCGGGGACGGATCAGTCGTCTGAGCGGGGCGTAGAGCAGTAGGAAGATCCCGGAGATCGCAGCGACCAGGACGAGGTGCTGGATCAGCCACCACCGCCACGGCATGTCGCTTCCAGCGAAGGCACCGGGGAAGTAGATCAGGCCCTGAGCGACGAAGCCGAAAAGGGCTCCGTAAAACGGTGCCCGCCACCAGGTCCCGCCTCGGGTCAGGTCATAGACCCTTGCCGCGAGAAGTTGCCCGATCAGCCATGAACCGATCAGCGCGGTCGTGAACCGAGCGGTCGGGTAGTCGGTCCCGTCGAGTTCGGGCGCGAGTTCGACGATAAGGAGAAAAAGCGAACCAAGGCACAGCGCCCAGGACAGGACGACAGCGCTTGCCACCAGCCTCGCCCCCCACCTGCGGGTCAGGAGAGCGATCAGAAGCACCGAGAGAATCAGTATGCCCTCGCCCCGGCTCAGCCAGTTCGCCGTGGCAAAACCTTCGGCAGGCCCGATCCGGTCGAACAGCGCAAGTGGCAGGTCGAGGGTGACCACACCAAGAAGCTGGAAAGGCAGGAGCAGGATCGCGAGAGCGAACAGCCTCGCCACCCGCCCGGCCACGGCCTTCAGGATCTTGGCGAGGCGCTGACGTCCGGTCAGTTCCCGGTCATAGAAGCGCTCGACGACCACGGGGTCGTCGGCTTCGATATGGAGGGGCCTCGCGGCCGTCACAGGCTGTTCGAGCGACATCCGTCACCTTTCACATGGTGCGGCGGACGAACTCCCGTAGAGGCGAGGTTACGCCGAAGCGGTCTTGATATCGCGCTTCACCTTGCGGGCGCGATCCGAGAGAGCTTCGTCCTTCGCCTTGGCCAGAAACGCGTCCAGGCCGCCGACATGGTCAACCGAACGCAAGGCGTGTGCCGTGATCCGGAACTTGAAGCTACGGCCCAGACGGTCGCTCATCAACGTGACGTTGCAAAGATTGGGGAGAAACCGGCGCTTGGTCTTGTTTTGTGCGTGGGACACATTGTGACCGGACATCGGACCCTTGCCGGTGAACTCGCAGACGCGGGACATGACAGACCTCGAAATGCATATATTCAGGGAATTCGGAGCGGCGCGCGTAGCGACAGAGCGCCGATGCGTCAAGCGTTACAATCCCGACGGAACTATCCGACCGATCTTTGTAATGAAACGCAAACCCCCTACCCTCATTGACGGACGGACAGCGGGTCTTGTGGGGTCCTTTTACGCATGAACAGCACCATCGCGGGCCTCGTGGCCAGCGCAATCTCGGTTTTTGCCACTGGCGCGGTCGCCTACACCCAGGAGGGCGAACTGCCCGAACCGGGCACCGAAGCCTGGCGCAGCACCTTCGCGGTGGACCCGGCGGACGAACCCCTCGGCGAGGCGCCCTTCTCGATCGGCAGCGGCACGAAATACGAGACGACCCTGAAAGGCGAGCTCGCCGGTTTCGACGTGGGCCGGATCTTCCTCACGGTGGAAGTGACGGAGGAAGGCTACCGCGTCGACTACCAGATGGAGCAGCGCGGTGTCGCGCGCTGGTTCTCCGACGGTGAAGCGACCGCCGTGGCCTCGGGCCTCTTCGACGAGGACGCCGAAATCGTCTCGAGCTACTACCTGAACCACGATTACGACGGTGAAGACGACCAGCAGAGAACGGAGCTCTACCGCGAGCCCGAAGCCGATCGCTACCGGCTCTGGTCGCTCCCGGAATACGATCTCAACTATCCGGTGTCCGAAGAGGTTGCCGAAGGCGCGGTCGATCCTCTCGGCGGGTTGGTCGCGGTGGCGTTCACGCCGGTGCCGCGTGGCCAGAACCCCTGCAACCGCCGGGTTCCCGTTCTCGACGGCCGCCGCCGCTTCGATCTCGTGACCCGGCCGGAAGGGCAGGAATTCGTGCGCAAGAACGGCAAGGACCGCTTTGAGGGCGAGACCATCAAGTGCCGCCTGCTTCAGGAGAAAGTGGCCGGCTACAAGGAGAAGAACCGCGGCGATATCGACGGTGATATCTGGGTCTATCTCGCCGAAGTCCCCGACGCGCTGAAGACCGACACCCTCGCCTACGTGCCCGTCAAGATCGTGGGACGCGCAGGCATCATCGGTGCTTCGCTGCAAGCCAAGCGGCCGACCCTGGTGACGGCCGATGGATCGGAAGTGAAGCTCTACTGAGCGTCGCGGAGCGTGACTGGAAGGCCGCAGCGGTCCTAGCGGAGGCTCGCTGCGGTCAGTCCCTCTCCCCGGGTGTCGCCCTGCATGGCGATGATCGGATCCTGCGGCTGCAGGTCCTTGCGAAGCTGGAAGTGAAGCTGCGGCCGGTCGACGGAACCCGAACGCCCGACCTTCGCGATCACCTGCCCCTGGCGAACGAAGTCGCCCTTGCGGACGAGAATCGCGTCGTTGTGGGCATAGGCCGAAACCCAGCCATCCTCGTGCTTGACGAGGAGGAGATTGCCGTAGCCGTTGAGTTCCGAGCCGCGATAGACGACCTCGCCATCGGCGGTCGCACGAACCGGCGCACCGATAGGCGCGGCGATGTTGATGCCCTGACTGACCTCATTGCCGCTCTTGGCGCCGAAATCGACCAGCACCGAACCCCTCAGGGGCCAGGTGAAACGGCTTTCGGAAGCGACCTCGGGAAGCTGCCGGGGCAGCATGGTTTCCTCGGCGACCTTCGCGGTCAGCTCGCGGCTCGAAGGCGCCTTGCGGACCTCCACCGAACGCGGCTGCACCTGGGGCGCCGCTGCGCTTGTGCGGCTCGACGGGATCACCAGGCGCTGGTTGATCGAGAGGGCGTAGGGATGGCGCAGGCTGTTGGCGTTGGCGAGTTCGGCCACCGACACACCGAAACGGCGCGAGAGACTGAACAGGGTATCACCGGGCTCGACGAGATAGACAGTCCCCCGGCTCACCGCGTCGCGGCGGGCCTCCTGCGGCTGCGCGGCAGGCAGCGGCTGGGGGGCAGCGGTCTGCACCCGGACCGGGGCCTGCTGTGGCTGCGGGTTCATGGGGATCAGCACCTCCTGCCCGATCTGGAGACCGTAGGGCGCGGAGAGACCATTCGCGTTGATGATGTTCGCCGGCGGGACCTGATAGGCACGGGCAAGTGCGTAAACCGTCTCCCCGGTCTGGACCGTGTGATAGACGTCACCGGCCGGCGCCGGCGCGTCCTCGGCCCGGAAGCTCAGGACCTGCGGCCCGTCGGAGCCAGCGGCGGGGTCTGTCCGGTAGGTCACCGGGACGTCCTGCGCCCTCGCGGCATCGACCATGACAGCCGCGGCCGCAGCCGAGACGAGAAGAAGACTGGTGATCGGAACGAAATTGTTTCGTGCTGAACGCATGAGATGCCCCGCTCGACGGATTCAGAGTCAGGTAAGGAATGGGGCGATCAGGCTTAACAATTGCCTAAAGCTGCTGCAGATTCGTCTCTTTTCTGGACAGTCGGGCCCGGCACGGTGTCAGGGGGAGTATGCCGTTTCCCAGTGACGACGAACTGATCGCCTATATCGAAGGGGAAAGCGCAAGCCGCGCCGAACCCCTTACCCGCCGCGACATCGCGCGCGCCTTCGGGATCAAGGGTCCCGCAAGGGCCGAGCTGCGCCAGACCCTCAAGCGTCTGGAGGACAAGAAGGCCATCAGCCTCGACCGCAAGCGCGTGAAACGACCCGGACAGCTCCCTCCGGTGACGGTTCTCGAAGTGGTGAAGACCGACAGCGAAGGCGATCTTCTGTGCCGTCCGGTGAAGGAGGATTTCGACGGCTTCATCCGTCTCGACGCGAGGGAAGCGCAGAAGTCCCGCCCTCCCCTGGGCCAGGGCGACCGGTTCCTCGGCAAGATCATGGACCGGCGCGGCAGCCTGTTCACGCAGGTCCTCAAGGCTTTCGGGAAACCCGAGGGACGGATGCTCGGCGTCTTCAGCGCTCACCGCCACGGCGGGGGCAGCATCGAACCGGTGAGCCGGAAGACGAAACTTCGCCTGACCATCGAAAAGAACGATGCAGGATCGGCCGAAGACGGCGACCTCGTCTGGGCCGAAGCGAAACCGCAGCGCGGCTACGGCCCGCAGAAGGGCCGCATCATCGAGGTCCTGGGCGCGGTGGACCAACCGCAGCACCTTTCCCTGATCGCCATCGCCGAACAGGACATCAGGATCGAGTTTCCCACGAAGGTGATCCGCGAGGCGGAAGCCCTCGACCTCGAGCCTTCGGGCGCGCACGTGGACCTGACCAGTCTCCCCCTCGTCACGATCGACCCCGCGACCGCCCGCGACCACGACGACGCAGTGCATGCGGAGAAGCTCGATGACGGCTTCAGGCTGACAGTGGCGATCGCGGATGTCAGCTACTTCGTCCGCCCGGGAACGGCTCTCGATGTCGAGGCGGAGAAACGCGGCAATTCCGTCTACCTGCCCGACCGGGTGGTGCCGATGCTGCCCGAACGGCTCTCGAACGATCTTTGCAGCCTCAAGGAAGGCGAGGTCCGCCTTGCCCTCTGTTGCGAGATCGAGATCGGCGCGAAGGGCGGCAAGCGCAAGCATCGCTTTTTCCGGGCAAGGATCAAGAACCATGCGAACCTTGCCTACGAGAAGGCGCAGGCTATCGAGAACGGCGAGGCTCAGGGCCCGGATGAAGTGAAGGTCCTCTTCGAGGCCTATCGCGCGCTGAAGCTCGCCCGCGAACGCCGCCATCCCCTCGATCTCGACATGAGCGAGCGGAACATTCTCGCCGACGAGACCGGACGGGTGATCGGTGTCGAACGCAAGGACCGGCTGGATGCGCACCGTTTGATCGAGGAGTTCATGGTCCTCGCCAATGTCTGCGCGGCGGAAACCCTGGCGGGGCAGCGCCATACCGCGATCTACCGCGTGCACGAGCCGCCGGACATCGAAAGGCTTTCCGCGCTCCGTGAGTATCTGGAAGGGCTCGGCTATTCCCTTCCGAAGGCTGACGAGATCGCCTCGCGAGACCTCAACCGCGTGCTCGAGCGGGCAAGGGAGCGCGAGGAGATCGACGTCATCGCCATGTCGGTCCTGCGATCCCAGAGCCAGGCGGTCTACGACACCGACAATCTCGGCCACTACGGGTTGAGCCTGACGAAATACGCGCACTTCACGTCGCCGATCAGGCGGTATGCGGACCTGACGGTGCACCGGGGCCTTGTCAGGGTGCTTGGCCTCGGCCCGGGAGGGGAGCGCGACGAGGACGAGGCGCGTCTTCAGACGGTGGCGGAAGATATCTCCAAACGCGAACGCGAGGCGATCCAGGCCGAAAGGGATACCCAGGCGCGCATGCTGGCGGCGTTCCTCGAAGACCAGGTCGGCGCGACTTTCGCTGGCCGTGTCGGCGGCGTGACCCGCGTGGGGCTCTTCGTCACCCTCGACGAGACGGGCGCGGACGGTTTCGTCCCGATCCGGAGCCTCGGCTGGGAAAGGTTCGAGCATGACGAGAAACGCAATGCCCTCGTCTCGGAACGTTCGGGCGCGGCCTTCACCCTTGGCATGCCGGTGAAGGTCAGGCTGCTGGAAGTGACCCCCCTGCAGGGCGGGCTGCGTTTCGAGATCATCAGCGAGCCTCAGGGCGGCCGCGAGAAAAAGCGGGAGAAGAGCGGCGGTCGATCCAAGGCCGGACAGAACACGAAAAGCCGCAAAACCAAGGCGAACAGGTCACCTTCGAAGGCTCAGATCCCTGGCGAACAGCCGGCAGCCAGAAAAGGCGCAGGCCATAGCCCCGCGAACAAGGGCCCGGCGAAGAAGGGTAAGGAAGCGGCCGCCTCGAGCTTCGAACGGCGGCCGCGAAAGAGCAAGAAGCGCTAGCCTTCCACCTTCGCGTGGCTGCGCATCAGCTGCACGAAGCGCTCGAAGACAGGGTAGCTGTCCTGAGGTCCGGGGCTTGCCTCGGGGTGGTGCTGGACGGCCATCGCGGGCGCGTCCTTGACCCTGATCCCGGCATTGGTGCCGTCGAAGAGCGAAGTGTGCGTACTTTCCACGCGATCGGGCAGGCTCGCCTCATCGACTGCGAAGCCGTGGTTCATCGAAACGATCTCGACCTTGCCCGTTTCATGATCCTTGACCGGATGGTTGGCGCCATGATGGCCCTGTTCCATCTTCATTGTCCTGGCGCCGAGGGCGAGCGCCATCAGCTGGTGCCCGAGACAGATGCCGAACATCGGCACCTTCTCGTCGATCAATCGCTTGATCACCGGCACCGCATATTGGCCGGTGGCCGCAGGGTCGCCCGGACCGTTGCCGAGAACGACGCCATCGGGTGAGAGCTCCATGATCTCGTCGAAGCTGGTGCGCGCGGGAACGACCGTGATGCGGCAGCCCGCCGCTTCAAGGCGATTGATGATGTTCCGCTTGACGCCGTAATCGATCAGGACCGCATGCGGACCGTCTCCGTCGATGACGAAGGGCTTGTCGGTGGTGACATCCCTTGCAAGGTCAGCCCCTTCGAGACCGGACCAGCCCCTGGCCTTCTCGATGAGGGCATCACGGTCGAACCGGCCGTTGGGATTGTGGGCGATGACGCCGTGGGGCATGCCGGTTTCCCGGATACGGATCGTCAGTGAGCGGGTGTCGATCCCCGAAAGGCCGATGATGCCGCGCCGCCGCATCCACGCGTCGAGATCGAGGCGGGCACGGAAGTTCGAGGGGGCCGTGACCGGCGCCCTGACGATCGCGCCGCGAGCCGCGCTCGCAGCGGTGGCCGCGGCGTTCTCGATATCCTCGTCATTGACCCCGACATTCCCGATATGAGGAAACGTGAAGGTCACGATCTGCATGGCGTAGGACGGATCGGTGAGGATCTCCTGGTAGCCGGTCATGGCGGTGTTGAAGCAGACCTCACCCACCGCGTTGCCAACGGCGCCGAACCCCTCGCCCTCGATGACCGTTCCGTCAGCGAGAACCAGCAGGCCCGTGCGGGCTGGCGATCCTGTCTCTTGACTTAATTTCAGAGGCACATCATCTCCCGCAGCCTCCGGCGATCCCCATATTTTCGGAGTATCGCGGGACCCTCTTTCGAATGGCGAACGGCCCGCGTATTAAGGCTGTCTGCCTCGAGTGCAAGAGGGAGATAGCGGCGAACCGTTTCCCGGCGAGGGGCGGTGGAAGGAACATATGAGCGAGCACGGGCAACTGGCCAAGCGGATTACCGCCGACCTCCGGTCAGCGATGAAGGCACGTGACGACAAGCTGCGCATCGCCACCCTGCGCCTGATGCAGGCGGCGATCCAGGACAGGGACATCCAGGCGCGTTCCCAGGACCGCTGCTGCGGCCTCGGCGACGACGAGGTCCAGGCCGTTCTCACGAAGATGGTGAAGCAGCGCGAGGAAAGCGCCCGGACCTATGAGGAAGCGGGCCGGATCGAGATGGCGGAGCAGGAGCGTGCGGAGATCGAAGTGGTCCGCGCCTACCTGCCCAAGCAGATGGACGACCACGAAATCGTCAGCGCCGTGGATGGCGTCATCGCCGAGATCGGCGCCGAGGGCCTCAAGGACATGGGCAAGTGCATGGGCGAGCTGAAGAAGTCCTATGCGGGTCGCATGGACTTCTCCCAGGCCAACAAGGTCGTCAAGGAACGGCTCGGCTAGAGCGCCTTCCCACTCCGCCTGCGCCAGCCCAGGATGGCGAGGCCGGCGGGGAACAGCAGGAAGGGCGCGGGCAGCGGCACTTCCGCATCGACCGATGGCGGGAGACCTTCGGGACTGTCAGGATCCGGAAAACCGGGCGGCGTCGGGATTTCCGGGTCGCCGGGACCCTCGGGGTCTTCGGGATCCGGCGGACCCTGCGGAGCGGGCGGCGATCCCGGGTCTTCGGGGCCACCGGGCTGGGGCGGATCCTTGGGATCCTCTGGGCCTGAAGGCGTCGACGGTTGAGGCGGGGTTTCCGGGTTCTCTTCCGGGCCGGGGCCTTGCGGCCTTTCAGGCTCCTCCCCGGTCGGCGGGAGCGGGACGAAGATCGACGGCGTTCCGCCGTTCCGCGGCAGTCCGGCATAAAGAGGACCCACCGGCAGATCGATACCGGGCAAGGCGCCCGTTCTGGGATCGCCCGCCGGCTCATCGAGCGGCAGCGGTTCGCCGAACACGCTGGAAACGATCTGGGGGTTCGCACCATCCTTGACGGCAAAGGCCATCCCGGTGTCCTCGTCCTTTGGCACCTGTTCGATGGCCTGGCCGAGGCTCGGACGCCCGAGGTAGTCTTCCTTGTCGTCGAAACCCCTAGCCATCCGCTCCCAGGAGCCCGGATCGCGCTTGTCGAACGCAGCCTTCAGGATGGCCTCGGAACGGCGACGGAGCTCTCCGGCCGTGGGGCCAGACAACTGCACGATCGGTCGCGATCCCACATCATCGAAGGATGGGAAGAACTGTCCGCTCATGCCGTTGCGCACCTCGACACGCGGACCCGTTGCCCGACCCGAAGCGAACCACGCCTCGGCGTCCCGGGTGCGCTGCCATTGCGTGAACGCGACCGCCACACTGATGACGCCGAGCAGGAGATAGGCCATCAGGAGAGTCGGGTTCCTGCGAGCCCAGGCAACGAATTTGCGCTTGGCGTGTTGGGTCTCGTCAGCCACGGTTGTGTCCTCCATCGCGGTAGGACAGGTGCAACTGCTGTGCCGGGTACAACGGGAGGGTGAATGCGCGCATCATGTCGATTGTGGATGAATTCGAGTCGCAACTTCGGGCAGCGAGATTTAAGAATAGTTAGTGAATCACTTTCCGTCACGTTTCCTTGAGGACATCCGGAGCCGCTTGCGGGCTTCGGACGTCATCGGACGCCACGTTCAGCTGAAAAAGGCGGGACGGGAATGGCGGGGACTGAGCCCTTTCAACAAGGAGCGGACGCCGAGTTTTTTCGTCAACGACGAGAAGGCGGCCTTCTTCGATTTCTCTTCGGGACAGTCGGGCGACATCATCAAGTTCGTCATGCTGACCCAGAACAAGACATTCCCCGAGGCGGTCGAGGAACTGGCTGCGATGGCCGGTCTCGAGGTGCCCCGCGCCACCCCCCAGGACGAAGAACGCGCTTCGGAACGGGAAATCCTCAACAAGCTCCTCGCCGACGCTTCGACGTACTTTCAGGAGAGGCTGGTTGCGAGCGAGGGGGCCGAGGCCCGCGACTATCTCCAGCGGCGCCAAGTGCGTGCGGAGAGCGTCAGGGCATTCGAACTCGGCTATGCGCCGCAGGGCTGGGAAGAGCTGAAACGACATTTCCTTGGCCGCGGCATACCCGAAGCCATGCTGCTGCGCGCGGGTCTCCTGAAGAAACGCGACGACGGCAGCACCTACGATGCATTCCGCCACCGGGTGATGTTCCCGATCCATGATGCGAGAGGCCGGGTCGTGGCGTTCGGCGGTCGCGCCCTCTCCGCCGATGCGAAGGCGAAATACCTCAACTCCGCCGAGACGGAAGTTTTCCACAAGAGGCGGATTCTCTACAATTTCGCCCGCGCGCGGAGCCTCGTCCGCGGCGACGCCCCGCTTCTGGTCTGCGAAGGGTACATGGACGCCCTGGCGCTTCACGCAGCAGGGTTCGCGGCGGTGGCGCCCCTGGGTACCGCCATGACCGAGGACCAGCTGAGGCTCCTCTGGCGCATCGTGCGGGCGCCTGTTCTCTGCTTCGACGGTGACCGCGCCGGGCGTGCGGCGGCCGAGCGGGCCCTTGAGCGGGCACTCCCCCTCCTCTCCCCAAGGCAGTCGGTGCACTTCGTCTTCCTGCCCGAGGGCGAAGATCCCGACGACCTCATCAGACGCGCCGGTCCCGGTGCCATGCGGGAGCTGGTCACGGCGAAGTCCGATGCCGAGGAGACGCTTTGGAGGCTCGCGCTCGCCCGGCACGGCGCAGGTGGGGCGGAAGCGGTCGCGGCGCTCGAGACGGAACTCAAGGAGCGGGCTCTCAAGGTGCAGGACCCGGCGATGCGGTCGGCACTCCAGCGCGCGTTCAAGGACCGGCTCTATCGCCTGAGGGGCGAGCAGTTCAAAGCCCGCCGCCAGCATGACAAGGTCGCCCGGTCCCGGGGCGGTCGCGGTCCCACGGGCATGTCCGAAGAGCTCAGGAGCAGGCTGGGGCAAGGCGGCGCGCGGGGGATGGGCTCGGCAGCGCGCGAGGCGCAGCTCGTCGTCGCGCTCATCCATCATCCGCGGCTCTTTCAACTCTACGAAACCGATATCCTTAATATGCAGCTCGAGGATGAAGGGTTGTCTCGACTTTTGAGCCGAACGATCAATGCTCTTGTCGAGCAGCCCGACCTTGACAGTGACACCCTTCGTTCTCAGTTGAGCAGTTGCTCCTCTGTGATCGACACCTACCAGCGCTGGTCTG
This sequence comes from uncultured Caulobacterales bacterium, assembly GCA_964484475.1. Lineage (GTDB taxonomy): Bacteria > Pseudomonadota > Alphaproteobacteria > Caulobacterales > Parvularculaceae > Parvularcula. The sequence continues at coordinate 1,910 of CAZAFU010000031.1, read as the reverse complement.
CGGACCCCCTGGTGAAGATCCTGAGGTTCACGAGGCAGGATGCGAGCGACGAGGACGCTGAAACCGGATGGCGTGACGCCTTGGTGATCGACCGGCAGCAGAAGCAGTTCAGCGCCGAGATTGCCGAGACCGGAGCGGAAGCCCATCTCGATTCAAGTCGCGAAAGAGTTTGGATGAATTCGGTCAGGCTCAGCCTCGGAGCCCATGCCGGAGATGACAATCGATCGGACGGCGATACGTAATGTACGTCGTCCCTGTGGCGCAGATTAGGGGCCTATGAGCAAGACTTCCAAGGTCGTCGAGCAAGACGAAAACACCGAAGATCCCGTTCTCGATATGAACCTCGCCTCGGTCAAGAAGATGATCGAGGAGGCGAAGAAGAAGGGCTACATCACCTACGATCAGCTCAACGCCGTCCTCCCCGAGGACGAGTATTCTTCCGAGCAGATCGAGGACATCATGTCCAAGCTCTCGGATATGGGCATCAACGTCACCGAGAACGAAGAGCCCGAGGAAGAAGACAAGGAAGGCGCCAAGGCCACCGGCTCCGCCGTCGCCAAGAAAGAGACCGCGGCGACGGTCACGACCAACACCAAGGCCGATTCCGACCGTACCGACGACCCGGTGCGGATGTATCTGCGCGAGATGGGCGCCGTCGAGCTTCTCTCCCGCGAGGGCGAGATCGCGATTGCCAAGCGCATCGAGGCCGGCCGCGAATCGATGATCCGTGCGCTCTGCGAAAGCTCGCTGACCTTCGAGGCGATCACCGTGTGGCGCGAGGAACTCGAGGAAGGCCGCGTTCTCCTGCGCGACATCATCGACCTCGACGCAACCTTCTCGGGCGGCCCGGAAAGCCGTCCCGACATGACCCGGCCCGAAGTGGCCGAACAGGTCCAGAAGGAACAGGAAGCCCGCGCCGCTGAAACCGGCGAGGATGAAGACGAATTCGACGAGGGCGACCTTTCGCTCTCCGCCAAGGAGGCGGAGCTGCGCGACGGGGTCATGCAGACCTTCCAGGACATCGCCGACGACTTCAAGAAACTGCGGCGCTTGCAGGATATCCAGATCGAGCAGCAGTTGCAGGGCGAGGATCTTTCCGAAAGCCAGGTCAAGCGCCTGCGCAAGCTGCAGAAGGATATCGTCGAGCGTGTCCGCTCGGTGCGTCTGCACAACCACCGGATCGAAGCCCTGGTGGAGCAGCTCTATGCCATCAACCGCGCCCTGATGGGCCTCGAAGGCAAACTGGTCCGCCTCGCCGACAGCTATGGCGTGAACCGGCAGGAATTCCTGCACGAATATCTCGGCAACGAACTCGACCCTGAATGGCTGGAGCGGGTTTCCGCCCTCGATGGCCGGGGCTGGAAGAACTTCACGACCAAGGGCGAGAACCAGATCATCGAGATCCGGGACGAAATCGGCCAGCTCTCCCAGGAGACTGGCCTGACCGTCTCTGACTTCCGCCGCATCGTCCAGACGGTGCAGAAAGGCGAACGCGAAGCCCGGATCGCGAAGAAGGAGATGGTCGAGGCGAACCTCCGCCTCGTGATCTCGATCGCGAAGAAATACACGAACCGCGGTCTTCAGTTCCTCGACCTGATCCAGGAGGGCAATATCGGCCTGATGAAGGCGGTCGACA
>CAZAFU010000031.1:0-264 GCA_964484475.1 uncultured Caulobacterales bacterium | reverse complement strand
TGGTGGATCCGGCAGGCCATAACCCGTTCGATCGCTGACCAGGCACGGACGATCCGTATCCCGGTGCACATGATCGAGACGATCAACAAGATCGTCCGGACCTCCCGTCAGATCCTCAACGAAATCGGTCGCGAGCCGACCCCTGAGGAACTGGCCGCGAAGCTCTCCATGCCCCTGGAGAAAGTCCGCAAGGTGATGAAGATCGCCAAGGAGCCGATCTCTCTCGAAACGCCCATCGGCGACGAGGAAGACAGCCACCTGGGC
>CAZAFU010000030.1:24821-26873 GCA_964484475.1 uncultured Caulobacterales bacterium | reverse complement strand
CTTCCCTGACCTGAGAAAGGTCCACCGGACCTTTCTCTCACGCTTCGCGTGACCGCAGCCTCCTGCCGGCCACTGCCGTGGCTTCCCTGACCTGAGAAAGGTCCACCGGACCTTTCTCTCACGCTTCGCGTGACCGCAGCCTCCTGCCGGCCACTGCCGTGGCTTCCCTGACCTGAGAAAGGTCCACCGGACCTTTCTCTCACGCTTCGCGTGACCGCAGCCTCCTGCCGGCCACTGCCGTGGCTTCCCTGACCTGAGAAAGGTCCACCGGACCTTTCTCTCACGCTTCGCGTGACCGGTCAGAGAACCTCGAAGATGCCGGCTGCGCCCTGGCCGCCACCGACGCACATGGTGCAGCAGACATATTTTGCGCCGACCCGCTTGCCCGCGATCAGGGCGTGCATCACCATCCGTGCACCCGACATGCCGTAGGGATGGCCGATCGAGATGGCGCCGCCGTCGACATTGAGCCGTTCCTGAGGGATCCCGAGCTTGTCGCGGCAGGCGATCACCTGGCTCGCGAACGCCTCGTTCAGCTCCCAAAGGCCGATATCGTCCATCTTCAGGCCCGCCCTCTCGAGCGCCTTCGGGACCGCGAAAATGGGGCCGATGCCCATTTCGGAAGGATCGGTCCCGGCCACCGCCATGCCGACATAGCGGCCGAGAGGCTGGAGCCCCGCCTTCTCGGCGGCTTTCGCCTCCATCATCGTCACGGCAGCGGCGCCGTCGGAGAGCTGCGAAGCGTTGCCGGCCGTGATGAACTTGCCTTCCTTGACCCGCTGGCCATTGCCGAAGACAGGCTTGAGCCCCTGTAGCCCTTCAAGCGTCGTCTCCGGACGGTTGCCCTCGTCCTTTTCGAGGGTGACCTCCATCTGGCTGACCTCACCGGTCGCCTTGTCCTTCTTCTCCATGACCGCAGTCATGGGAACGATCTCCTGATTGTAGTGGCCAGCCTGCTGCGCCTCATGGGTGCGCATCTGCGACGTGTACGCATATTCGTCCTGGGCGTCCCGGCTGACGCCGTACTTGTCGGCCACGATCTCGGCGGTCTCGATCATCGCCATGTAGGTGGCGGGGATTTCCTTCACGAGCCACTGGTTCGGGAAGATGATCTGCGCGTCCGGCGTCTGGTTGGTGGAGATCGAGTCGACCCCGCCGGCGACCACCGTCTGCATGCCGTCGACCATGATCTGCTTCGCCGCGGTGGCGATGGCCATCATGCCCGAGCCGCACTGCCGGTCGAGGGTCATGCCCGGCACATCGAAGCCGAGCCCGGCCCTCAGTGCCGCCTGCCGGCCAAGGTTCATCCCGCCGGTGCGAAGCTGCAGCGCCTCGCCCATGACACAATCATCGATCGTGTTCGGATCGACCTTCGAGCGCTCGACGGCATGGCGCACCGCGTGGCCAGCCAGCTCGACAGCCCCGGTGGTGTTGAACGCCCCGCGATACGCCTTTCCAATGGGCGTACGGGCAGCACTGACGATAACGGCTTCTTTCATTGGGTTTCTCCTGTAGTGCGCTGAGTAGAATGGCGGACTGTTGCGGTGCTTGCCTTCAATACCCCATCACGCCCGCAAGGTTGCTCATGTGGTAGTCCTGATCGCCGTAGAGTTCGTTCGCGACCCGCACGCGCTTCATGAAGAAGCCGACGTCGTATTCGTCGGTCATGCCGATCCCGCCATGCATCTGGATAGCTTCGTTGGTGGCGAGCCGGGCGACCTGGCCGGTCTTGGCCTTGGCAAGGGCAACCGTCATGGCGGCGCTGTCCGGATTCCTGTCGAGCTCGTCGAGGGCCTGATGCACCACGGCTTTCGCCATTTCGAGCTCCGTATAAAGATGGGCTGCCCTGTGCTGGAGAGCCTGGAAACGGCCGATCTCGGTGCCGAACTGCTTGCGCTGCTTGAGGTAGTCGAGGGTCATCGCGAAGGCGCCCTCGGAGGCGCCGGTCATCTCGGCCGCGAGACCGGCGCGGCCTGCGTTCAGCATGGTTTCGAGAACCTTGTAGCCGCCATCGACCTCGCCGAGCACCGCGTCGCCGTCGACCTCCACCCC
>CAZAFU010000030.1:0-24811 GCA_964484475.1 uncultured Caulobacterales bacterium | reverse complement strand
TGTCGATGGTCTGCATGCGCTCCCGCCCGGTCCTCTCGCCATCCACGACGAAGAGGGTGATCCCGTCCTTCTCGGCTTCGCCGCCGCCGGTCCGTGCCGCGACGATCAGCTTGTCCGCAGCGAAACCCTCCGCGACGAAGGTCTTCTCGCCGGAGATCCTGAACCCGTTCCCGGCCCTCTCGGCCCTCGTCTCCACATGGCTCGGACGGTGCTTGCGCCCCTCGTCGCCGGCCAGGGCGAAGACCGCCTGACCGCTCGCGATCAGCGGCAGCAATGCAGCCTTCTGCTCTTCCGTACCGGAGCTACGAATGGCCGTCGCCGCCATCAGCGAGGTCGCGATATAGGGACTGGCTGCGAGAGTGCGGCCGAGCTCCTGGGCAATCAGGCCCGCACCGACATAACCGAAGCCGGAACCGCCCTGCTCCTCGGGGACGAGCACCCCGGTAAGGCCCAGCTCCGCCATCTGCTCCCAGAGGGGGCGGTGGAACCCGGCTTCCACATCCTCATCCCGCAGGCGCCTGAGTTCGGAGACGGGGCTCCTTTCTTCGGCAAAGCCGCGGGCGGTTTCCTGCAGCATCTCCTGTTCGTCGGTCAGGACCAGGGGCATGGCGTCTCCTTCCGTAGTGTTGCGGCGCACCCTGCCTCGCTTTTGCGCCGATGGAAAGGTGCGGCTTGCCAGCGGATTCACAAGCTGCTTTCAGAACGGGATGAGAACATTCCGGCGCAGGCGGCGCGTCCGCCCCCTCTTCGGCGATCAGGTCGAGCCCGTCCCCGCGGAAGGCGCGGCATGGTCCGTCTACGTGCTGACCGACAAGGCCCGGCGAAGGTTTTCCGTTTCCATGGCCCGGGACGTGATCGCCCGGACCTACCGCCACCGTCAGGCGATCAGGACGAAGGACGAGCCGAAGCGCAGGACACCCCTTCTCGTCTACGTCGAACCCTTCGCGTGCCGCCATACCGCCCTTGCGAAAATGCGCCGTATGCGTTTGTGGCCGGTGGCCGAACTGCGGCGCGTGATCGGTGAGAGGAACCCCGGCTGGGAGGATCTCTACGAAGACCCCTTCGGCGACGCGGCATGAGGGAGGTCGCCATCATCGGCGGCGGGCCCGCGGGCCTGATGGCGGCGGAACGCGCAGCGGTGGGGGGCGCCAGCGTCACCGTCTTCGACCGCATGCCGACCCTTGCCCGCAAGTTCCTGATGGCGGGCAAGAGCGGGCTGAACATCACCCACGCCGAAGACGAGGCCCGCTTCCTCGCCCGCTACGGTGACGACCGGCTCGCAGGGCTCGTCAGGGAGTATGGCGGCGCGGACGAAGTCCGCCGGTGGATGCGCGAGCTCGGGCAGGCCGAACTGGTCGGCTCCACCGGGCGGGTCTTCCCGCAGGCGATGAAGGCTTCGCCGCTTCTGAGGGCCTGGCTCGGGAGACTGAGGGAACGGGGGGTCGCGATCAGACCCCGCCACAGGCTTCTGGACTGGCGGCCCGATGGCACGCTCGGCTTCGAAACCCCAGGGGGCATCCTTGAGGTCCGTCCGGACCGGACGGTCTGGGCGGTGGGGGGCGGCTCGTGGTCACGTCTTGGCAGCGATGGGGCCTGGTCCGGCGTGTTTTCGGAACGCGGGCTCCTGCCCCTCCCCTTCGCTCCATCGAATGCGGGCCTCATCGTCCCGTGGTCGGAGCACCTGAAGCAACGCTTCGCAGGGCAACCTCTCAAGAATATCTCCCTCGAGGCGCCGGATGGCCGCAGGAGCCGGGGAGAGGTCGTGCTGACGAAGAGCGGCCTCGAAGGCGGTGGGATCTATCCGCTCACGCCGTCTTTCGATCGCGGCGGCATACTGACGGTCGATCTCCTGCCCGGCCGCAGCGTGAGGGACATCGAGGAGCGCCTCGCCCGGCAACCGGCGAAGCAGTCCCTCGCCAACAGGTTGCGGCGGGGCCTCAGGATCGAGGGCCTCAAGGCCGCTCTCCTTCGCGAGGTTCTCGGACCCGGCGGCCATGAGCAAGGGGCCGTGGCATGCCACCTCAAGGCGCTCCGGCTCCGGGTTGCAGGACCCGCTCCGCTGGACGAAGCCATTTCCACCCGAGGAGGGGTCCCGTGGGACGCCCTCACCGACCACCTCGAGCTGAAGGCCGCACCCGGACATTTCTGCGCCGGGGAGATGATCGCCTGGGACGCCCCGACGGGCGGCTACCTCATCACGGCATGCCTTGCGACGGGCGCTCTCGCCGGAGAGCGCGCCGCCGACGGCTAGGATCGGGAATTACTGCGCGCCTGTTGCCACCTCAGGTTCGTCGGTCCCCTCTCCGGAGACGGGAACGAGGGTGACGGTCAAGGGATTGGGCTGGAACGACTTCATGGCCCCCGAGACGGCATCAACGCCCGCACCCACGACACCGCCAAGTATCACGTTACCTGCCATTCCGGCACCGCCGCCATCAGTCACCTGCGGCAGGACCTGCGTCTTGAGGGGTTCATAGCCATCCTTCACGATCGAGACCGTGAGGGGGTGCTTGCGGGGGAGTTTCACGCTGCACGGCGTGTTGCAGGTGAGGTTGCTGACCGTCTTGCCGTTGTCGATGGTCACGGTTGCGCCCACCGGATCGGTTTCGATCACCATGGCTTCGTTGGTCCCGCGGGTCACCGTCGCGCACGCACCGAGGCTTGCGAAAAGGCCTGCCGCAGCGGCGATTCTGATAGCTTTCACGTCGATTTCCATAGCTGCCCAAGGAACCTTTATCGGGAATTCCTTGAGCAATCCATGGCGGAATTGTGAAATCTATAGACAACAATCCATCGTCAGCTGGGCAGCTCCAGGATACGCTTGGCGATGATGTTGAGCTGGATCTCGCTCGTCCCGCCCTCGATGGAGTTGGCCCGGGTCCTGAGCCAGCCGCGCGCCCGGGCGCCATCATCGTTGCGGTCCGTCTCCCACTCGAGCTCGTCCGATCCGCCGATATCCATCATCAGCTCGTAACGGCGCTTGTTCAGCTCAGTCCCGTAATATTTGAGGGCGGAGGAAATCGCGCCGAGGCTCTCGCCCGCTTCCGCGCGGTCCTTCACCGCTTTCATCAGTGTCATGAAGGCCCATCCGTCGAGATCAGCCTGCGCCGCGCGGGCCCTGAGCATCGCGTCTTCGAGCTGGCCACTGTCATTCGTACCGAGTTCCTGCGCCGCGACCTGGCCGACGAAGCGCGTAGCGCCCCCGCCGAACATGCCGGAGATCATCTCGCGCTCATGGGTCAGAAGATAGGTCGCAACCCGCCACCCTTCACCGATCTCGCCGACGACTTCCATTCCTGTCTTGGGAACCTTCACGTCGTCGAGGAAGGTCTCGCAGAACGGCGAGCGACCCGAAATCAGCTTGATCGGCTTCGTGGAGACACCCTCGCTGTCCATGTCGATCAGCATGAAGGTGATGCCCTGATGCTTCGTGCCCGAATTGTCCGTGCGGGTCAGGCAGAAGATCCAGTCGGCCTGGTCGGCATAGCTGGTCCAGACCTTCTGTCCGTTGACCAGCCAGTGGTCACCCTTGTCCTCCGCACGCGTCTTGAGCGAAGCGAGGTCGGAGCCCGAACCCGGTTCGGAATAGCCCTGGCACCAGCGGATCTCGCCGCGCGCGATCGGGGGCAGGAAGTGCTTTTTCTGCTCGTGGGTACCGAATTTGAGAAGCGCCGGCCCAAGCATGGAGATGCCGAAATTCTCGTGCGGGGGAAACGCCTTGAGGCGGCGCATCTCCTCCTTGAGGACTTCCGCTTCGTCCTTGGAGAGACCGCCGCCGCCGTATTCCTTGGGCCAGGTCGGCACGGTCCAGCCGCGCTCGGCCATCCGTTCGAGCCAGACTTTCTGGTCCTCCGAGGTGAACTCCCATTTTCGGCCACCCCAGCACGCGTTCTCGGCGCTGTAGTCGCCTCGCATGCTCTCCGGGCAGTTGGCCTCAAGCCAGCTTCGGGTCTCCTGGCGGAAAGTCTCGAGATCGGTCATGGGGTCTCCCGCATTGTCTACTGCGGGAAACTAAGCATGAGCCGGGCGGGATGGGAATGCGGCTCGGCGGCGCGTGATGCTCACCCGCCATCGAAGCTGGTGCACGCGGCCGGTCACGCTGCCGGTCACCCTGCCGCGGCGGGCCCGGGGGGCATGCGGGTCGCGGCGTTCGTCTTCAGCTCGGGAAGGCCGAACGCAGGGCCGCAAGCTGGCCGGCGGCGTCATTGCCGTAATTCCGCGCTTCCTCCGGACGGAAGATCTCGATGTCGAGGCGGGTGATCCGCGTATAGAGGGTGTCGGTTTCCTCGATCAGGGAGATCAGGCGATCGGGCAGTCCGGTCGTGATCCCGCGTCCCAGGGCCCCGCCCTCGGGCTGGGCGATGCGGTACTTGTCCTGGACCGCCTCGTCGGTGGTCATCTCGCCATCCCTGACGGCCCGCAGAACCAGCAGCCATGACGCGATCTGCATCAGCCGCGTGGTCAGGCGCATGGAAAGGCCGGCATAGGCAAGGGCGGCATCACGCGGCAGGCTGCGCGCGGATTTCTTGCCGTCCTCATCGAGATAGAGCGCCGTCTCCTCGACGAGCTCCATGCCGGTGGCGAAAAGGTTGTTGAACACTTTGGACGTGACAAAAGGATGGACCTGATGGGTCTCGCCGGTGCCAGTCAGTGCTTGAAGGCCTTCGATATTCAACTCTCTATCCCCTTGTCGCTTATGCAACTGACAGCCCCTGACGACCGGCTATTCCGATCTTGGAGCGTTGCGGGGAAAGGAGCAACATCCGCGCCAGAGATTCGCAGCGCGTGATGACGTTCCCGAGAAACCCTTGAAATTCGCGGCTCAGCGAGGCGGAACGAGGGTCCTGCGGGCGGTGGGCTCGGTGTCTTCGGTAGGGTCCGCGACGATCACCGCGCTTTCCGGACCGCCCAGGAGCTGTGCATCGAGGCCCGCTTCGCCCATGAGCGGTCTTAGATCAGGACGCGGTGCCAGCATCAGCCTGTCGAACGCGCCGGGATCACGCCGCTCGAGCGCTGCAAGGCAATCGGCCATCATCGCTTCGGGCATCAGTGCCCGGTCCGAGGAACGCACGGCGACGCTCGAGCCCGGGGTCGACCAGCGCCGGACCCGCACCTCGCTCCCCGGCGCTTCGGGCGCGAGGTCGGGACGGGTAACGAGCAGGCACTCGGGGCCAAGGTCGATGCCGGTCTGTTGCAGGAAGAAAAGCATCCTGAGATCGGCCTCGATCCCCCGCCACGGGCCGCCGAGACCCGGTCCGGAAGGCTCCGCGGTTTCGGTCTCCACCGCGGGCGCGGCCTGCGTCGCCAGCATCAGGGCGGCTATCGTTGCGAGCATCGTCGTGCCTTCCTCGGCTCCATCAACGCTATTCTATAGCACATTCACGAAGAGACCACGAATGCCCCCCGGCATGATGAACGGGTGGACTGGTACCGAGAACAGGGCCAACAGGCCCTTCCGGAGGAGCTCAATGATGACCGAAGCCAAGGCATGGTTCGTCGGGAAGGACGGCGCGCTCGAATGGAAGCGGGCCGAGCTGACCGTGGGGGACGGTGAGGTCCTGATCGAGGTCGCGGCCGCCGGGGTGAACCGTCCCGACCTTCTCCAGCGCGCCGGAGTCTACCCCCCGCCGCCCGGCGCTTCCGAGGCGCTCGGGCTGGAGGTCGCGGGAACCGTGGTCGAGGTCGGCAGCGGCGTGAGCCGGTTCGGGCCCGGCGACAGGGTGATGGCCCTGGTCCCGGGCGGCGGCTATGCGACCCACACCGTCGCGGACGAGGGCTCCGTGATCGGCCTTCCCTCTTCACTGGGTTTCGAGGAGGCCGCGGCGTTTCCCGAAACCGCCTTCACCGTCTGGACCAATGTCTTCGAGGGCGGCGCGCTGCGCAAAGGCGAGCGCCTCTTCGTGCACGGCGCGACCTCTGGCATCGGGACGATGGCAGCATCCATCGCCGGGGCCATGGGGCACGAGGTCTTCGGCACCGCGGGCAGCACGCGAAAGGTGACTCACGCCGGAAAGCTCGGCTTCACCAGGGTCTGGAACTACAAGACCGAAGACTGGTCGGCCGCGATGCAGGCCGAAGGCGGATGCGACGTCGTTCTCGACATGGTGGGCGGGGATTATGTCCCGAAGAACCTCGCCATGCTGCGCGAAGGCGGACGGCACGTCTCCATCGCCTTTCTCAACGGCATCGAGGCGAGCATCAGTATTGTCGAGATCATGCGCCGCCGCCTCACCCTCACCGGCTCGACACTGAGAGCGCGCCCGGTGGAGGAGAAATCCCGCCTGCGCGCGGAGGTCGAGTCTCGTGTCCTTCCTCTTGTCGCGGCAGGGAAGATCAGGCCCGACATCGGCCTTCGGGTGCCCATGGCGGAGGTCGAGAGCGCCCATCAGGCCATGCAGTCGGGCAACCTTCTCGGCAAGGCCGTCCTGGTTGCCGGCAGCGGGCCGGTTTGACGCGATTTCACGGCTGCGAGGGTTCCTCCCGGCGCCATCAGCGCCTATGGGATGGCCTTTGAGTGATCTGCGCCAAACGGGGTGACGCATGAAGCTTTTCGGATCGATCGCGGCAGCGCTGGCAGCCACGGCATGTCTTGCCGGCGGGGCCCATGCGCAGGTGGTGGGCGACGCGGTCGCGGCCGTGGTCAACGACCAGCCGATCAGCACCTTCGACGTCAGTCAGAGAATGCGCCTGCTCCTGCTCACCTCGGGCACACAACTTCCCGAAGGCGCAGAGGAACAGCTTCGCCAGCGAGCCATGCGCGACCTGATCGATGAGGAACTCAAGCGTCAGGAGACGGAGCGGTACGAGGTTGAAGTCACCGACGAGGAGGTGCAGGAAGAACTCGCCCGCATCGCCGGGCAGAGCGGCATCACCATCGACGACCTGATCCGCGATCTCAACCAGAACGGCATCGCGGTGGAAACCCTGATGGAGAAGATCCGCGCCGAGGAAGCATGGGACCGCCTGGTCCGTGGCCGTTTCAGCAACCGGGTTTCGGTGTCCGAAGGCGAGATCGACACCATGCTGGCCGAGATGCGTTCCGAAAAGCAGGCCGAGCAGTTCCTTCTCTCGGAGATCTGCCTCCCTGTCGAAAACGCCCAGAACCGGCAGCAGATCTACGGTGTGGGGATGCAGATGCTCACGCAGATGCAGCAGGGCGTTCCCTTCCAGGCCCTCGCCCAGCAGTTCTCCGTCTGCCCCTCCGCGGCTCGCGGCGGTGATCTTGGGTGGATGCGCGCGGCGGAAGTCGATGACGAGGTCATGCCGGTCGTCCGCCAACTGAACGAAGGCAATGTCTCCACACCGGTGGAGATGCAGAGCGGCGACCTGATGAAGCTCGTCGCGCTGCGCGGCAAACGCGCCGCCGCCGAGAAAGGCGATCCGAGCTATGAACTCGCCTATGCCGGTGTGCCGAAAAGCGTCTACAGCCGTCGCGAAGCGGAGGAGAAGCTCTCCCGCCTTCCCCTGACGAACCCGTGCGACGGTGACAGTCTGTCTACGGACCTTGGCGCCAATATCGGCGTCCAGCTTCTCCCCATGCTGCCGATCGCGCAGATCCGCGAGCCGTTCCAGAACGCTGTCATCGACCTTCGCCGCGGTGACCGCTCGGAGCTCCTCGAGAGCACCAATGCCTATCACATGGTGTATGTCTGCGAGATGGACGAAGGTCTCGGCCTGCCCCGGCGCCGCATGGTCGAGAACCGCCTGGAGGCGCAGCAGTTCGACCTTCTTTCGCGCCGCTATCTGCGCGACGTCGAACGCGATTCCGATGTCGATATCCGCATGGAAGAAGTCCAAGCGCAGGAAAGCTGATGGCAGCGATCCCCCTTCCTCCGCCTCTCGCCGTCAGCATGGGCGAGCCTTCGGGAGTGGGTACGGAAGTTCTGTTCAAGGCCTATCAGCACCTGCGCCGGCATCCGGATAGCGAGAGGCTGGCCTTCTGCCTTTTCGATGATCCGGTGCGGCTTGCCGAACTGACCCGTGCATGGCGGATCGACCTCCCGGTCATTTCGGTCGAATGCCCCGGCGATGCCCGGACGGCGTTCAGGGACGGGCTCCCTGTCATGCCGTTCAGGACCGCCGACCCGTCGCCCCTGCGGCATGTCAGTTTGGGCGAACCCGCGACCGCCACGGCTGGGCTGGTCCTCGCCTCGATCAGGGAAGCCGTCGAGGCCTGGCGCGAGGGGGACGTCGGTGGCCTGGTCACCCTGCCGATCCAGAAGAGCATCCTTCAGGAAGCGGGCTTCGCCCATGCGGGGCACACGGACTTTCTAGGCGCTCTCACGGCCGATGATGCGATGCCCGACGGAGTGATGCGCGGCCCGGTCATGATGCTCGCCGCAGGCGATTTCAGGACGGTCCCCGTCACCGTCCACCAGCCTCTGGCCAGCGTGCCGGGAGCACTCGCATCCGACGGTATCATCCGTACAGCGACGATCACGGCGCAGGCTCTGGCCCTTGATTTCGGCATCCAGAACCCGGTCCTCGCCGTCGCAGGCCTGAACCCCCATGCCGGTGAAGGCGGGCACATGGGCCGCGAGGAAATCGACGTCATCGCTCCCGCGGTCGCCGCCCTGCGTGAGCGCGGCATCGACGCCCAGGGTCCCTTCCCCGCCGACACCCTGTTCCACGAGGAAGCGCGGGCGACCTATCACGCCGCCCTTGGCATGTACCACGACCAGGCCCTGATCCCGATCAAGACCGTCGCCTTCCACGAAGCGGTGAACGCCACGATCGGCCTGCCTCTCGTCAGGACCAGCCCCGACCACGGAACCGCCCTCCCGATCGCAGGACGCGGGGTCGCAAGGCCGGACAGCACCGTCGCTGCGATCCTCATGGCAGCCCGCATGGCCGTTTCACGCCATGCTCGCCTGACCGCGTCCGATGCTTGAAGACCTGCCCCCCTTGCGGGAGGTGATCGCGGAACATGGCCTCGCCGCCAAGAAGGCTCTTGGCCAGCATTTCCTCCTCGACCTGAACCTGACGCGGAAGATCGCCCGCCTGTGCGAGGCGGGCCCCGGCGACACGATCCTGGAGATCGGTCCGGGTCCGGGCGGGCTGACCCGGGCGCTGCTCGAAACCGAGGCCCGTGTGGTAGCCATCGAGCGGGACCGCCGTGTGCTCCCGATCCTCGCCGAACTCGACGCGGCGACCGGTCGGCTCACCGCGGTGGAAGCTGACGCGCTCGGGGTCGAGGAGGCAGGCCTTGGACTTCCGGAAGGGACGGTGATCGCGTCGAACCTGCCCTACAACATCTCGACCGAACTTCTCGTCAAATGGCTTACCGTCCGTCCACGTTTCTGGCGCCGGATGGTGCTGATGTTCCAGAAGGAGGTGGGTGACCGTATTCTCGCAGGGCCCGGCACCAAGACCTATGGCCGCCTGTCGGTCCTTGCCCAGGCCGCGAGCGCGCCGCGACTGGGCTTCCACCTTCCGGCAAGGGCTTTCACGCCACCGCCGAAGGTCGACAGCTCCGTGCTCGTCTTCGATGCCACCGATATTCCCGAAGCCATCGATGAACTCCAGAAAGTCACCGCCGCAGCCTTCAGCCAGCGTCGCAAGATGCTGCGCCAGAGCCTGAAGCCCGTCTTCGGCAGGGAACTGGGTCCAGTGCTCGATGTTCTTGGTATCCCCGAGACTGCAAGGGCCGAGGAACTCACCGTCGAGAACTACATCCGCCTTGCGGAGACTAAGTTCGGACACAACTCCTGAGGGAGGCTGGCGAACGCTTTTCCCGGTAATGATGTTGGCTTCGCGCGACAGGGGACCGGAGAGGTTCACGAAGAGGTCAGACTCGCGGAAAATCGGGGTCAGCGGTCGGACAAAGTTCCTTTCCCAGCCGTTAACGAGGCATCGCAGCTCCAATCCAAAAGGGGAGACTACATGCTTCGTATCCTAGCCGCTTCTTGTGCCGCTCTTGCGTTTGGCACGGCTAACGCCGCCGTGACCTCGACCGCGGACGCAGATCCCAATACCGCCGACCTGGTTGTCGGTGAGGCCGAACTCGCCATCGTCGGGGAAGATTTCTCCAACGCCGAAGAGATCGACTATTCCGAGACCTTCCTCGCCGGTCCGATCGCCGGTAGCGCAATCACGAATATCGATATTATCTTCGACGATGGCGACCCGGCGGGTTTCGACAACCTCGTCGTCACCATTTCCTCTTCGGCCGGTACCTTCGACTTCCAGGTGACCACCGATGAGGATGGCTTCGCCGGCACCTCGATCCCCGGCAGCGACGACTTCAACGTCGCCCTCACACCGGGCGAAGAGTTCACGGTTTCGATCGCCGGTACCGCCTATCTGGTCGGCGCTTCGTCGCCCTTCTTCCAGGTAACCTTTGAAGCCGTCCCGACGGCCAACGTCGATGAAGTTCCGCTTCCGGCCGGTGCTTTCCTGATGCTTTCGGGCCTCGGCGCATACACCGCCAGCCGTCGCGCACGTCGCAAGGCTGCGTAACGCCTGAGCGTCACAACCATGACAAAAAAGGGCGTACCCATCCGGGTACGCCCTTCTTTTATGCCGTCAGGGCGAAAAGGCCTCAGGCCTTCTTGCCTTTGAGGCGGCGAGCAGCACCCGCAAGCACGGCGCCACCGAACAGGAGACCGGCTGCGGGGACAGGCACTTCGCCGATATCCGCACCGATCACGTTACCGGTCTTGATGGTGATCCCGTTGGCCGAACGCCCGCCATTGACGATCGAGACGAGGCCGGTGACCTCGAAGCCGTCGGTCAGGCCGGAGCCTGCGAAGACGGCAGTCTCAAAGTTTGTGCCGTCGAGAGAGGTGTTCGCCGACATGCCATCGACACTGGTGATGGTCAGGTCCGCCTCGCGCTTGGTCGAGAACTTGATGGCGTTACCGGCGGAAATGCCCGACCAGGTAAGGCTGTGCTGCACGGCGCTCAGGCTGTCGAGAAGCTCGAGAAGCGCGTTGCCACTGTCGTCGAGAACGAACCGGAAGCTCGTGATCCCGGTCCAGTCGACACGGCGTTCTTCGCTGAACTGGCCGCTGGCGCTGGTCTGGGTGCCGAGGCCCGCTTCCCATTCAGCTGCGCCGGTGCCGTCACCGCCGCGAAGCTCGACGCCCTGAGCGCCGGGTCCGGACGCCAGGAAGTCGGTGAAGGTGCCCGCGACGGCAGTATCCGTCACGAGGGTCGCTGCATGGCCCATGCCCATGGACAGCGCGAGGGCGCTCAGGCCCGCTGCAATTTTTTTCATAGATGAGTCCCCAATAAGTGTTCGAATGACGGGACCAACGCCCCGCCCCCCGGCTCATACGAGTTCCATGCCAGAGGGTTACCAATCTGACAAGATAACATCTCACCCCGCGTCGACCGGGCATTTCCCGGACGGGGCGGCTTGGGTTAAGCGGGCTCATGTTCACGCATTTCTTTCAAGAGCTGAAACGATACGAAGTCCCGGTCTCACTTCGGGAATACCTGACCCTGCTCGAGGCGATGAAGCAGGATCTCGCCAACCAGCGTGTCGAGGACTTCTATTATCTCTCCCGCTCCGCCCTCGTGAAGGACGAGCGCCATCTCGACCGGTTCGATGCGGTTTTCGGAGAGGTTTTCAAAGGCATCGAGAGCCTCGCCGAGGTCCCCACCGGAGGCCATGAGCTGCCCGAGGACTGGTTGCGGGCCCTCAACGAGAAGTACCTCACCGAAGAAGAGAAGGCGGAGATCGAGAAGCTCGGAGGCTGGGACGAGCTGATGAAGACCCTCGAGGAACGGCTGAAGGAGCAGGAAGGCCGCCATGAGGGTGGCAACAAGTGGATCGGGACGGGCGGCACGTCCCCTTTCGGCAATTCAGGCTACCATCCCGAAGGGGTGCGCATTGGCGGACAGTCCAGGAACAAGCGTGCCGTGAAGGTCTGGGAGAAGCGTCAGTTCCGGAACCTCGACGGCGATACGGAGATCGGCACCCGGAACATCAAGGTGGCGCTCAGGAAACTGCGCCGCTTCGCAAGGCAGGGCGCGGCCGACGAGTTCGATCTTGATGGCACCATCAACGCCACCGCGCGGCACGGCTTTCTCGATGTCCAGATGCGCCCTGAACGCCGCAACGCCGTCAAGTTGTTGGTCTTCTTCGACGTAGGCGGATCGATGGACCCGTATGTGAAGGTCTGCGAGGAGCTCTTCTCGGCCGTGCGTTCGGAGTTCAAGCACCTCGAATACTACTACTTCCACAACTTCCTCTACGACTTCGTGTGGAAGGACAATTCCCGCCGCTGGTCCGAGAAGACACAGACCTGGGATATTCTGCATACCTATGGCTCCGACTACATGGTCCTCTTCGTGGGGGATGCTTCGATGAGCCCCTACGAGATCACCATGCCCGGCGGTTCGGTCGAGTACTACAACAAGGAAGCAGGCGCGATCTGGATGAAACGCCTCCTCCAGATCTACGAAAAGGCCGTCTGGCTGAACCCGATCCCGAAAGACAACTGGCAATGGTCGCCTTCCATCGACCTGACACAGCAGCTCTTTGACGGGCGGATGTTCCCGCTGACACTCGAGGGGCTCGAAAAGGCCATCCGCGAGCTGAAGCGTTAGGGGTGGTTTCTTCGTGTGGACACGGATCGTGGGCAGGCGCGGACGATCCTTCGCCCATCCTCGTCAACCGCCTTGAGGACCGTCGCGGCGTTTTCCCGATCGTCGTCTCCCCTCCCCGCCGAGGCCAACGGTTCTGTCCGCAGCTCGCGTCACGGAACTGCTTGAAGCTTGTAACACCGCTTGCGCCGGCAGGATGCTTGCCCCTAGCCTTCGGTTCCGCAGGGGGATTTGTCATGGAAACCAGGCAGCTTCGCCAGATCATGGCGGTCGAAAGAGAGCGCGGCGAAAGCCGGAAGCTCCGTGCCCGCATCGACGCGGTTCTCGAGCGTGCCTGAGGGCGCGGACGCGAAGGCGGCCTGACCATGGGCCCTGCGCTCGATCGCTGTGCGAGCATCGACGACCTGCGGCGCGCAGCCCGCCGCCGCCTGCCTCGCATGATCTTCGACTATATCGACGGCGGCGCCGAGGACGAGATCACGCTCGCCGGCAATCGGGCGGAATGGGATGCGATCCCGCTGCACCACCGCGTACTGCGCGACGTGGCGAAGATCGATATGCGCGCAAAGGTGCTCGGTCATGATGCGGCGGCCCCGTTTCTGATCGCCCCCACTGCGGCGAACCGGCTCTTCCACCCCATGGCCGGCGAACGTGCAGTCGCCCGGGCCGCCGGACGAGCGGGTATCGTCTACTCCATTTCCACTTTGGGCTCGGTCTCCATCGAGGAGATCGGCCGTCTCACCGACGGTCCGAAATGGTTTCAGGTCTATGTCTGGAGCGACCGCGCCCTCGTTGCGGGCATCCTCGATCGCGTCCGTCGCGCCGGGTTCACGGGCCTGATCCTTACCGTGGACGCGCCGGTGGCCGGCAAACGGGAGCGCGACACCCGGAACGGCTTCTCGATCCCGCCGCGGGTGAACGCGCGAACCGTCGCCCAGATGCTTGCGAGGCCCGGCTATCTCGCCGATCTCGCCAGAAGCCCGAAGATCGGCCCGGCGAATTTTCCCGTCTCCAGCGACGGAGAGGGCATCATGGGGATGATCAATCGGCTCTTCGATCACAGTGTGAGCTGGGACTATGCACGATGGCTGCGCGACACCTGGGGAGGCCCCTTCGCCATCAAGGGCATTGGCCATCCCGCCGACGCAGCCGCCTGCCTCGACGTCGGTGCCGATGTGGTCTGGCTCTCCAACCATGGAGGGCGCCAGCTCGACGCGGCACCGGCCACGGCCCAGCTTCTTCCCGAAATGGCCGCAGTGCTGAAGGGTCGTGCAGAGCTCGTGGTGGACGGCGGCATCCGCCGGGGAAGCCATATCGCCAGAGCTCTCGCTTTGGGCGCCGACGCGGTGGCGATCGGGCGGCCCTATCTCTATGGCCTCGCCGCCGGCGGAGAACGGGGCGTGGCGCGCGCGATCGACATCCTGCGCGATGAGCTCGAACGCAGCATGGCCTTGCTCGGCGCAGCGCGGATATCCGATCTCGGCCCGGCCGTGCTGGCCGCTCCCCGCCCGTGCGAGGCGGACGGGCGCAGCCCGGTCGAGGTTCCTCCCGGCCCCGCGCCATAGGTTGGCGTTATGGCTACCGCCGCCATTGCTATGCCCGACGGACCAAAAGCCTCCCTAGGATACCCCTTTGGAAGGAAGGCCGAACGCTTTGCTGGCGGATCCGCAGATCAGTGGCTTCGAGACGGGCGCCATGCGTATCTGGCGGATAGCCGAACGCTGCGGTCCTGCCGCGCCGGCTGACATCCTTCTTCCCGGCATCGAACCCGATCTCGTGACCCGCAACGAGGGCTGGCTCGCCCCCGACCACCTCGACCCCGCGTCGCGCCTGCTGGTCATCAGCATCCATAGCTGGCTGATGGAAATCGACGGCCGGGTCATTCTCGTCGATGCCTGCGTCGGCAATGACAAGGACCGGCAGCGACCCGAAACGTCCGAGTTCCACCGGTGGCAGACCGACTACGTGGACCAGCTCGCCCGCGCCGGGTTCACTCCGGACGACGTGGACGCAGTGATGTGTACCCACCTGCACGTCGATCATTGCGGCTGGAACACACGGCTGGACAACGGACGATGGGTTCCGACCTTCAGGAATGCCGATTATTTCTTCGCCAGGCGCGAACTCGATTTCTGGGAAGAGATGGCCAATGCGGGTACGGACCATCCGAATCAGGAGGTCTTTTCCGACAGCGTGCTGCCGATCCTCGAAGCGGGGCTTGCAAGACCCTTTGAAGGGCAGTTCGACATCGCAAGAGGCCTGGTCGCCGAGCCCGCGCCCGGCCACACGCCGGGCCACGCCATCCTCCGGGCGCGCGGCGGAACCGAATGCGTATTCTCGGGGGATGTCATGCATCATGTCCTGCAGGTCCACGACCCGGACCTGAATTCGTGTTTCTGCGAGGAACCCGAACGGGCGAGGCGAACCCGCCGTGAGCTCCTCGAGGACATGGCAGATCGCGACGCGCTTCTCCTGCCGGCCCATTTCGGCGCGCCTCACATGGGGCGGGTGATTTCTTCCGGCGACGGTTTCGCCTTCGATTTCGGTGCACCCTGATGGCGGGATGGCACAGCCTGGAGGTCGGTCCCGCGCCCGGGATCCGGCTCGACCTGGCCGGCGAGGGCGAAACCGTCATGTTCCTGCACGGTATCGGCGGTGCCCGGAGCAATTGGCATGGCCAGTTGCGGAGCCTCGCCAGCGCCGGCTATCGCGGGGTTGCGATCGACATTCGCGGCTATGGCGCGAGCGGGGATTTTGACGGCCCGATGTGTTTCTCGGATGCGGCGGAGGATGTCCTTCGCGTAGCCGACCACCTGCGGGTGAAGCAGTTCCACCTCTGTGGCCTTTCCATGGGGGGAATCATCGCCATGGAGGTCGCGCGCCGCCATCAGGCGCGGCTTGCATCGCTCATCCTTTGCGACACCGGGCCCGGGATCGCCAGCGACCGCAGCCCCGAGGAGGCCGAGGCCTTTCTCGCGGCCCGCCAGAAACCCCTTCTTGAGGGGCTCGAGCCCGCCGATCTTGCCGAAGGCCTCGCCCGCGCGCTCGTATCACCCCGTGCCGTGCCGGACGCCCTGCCCCGCCTCGTCGAGAGCATGAAGGCCCTGCGCAAGGCGACCTATCTCAAAGCGCTCGCCGCGATGGCACGCTACCGCACACCGCCGCCGCTCGAGGAGGTGACGGTGCCCTCGCTGGTGATCGTCGGTGAGGACGACAGCCTCACCCCGCCCGCGATCGCCGAGCGCATGGCCATGGCCCTGCCCGACAGCCACCTCGTGGTGATCCCGGGCGCTGGCCACCTCAGCAACATCGAGCAGCCCGAACTCTTCGACCGGGCGATGCTGACTTTTCTCCGATCACTTTCGCGCCGCACTTCATCAATGGGAGCTTCCGCCTGATGCAGGAACGAATTGAATGGAAATGGATCGAGGCCTTCACCGAGACGTTCAGGCTCTCCGCGGTGGAGCCCGGCGATTCAGTGGCCATCCTCGCGGAGACCCAATCGCGGCGCATCAATGTCGAACTCGCAGAGCTTGCCCTGCAGCGGCTTGGTGCCAGGGTCTTCCGGATCGAGATCCCCACTCCGACGAACGAGGCACCGGTCCCCATACGGTGCACTGGGTCGAGCGTGGCGCTCCAGGGGATCAAGCCCGTGCTCAGTGCACTGCGCGACAGCAGCCTCGTCGCCGACCTCACGGTCGAAGGCATGATGCACTCTCCCGAAACCCCGGAGATCCTGGGCGCCGGCAGCCGCATCCTCTATGTCAGCAATGAGCATCCGGAGCTCCTGGAACGCTGCGTGCCGGATGCGTCGCTGAAGGCGAAGGTCGAGGCGGGGATCGGCAAGATCCGCGCCGCGAAGACCATGCGGGTCACGTCCGATGCCGGCACCGACCTGACGATCGCGCTCGAAGGGGCCTTCGCTGGGGGTGGCTGGGGCGCCTGCGACACGCCGGGCACACTCGACCATTGGCCGGGCGGGCTCGTCGCGTGCAACCCGCCGGCTGGCTCGGTGAACGGGGTCCTGGTCATGGACGAGGGGGACATCAACCTCACCTTCAAGCGCTATCTCAGCCAACCGGTCCGCCTGCGTATCGAAGACGATTTCGCTGTCGCCGTGGAGGGCGAGGGCCTCGATGCCGACCTGATGCGCAGCTATTTCGACGCCTGGCAGGACGAGAACGCCTACGCGGTCTCGCATGTGGGCTGGGGCATGAACCCCCGGGCCCGCTGGGACAGCCTTGTCATGTACGACAAGGCGCAGAGCAACGGTACCGAGCAGCGGGCCTATGCCGGCAACTTCCTCTATTCGACGGGGGCGAACGAGTTCGTCGGCAGGCACACGCTCGGTCATTTCGACCTGCCGATCGGCCATTGTTCCTTATGGCTCGACGACGAGCAGATCGTCGATCGCGGGCGCCTGCTCGGCGACCTGGCCTAGGCGGTTCGCGATGCCTCACGCGGAGATCGCGGGCGCGGGTTTCGCCGGGCTCACCGCAGCCCTTGCCCTGAAGGCGCAGGGCTGGAGCGTGCGGGTGCACGAGCGGGCGCAGTCCCTGCGTTCAGAAGGATACGGCATAGCCGTCCACGACAACGGCCTTTTTGTGCTCCGCAGCCTCGGCGTGGCGGAAGAGGTGATGGCGACGGGCATGCGCGTCGGTCGCCTGGTCAGCCGGGATGCAACGGGGCGGACGGTGGCGGAGATCCCCGTCAACCAGACCACCTACCGCATCTCCCGGCATCGGACGGTCGAGATTCTCGGTGAAGCCCTGCGGGCCAGCGGCGGCGTCATCGAGACCGGATCGGCTGCGGACGGCGCATTGCCGGAAGGCGTCCTCCTCATGCGAGACGGTCGGCGCCTCGAAGCCGATCTCGTCGTCGCGGCGGACGGGATCGGATCGAAGGTCAGGGACAGCACGGGCGTCGCGGCGCGGACACGTCTGTTGAAAGACGGGGCCATGCGACTGGTCATTCCGCGCACGGCGGAAGAGAAGGCGTCGGAAGGGAACGAACAGGTCGCCGCCGTCGAAAACTGGTCCGGCAGCCGGCGCATCATCACCAATCCGTGCAGCCCGGACGAGGTCTATGTGGCGATGACCTGCCTCGCCTGCGACGACGAGGGCCGCGCCCGCCCCCTCGATACGCCGAGCTGGCAGTCCCATTTCCCGCATCTCTCGCCCCTGCTGGACCGGATCGCGCAACAAGCCGACTGGAACGAGGTTTTCTGGCAGCGCTTCAGCGTCCTCAGGCTCCCCCGCTGGTCGGTGGGGCGCGTTGTCTTCCTCGGGGACGCGGCCCACGCGATGCCACCCAATCTCGGGCAAGGCGCGGGCTGCGCCATGATGAACGCCTTTTCCCTCGCCTCCTGGATCGGCAACACGCCTGACATCGAAGGCGACCTCGTTGCGTGGGAAGCTGCGGAGCGTCCGATCACGGAGCACACCCAACGCTGGTCGGCGCTTTATGGAAGCGCGGCGCATTGGCCGCCACCGGTTCGCTCGGCCTTCTTCGGTGCCCTCGGGCGGGTTCCTTGGTTCCGCCAGCAATACAACCGGACGGCGCGCTACACGCCGAACCTCCGCCCCTCGCCGTCCCCGTTCACCCGCTGACGACCAGCTCACCCTTCATAGGGAGGCCGGTCTGCGCAAATTTTATCAGGATTTCCTCACCCATGCGGGTACGGACCGTGACACTGCCGGGCTGGGGCAATCAGCGCTTCTTGCGCGCCTTGTTCTCGTAAGGGTTGTCACCGGCCCTGAGGAAGACCCGTACAGCCGTGCCTTCCAGCTCGAAACTCTCGCGGATCGAGTTGATGAGATAGCGGCGATAGCTTTCGGGCACCTCATCGGAGCGCTGGCACTTGATGACAATCGTCGGTGGGCGGTTCTTGATCTGCGCGGCGTAGCGCATCTTGATCCGCCGGCCCTTCACCGCCGGTGGCGGGTGATGGGAGGTGACATCCTCCAGCCAACGGTTGAGGTCGGACGTTTTGATCTTGGCGTTCCAGTCGCGGTAGGCTTCGACGATCGACGGCATAAGCTTGTCGATATGCCGCCCCGTCAGCGCAGATAGGAAGACGATCCGAACACCACCGAATTGCGGCATCGCACGCAGGGCATCGAGCCGGAGCTCCTTCGCCGCGAGGTCCGTATCCTCGACGAGATCCCACTTGTTCACGACGATCACCGCCGCCCGCCCTTCGCTGGCAATCAGGTCCGCGATCTGGAGGTCCTGTTTCTCGAACGGCATCGTCGCGTCGATCATCAGGACCGCGACCTCGGAAAAACGCAGCGCCCGGAGGGTTTCGCCCACCGACAGTTTCTCGAGCTTCTGGGTGACGCGGGCTTTCTTGCGCATACCGGCGGTGTCCCAGAGGGCCACCGGCCAGTCCCGCTCACCATCGTTCCAGACCCAGTCCACCTCGATCGAGTCTCGCGTGATGCCCGCCTCGGGCCCGGTGAGGAGGCGCTCCTCATGGAGCAGTTTGTTGATGAGGGTCGACTTGCCGGCATTTGGCCGACCGACGATCGCCACCCGGAGCGGTTTGAACTCGGCCTCTTCCTCTTCGTTCTTGTCAGGATCGATCCCGTTCTTCTCCACCGTCTCCGCGAGCGACCGATAGAGGTCCGCCATCCCCTCCCCGTGCTCAGCAGAGATCGCCACAGGATCGCCAAGGCCGAGTTCGTAGGCCTCGTAGGCCCCCTCCTCGCCGCGGCCCTCGGTCTTGTTCGCCACGACGATCACGGGTGTCGGGGAAGCCCTCAGGATATCGGCGAGGTTCCTGTCCTGGGCGGTGAGGCCGGAGCGCGCGTCGATCAGGAAGAAGGCGACATCGGCCTCGGCGACGGCGCGCTCTGTCCCCTCCCGCATCCGGGCCTGCAAGGAGCCGTCGGCGGCATCCTCGAGCCCCGCCGTATCCATGAGCCGGACGTGGAAATCGCCGAAGACGATATCGAGGTCACGCCGGTCCCGGGTCACGCCGGGCTGGTCATCGACGATCGCGAGCTTGCGCCCCGCAAGGCGGTTGAAGAGCGTCGATTTGCCGACATTGGGCCGGCCGATGATGGCGAGTTTCAGCATAGCGGCGCCCGCTAGCAGAAGCGGAACGCCCTGTCATGTGAGGCCGCGGTCAGTTGAGGAAGACGGCGATCAGGACCACCGCGAGGACCGCGGCGGTGGTCATCGCGGTATAGCCGACGGTCCATTGGCGCGAAAGCCGTCCCCCTGGGCCGTGGATGCGGTAGACCGCTCCGAAGAACCCGCTCCAGATCGCCCTCGTCCCGCCCCAGGCGCCATGCCAGCCGGTCTTGACGATATCGACGCCGCCCATGAGCAGGTGTCGCCCCGGCACGCGCCAGAACCAGTCCACATCCAGGTTCACCGAGCGGACCTCGTCCGGATAGAGCCTGAACCTGACGAGCAGCATGAAGGCGAGGATCGCGAAGAGAAGAAGCTGCATCTGCGTCGCGACATGCTCGGCCGTGTAGGCATGGTAGTCGGTCTCGTAGGGCAGGAGTTCGTAGAGCACAGGCGGATAGACCCCCACGAAGATGCAGATGAAGGCGGCAAGCCCCATGGCGATCAGCATCGGCATCGGCGCTTCCTCAGGCCGCGGACGGCCACCCCGCAGGGAGGGCGCGAAGCGGTCGTGGGCGAAGAAGGCGAAATACGGGATCTTGATGCCCGAGTGCTCGAGCACACCGGCGCTGGCGAAAAGGAGGGCAATGTAGACGAAGAGCATGTGCTCTTTCGCGGCAGCAAGGGTGATCATCGACTTCGCGACGAACCCCGAGAAAAGAGGGAAAGCCGAGATCGACAGCGCGCCGATCAGCGTGAAGACCGTGGTCCAGGGCATCGACTTGTGAAGACCCCCAAGTTCTGTCGCCTTGGCCGTCCCCACCCGGACGAGGACCGCACCCATGCCCATGAACAGGAGTGCCTTGTAGATGATGTGCACGAAGGCGTGGGCCGCCGCGCCGTTGATCGCCAGCGGCGTGCCGATCCCGATGGCGCAGACCATGAAGCCGAGCTGGTTGTTGAGCGAGTAGCTCAAGACCTTGCGCAGGTCGTTCTCGATCAGCGCGAAGAAGACCGGGAAGGCTGTCATCACGCAGCCGATGGGGATCAGGATGTCCGTGCCCGCAAAGCCCCGCGCCAGCGTGTAGATCGCAAGCTTGGTGGTGTAGGCGGAGAGAAGCACGGCCCCCACCGCCGAGGCCTTGGGATAGCTGTCCTGAAGCCAGGTATGCAGGAACGGGAACGCCGCCTTGATCGCGAAGCCGAACAGGATCAGCGCGGCAGCAGGATCGACGCCCGCCTGCCCGACCAGGTCAAAGGCACCGAACTCGGAACTTCCCCCGCGGAAGAGGTGGATCACGATCCCGCCCAGGAGGCAGAGGCCGGAAAGGACCTGCACCACGAGATAGCGCATCCCCGCCTTGAACGCGGCATGACCGCCGCCGGACCAGACGATGAACACGGAGGAGATCGCCGCGATCTCCCAGTAGACGAAGAGGGTCAGGAGATCACCGGCGAGAGCGCCGCCGATCGCCGAACCGGCATAGATCAGGCCCATCGCGCTTTCGAGGCGGGTGGCATGGCGCCAGCCGTAGATGACGTTGATGACCGTCACGATATGGAAGATCGTGGCGAAGATCACGGCCAGCTTGTCGAGCCGGAGGGGCATGAAGGTGTAACCCATCACCTCCGAAACGCCGTAGATCTGGGCATCGCCCATGGTGCCGACACCGAGCGACTGGAGTTGCAGGAAACCCAGGAGAACAGCACCGAGACCGATCACGCCTCGCACCGTGGGCCCGAAGAAGGCGGCGACGACGCCGGCGACCATCAGGATGACGGCGGGGTTCGTCTCCGCGGGGAGGAACGGGATCATCGTGTCTCTCCCATGTCGATATCCTGCACCGAGACCTGGTCGTCAGTGCCCACGCGGGGATGTTCGGCTTCCGCGCCGTCGTAATAGCCTTCGGGGCGCATCAGGATCTTCCGCAGGTGCTGCCCGGCGAGAACGATGAAGGCGAAGCTGACGAAACCGACCACGCCGTAGAAAACGGGGAAGGCATCGATCGTGAAATGGGGGTGGGTCTTGCCCCTCATCGCGAGGACAATGTTCATCAGCGCAAAGAAGGCGCAGGCGGCCGGAAGGCCGATCCAGATGGCCTTGAGGGTGCCGGGCCTTTCGAAGACCGAACGTTCCTCGGGCAGGATGTCCCTGTGATCGTGGCTCATAGACCCTCCACCAACGGTTCGAGGTAGCGGACGAGATCGCCCATCAGGAGGAAGAGAATGACGCAGCCCACCGCCGTTACCCATGCCGGTACGAGACAGAAGGCCGGCGCCTCGGCCCGCTCGCTGGGCATCCCGGCCGGCAGGGGATCCATGAAGGCGCGGGCCGCCGGGGTCAGCAGGTAGACGATGTTCATCAGGCTCGAGATGATCAGAACCGCGATCAGGAAAAGCTCACCCGCCTGTGCACTGCCGAGCATGAGGAAGAACTTGGGCCAGGCCCCCGCCATGGGCGGCAGGCCTATGATGGAGCAGGCACCGATGATGTAGGCAATGAAGGTGAACGGCATCACCCGGCCCAGGCCCCGCATTTCGGAGATGTACTTCTTGTGGTGGGCCGTGGCGATCGCGCCTGCACACATGAACAGGGTCATCTTGCCAAGCGCGTGGGCCGCGATCTGGGTGCCGCCGCCGAAGACTCCCATCTTGGTGGCCAGCATGGCGCCGAGGGTCACGTAGCTGAGCTGGCTGACGGTGGAATAGGCGAGCCGTGCCTTGAGGTTGTCCTGTGTCATCGCGATGGCCGACGCGATCAGGATCGACGCCGCTGCAACGTAGAGGATGATATCAGCCGCCATGGACTGGCTGAGCGGAACGATGCCGAAGGTGTAGATGCTGACCTTCAGGATGCCGAAGACCCCGGCCTTCACCACCGCCACCGCGTGCAGGAAGGCCGAAACGGGTGTCGGGGCCACCATGGCGTTGGGGAGCCAGGGGTGGAACGGCATCAGCGCCGCCTTCGCCGTGCCCCAGGCGAAGAGCGCCAGGATGATCCCGAAGATCGCAGAGGTCGGGGCGATCACGTCGGCGAGGATACCGCCGAGGACGAAGTCGGTGCTGCCGGTCAGCCCATAGACCCAGATCACCCCGGGCAGGAGGAGGCCGATCGACGTTCCCATCAGGATCCCGAGATAGATCCGGCCGCCCCGCTTGGCGGCAGCGTCGCGCTCATGGGTGACGAGGGAGAAGGTCGACAGCGTCAACGCCTCGTAGAAGAGGAAGAAGGTCAGGAGGTTCGCGGCATAGGCAATGCCCAGGGCCGCCGGGATCGCCACGGCGAACGCCATGTAGAAGCGGGTCTGTCCGTGCTCCCCATGGCCGCGCATGTAGCCGATCGAATAGCAGGAATTGACGATCCAGAGGCCCGAAGCGATCAGGGCGAAAAGCGCGCCGAGGGGTTCCGCCTCGAAGCCCAGGGAAAGCCCGGGCATGATCTCGAGGAGTTCGATGGCGGGCCTCTGCCCTGCCCCCACCGCGATGAAGACCGTCAGTGTGCAGTAGAGCGTGAGGACACCCGCCGTGATCGTCACCGCCTCGCGGATATTCGGCGAGCGGTCGAGAAGCGCGATCAGCGGAAACGCGAGCAGCGGGATCACGAGGCTTGAGATCAGCGCCGTATCCGCCGGAAGGAGAGTGAAGAGAGAAGCCATCAGGACGCTCCCCCAAAACCGAGCCCGGTGGCGAGGAGACTCTCCGCCGCCGAACGGGTGAGGTCGACAAGCCATCCGGCATTGATGCCGAGGTAGATGTTGGCGGCAGCGAGAAGCAGCATCGGGGCCAGCATGGAGACCGGAACCTTCTTGAAGGTCGCACCGGGGGCGGGATCCTCGAGGAGCATCGTCCACGCGATCCGGCCCACATAGGCGACGGCGAGGAGCGATGACGCGACGATCATCAGCACGATGACGAGGCTGGGGACGGAAAGGACGCTGTCAAAGGCCGCCTGGATCAGGACCCATTTGGAGATGAAGCCCGCCGTCAGGGGCACGCCGATCAGCGACAGCCCGCCGACGAGGAAAGCGCCGGTGGTCCAGGGCATCGCCTTGCCGAGCCCCTTGTAGGCGGAAAGCCTGTGCGAGCCCGTGGCGAAGAACACAGCCCCCACCGCGAGGAACAGTGCCGCCTTCATCACGGCGTGATTGACCACATGGGTCAGGGCCGCACCCACGCCGAAGGTCGTCGCGAAGCTGATGCCCAGCAGCATGTACCCGATCTGCGCAACCGAGGAGTAGGCGAGAATGGCCTTCACGTCGTCCTTGAAGATCGCCACGGCGCTGGCGACGAACATGCCGACGAGGCCGAGGATCAGGAAGAACTCGAGGGCGACATTCGCGAAGCTGAACTGGAAGCCGAAGACCGTGAACAGGAACCTCAGCATCGCGTAGATCGCGACCTTGGTCGAAGTCGAGGCCAGAAAGGCCGTCACCGGCGAAGGGGCATAGGTGTAGGCGTCGGGCAACCACCGGTGCAGGGGGAACATCGCCAGCTTGAGCGCGATGCCCGTGACGATGAAGGCGTAGCCTGCGCGTACGACCCGGTTGTCCTTGCCGATCAGCTGCTCGTGGATGTCGAGCATGTTGAGCGTGCCCGTCACCTGGTAGAGGAGCCCGAGGCCGATCACGAAGAAGGTCGCCCCGATGGTGCCGAGGATCAGGTAGGTGAACGCCGCCGTCAGGGCGCGCCGGTCCCGCCGGGCACCCATCGCAACGAGGGTGTAGGTCGACAGCGAACTGATCTCGAGAAAGACGAAGACGTTGAAGGCATCCCCGGTGGCAACGACGCCCATCAGGCCTGAAAAGCAGATCAGGAACATCGCGAAGAAGGCGCTGGTCTGCCCTTCGCTGACCTCGTCCCTCGCGCTTTCGATCGCATAGGGGAAGGTGACCGACGCCATGGCCGCGACGAGGGTCATCACGATGCCGCCGGCAAGATCGATGCGGTAGACGATGCCGAGGGGAGCAGCCCAGCCGCCAAGGGCATATTCAGCCGTCCCTTCGCGGATGATGTCGAGAAGCAGCACCCCGGACAGCGCGCAGCTCGCCCAGGCGATGATCGTCGCGAAGACGCCGGAGAAGCGGCTGTTCGGCAGCAGCAGGCAGATCGGCGCCGCGAGTAGCGGCAGGATCACCGGCAGGACGGGAAGGTCGTCGAGAAGCATCAGGTGCGGGACTCCGCG
>CAZAFU010000029.1:7309-27058 GCA_964484475.1 uncultured Caulobacterales bacterium | reverse complement strand
TGATCACCATCGGGGCCGTCGCCTTTGCCGCGGGGCTTGCCCTGAGGCTCCAGGGCATCAGTCACTTCTTCCTGTGGGAGGTTGCGAACCTCTTCGAGAATATCGGCATGACCGAAGACGGGATGGAAACCATCGCGGCGCCTCTCACGGTGCTCGACCGCTCGAGCCGGGCTCTCACGGTCAGCCGGGGCGAGATCGCCTTCAGGGACATCCACTTCCGCTATGGCGAGGACAAGCAGGTCATCCGCAACCTGAACCTGACCATCGCGCCGGGTGAGAAGGTGGGCCTGGTCGGCCGCTCCGGCGCCGGCAAGTCGACACTCGTCAACCTGCTCCTGCGGCTGCACGACCTGAAGGAGGGCGAGATCCTGATCGACGGCCAGAACGTGGCGGACGTCACCCAGGACAGTCTCCGCGAGAAGATCGGCGTCGTGACCCAGGACACCGCCCTCATGCACCGCTCGATCCGGGAGAACATCGCCTACGGACGGCCCGAGGCGACCGAGGACGCGGTGATCTCGGCGACCAGGCGGGCGGAGGCGTGGGACTTCGTTGCCGGACTCGAGGACAAGAAGGGCCGCCGCGGGCTCGATGCCCATGTCGGCGAGCGTGGGGTCAAGCTTTCAGGCGGGCAACGCCAGCGGATCGCCATCGCGAGGGTGATCCTCAAGGACGCTCCGATCCTCGTTCTCGACGAGGCGACGTCCGCCCTCGACAGCGAGGTCGAGGCCGCCATCCAGGACCGGATGGAGGACCTGATGGCCGACAAGACCGTGATCGCCATCGCACACCGCCTGTCGACCATCGCGGCCATGGACCGGCTCATCGTGCTCGACGAGGGGGAGATCGTCGAGGAGGGCACCCATACCAGCCTGCTTGAGAAGAACGGCATCTATGCGAGGCTCTGGCAACGTCAGTCCGGCGGGTTCATTGCCTCGAAGGAGGACGCGGCCTGATCGGACGGACCTTCCGAAAACCGGGGAAGATCGGAACGGTTTCGCGATCTTCCTCTTGCATCGCTTCGCGCCTCTGGCTATGTGCGCGGCTCGCGCGCAGGCGTGCGGGGCTATAGCTCAGTTGGTAGAGCGCTTGAATGGCATTCAAGAGGTCAGCGGTTCGATTCCGCTTAGCTCCACCATCTTTTCTCTCACGATGCGTGGCATCTCCGAGTGGGCAGGCTGACCGCCCGAGGCGCAGTCGCGCCTTTGTCGCTGGTTCGCCTTCGTCTCGTCCAGCTCCACCATTTTCCTGGCACTACCGCTCGCTCGCACTCGCTACTTGAGTGCGTGTTCCGGGTTCGCGTCGCCCGTCTGCGGAAATCCGGTCGAGGCAGGCGCACCGCTCCTGCGGTCAGCTGGTCTCTGGACTGCGGGAGCAACCCGGTCGCTCGCCGGGAAGACGGGCGCCGCGGAAAGCCACGCTCATCCATCCTTTATCTCAGCCCGAAACGAATGAACGCGAGCGCTTCGGCGGTGGAGATGAGCATTCAGCCAGACCGGCAGGCCGACCCGATAGGTTGATCGAACGCAACGTAACAGCCCGGCATCCTGTCAGCATGGGCAATGAGTTTCCACACCGACGTTTCCCTTGAAGTCGAACGCGCCCGCTGGCTGCGAGAGCAGGCCACTTCTGAAATCGCGCGCTTCAGGAGGAACCGCGAGCTCATCAAGGAACTGAGGGCCAAATACCCTGCCAGAAAGTGAGTTCCTGAACCGCCACGGTACCGGCCTTGGCTGATGTCCGCGGCGCCACGGTCCGCCAAAGGCGATTTCGCTCCTGCCGGAAGCCGAAGGACCCTCGGCCCTCAGCCCCTTTCCCAGTCCTTCGAAAGCCGCAACGCCGCTAGGAACATGAAGAGCGCCGCGACGAGGTAGAAACTCGAGCCCGCGAGAAGGGCGTAGCGCAGGCTTTCCTCCGCATACTGCGCAGAAAGCACGTCGGAGATCCATCCGGTCACCGTCTGCCCGACCCCGATGCCGATCAGGTTGTTGATCAGGAGAAAGACCGCCGATGCGGTCGCCCGCATGTGAGACGGGACAAGGTGCTGGAACGCCGAGATGACGGGACCGAGCCAGACGAGGCTCAGCGCCTGCACACCCATGAAGACGACGAAGGCGAGACCGAGATTGGGGGTCAGGAGGCCAGCCACCAGGAGCGGCATGGTCAGGACAAACGCGACGGCCGGCACGATCGCGTAGGCGGACTTTCTCGCCTCGCCATAGCGGTCGCTCAGGAACCCCCCGGCGAGGATGCCGAAACTGCCGCCCACCAGCAGGATCGCGCCGTAGAAATAGCTGGCATAGGACAGCGCGCTCGGATTTTCGGGCAGGATGGCCCCCGGCATGAAAGCGAAGAAGCCCGGTAGCGCCTCACCGAAACTGCGGACCAGGAACGAGGGCAGCCAGAGGATGAGGCCGTAGCCCATCATCGACGACGAAGCGGCGCCGACGGAGAGAAGCCAGAAGCTCGGCTTGCGCACGAGCACCGACAGGACCTCGCCGACACCGGCCCTGGACGGGGATGCGGGCTGGGCATCGAACCGTCCGCGCTCAGGTTCCCGGACCGTCAGCTTGAAGATCGGTGCGAGGATCAACCCGGCGATCCCCATAATGAAGAAAGCCGCGCGCCAGTCGAGGATATCCGCGAGAAT
The DNA here is from genome assembly GCA_964484475.1 of uncultured Caulobacterales bacterium. Classification (GTDB taxonomy): domain Bacteria; phylum Pseudomonadota; class Alphaproteobacteria; order Caulobacterales; family Parvularculaceae; genus Parvularcula. Next base: position 24,408 of record CAZAFU010000029.1, on the reverse strand, counting down.
ACCGCCCAGAACGATACCCAACGCGCTGCCGACCGGGATGCCCAGGGAATAGAAGGAAAGAGCTCGCGCCCTCGAACGGGGCGGGAAATAGTCAGCAATCAGCGAGTAGGCCGGCGCAACGCCTCCTGCCTCACCCACCCCGACGCCGAGACGGGCGAGGAAGAGCTGGCCGAAATTCTGCGCCAGGCCGCAGACGGCTGTCATCGCCGACCATAGCGTCAGGGCGATGCTCATGATCATCACCCGGCTCTTCCGGTCCGCTAGCAGCGCGATCGGGACACCGAGGGTTGCGTAGAACAGCGCAAAGGCCAGCCCGCTCATCAGGCCGATCTGGGTATCGCTGAGCCCCAGTTCCGCCTTGATCGGGACGGCGAGAATCGAAAGGATCTGCCTGTCGATGAAATTGAAGGTGTAGACGACGATCAGGATGAAAAGGACATAGGCGCGGTAGGCCGAGCCCTCCTTCTTCGCGCTTTCATCCGCCATCGCCGTTCCTTTCATCGACCCTCGCCCTCCTCGAGGAAGAAACGGATCAACTCGGCAACCTCCCCGGGCGCCTCCTCATGGGCCACGTGTCCGACCCCTTGGAGGGTCTCAAGCCGAGCCCGGGGCATGGCCTCGACCATGGCCTCACCCTGTGCCGGGTCGATCACCATGTCGCTTTCCCCCCAGAGGATCAGCGTCGGCGTGTCGATACCGTCCAGCATCGGTTCGGGATCGGGCAGCGTGAAGACCTTCAGGGCGTCAACGAAGGCCTGGCCGTTGCCCTCGCGGCGCATCATGTCGCCAAGGAGCTGACGCCGCTCTTCGGAAACCGCTTCGGGGTCGGCGTAGATCCGACCGATCGACGCATCGAGACCTGCTTGGGGGACGTAGCGGAAATAGGCTTCGAGGGCAGGCGGAACCGGTGCGGGCTCGTCACCCACGCCATTCATCGGGTACGCGCCGGGGCTGATCAGCACGAGATGGTCGACCCGGTCGGGCGAAGTGGCCGCGAAGCGCCACGCCGCGAGCCCGCCAAGGGAATTTCCGACAATGCTCGCCCTTTCGATGGCAAGGGCATCCATGATCTCGCCGATATGCGCAGCCCGCTGGTCCGGAGCGTAGCGTTTCTGGGGGTCGGGCCCGGTCAGGCCGTGGCCCCGCAGGTCGTAACGCACGACACGGTACTGGTCGTCGAGGAGGCCCGCGAGCTGGTCGTAGCTTTCAAGACTGAAGGTGAACCCGTGCAGCATGAGGAGGACGGGTGCCCCCTCCGGCCCCTGCTCCCTTATCCTCACGCGCAGGCCCTCCACCTCCACGAAACGGTCCTCGGGTTCCGCATAGGCCGCCTCGAGGGCCGCGGGGTCCTCGTTGCCTGCGAAATAGACGAAGGCAGCATAACCGCCTGCCGCAACGAACAGGACGGCAGCGATGCCTAGCAACAGATTGCGCATGGGATCAGCTCGCGAGCGGGGAACGGGCCGGGTGCCCGCTCCCCTGCTGCCTTAGAAGTTGACTTCGAAGGTCGCAAAGACCTGACGCGGAGCGCCGTAGAACGCCGTCGCGACACCCGTGGTCCCGAGCGTCGGGGTGGGGGGCTCGAGGAACTCGCCTCCCTGGTTCTGGGCCAGGAAGTTGTAGCCCGAAACCCTGTATTCCTCGTCGGTCAGGTTCTTGCCGTGCAGGCCGAGCTGGTATCGGCCATCGGCCGAGTTCCACACGAGGCTCGCATCGAAGAGAGTGTACCCGTCCTGGTCGATGAACGCGTTCGGGATCTCGAACTGGTTCACGCTCGAACGATAGGACGTGACCGTCAGGAAGCTGAGGCTGCCGTCAAGCAGCGGGCGGCTGTAGTTCGTGGTCAGCGATGCCGTCGTGTCGGGAGTGTTCTGGACCACCCGGACTTCGAAGGCATCGAAGGGCTGACCCGCATCGAGGGTCTCGAACTCGGTGTACTCCGCATCCATCAGGCCGAGGCTGTAGGCCGTCGAGAAGCTGTCGCCGATACCGGAGACATCATCCGACCACAGAAGGTTGCCTTCGAGTTCGAAGCCGTAGAACTCCGCCGCGCCTGCGTTCGTGGTGACGCCGATGAAGGTCTGGTTGCCCTGCGCGTCCTCGCCGCCGAAGGATCCGGGGATCTGGATATCTTCGTAGTCGGCGAAGAAGACGGCAACGTTGTTGGTGAGGCGGCCGCTGAACAGGCGCGACTTCCAGCCGAGCTCGTAGCTGTTCACCGTTTCCGGTTCGAAAGCCATGAACTCGAAGATTTCATCTTCGGAGACCGCGCCGTCACCGTCCGTGTCCGGAGCGGATGTGGTCTGGCCGCGTGGGTCGAAGCCGCCGCCTTTGAAGCCCTGGCTGTAGGTGGCGTAGAAGTTGTGCTGCGGAACGGGGTTCCAGGACAGCGAGACCCGCGGGTCGAAGTTGGTGTAGGTCGCCGACCCATCGAAGTCCGAAGTCGGCGCACCGAACGGAATCTGGGCATCCGGATTCCCGCCGAGCTCGGGGGTACGGCCCGAGAGGAAGCTGCGGCGAAGGACGCGCGAGCTGCGCTCGTCCTCGGTATAGCGTCCGCCGATGGAGAGCTCGAAGCCCTGAAGCCCGATCAGGCGCTCGAGATCGAAGCTGAAGTCGCCGAACACCGCCCAGCTCTCGGTATCGACATCGCCGAAGGTGTTGGCGTTGAAGCCGGGAAGGCCGGGAACCAGGGTACCGAGCAGCACGTCGAAATTGGTCAGCGCGTTCGCGTCGATATAGAACAGGCCCGCAACACCGCTGATGCCGTTGCCGCCCTCATAGGTCAGCTGGATTTCCTGGGTGAACTGATCGTTTTCGTAGATCGCCGGAACGTCGAGATCGGGCGCGGGCAGAGCGTCGAAATCGATCTGGGTTTCGGTCTCGTCGTCACGGTAGGCGGTGATCGACTTGAGGGTCAGGCTGTCGGAGAGGCGGAGCTCGCCGGTGAGAGCGAGGCCGAAGGCCTCGAGTTCGTTGGGACCTTCGATCCCGCCAGCGGTGTCGAAGACATCGTCGAGCAGCATGGAGCCCGGATCGGTCAGGTCCGGGATCTCCCGGAAGCCGCCCCGGATACTGGACTCGTCCTTGATGTAGTCGCCCATCAGGCGAACGAAGAGCGCGTCGTTCGGTTCGAATTCGACGGTCCCGCGCGCGGCGAAGATGTCCTTGTCGTAGTTCTCCGCACCCGTCGTGATGTTCTCGCCGAAGCCGTCCCGGTCGAACTTCGCCACCGAGGCTCCGACACGGAGGATGTCACTGACGGGAAGCTCTGCCGTCGCGATGATATCGCGCTGGTTGAAGGTTCCGACCTGGCCGCGGACATTGAGGCTCGGCTCGTCGCCGAGACGTTTGGTGATGTATTTCACCGCGCCGCCGATGGTGTTCCGGCCGTAGAGCGTACCCTGCGGGCCCCGCAGGACTTCGATCCGCTCGACATTGTAGATATCGAGAACGACACCCTGCGGACGGTTGAGATAGACGTCGTCGATATAGATGCCGACACCGTTCTCGAAACCTGCGACGGGGTCCTGCTGGCCGACGCCGCGGATGAACGCGGTCAGGGTCGTGTTGGTGCCCCGGCTGACCTCGAGGGTCACGTTCGGCGTGGTCTGGGCGATGTAGGTGATGTCCGGAGTGCCGAGCTCCTGCAGCTGTTCGCCGCTGATGGAAGTGACGGCGAGGGGGACGTCCTGCAGGCTTTCACCGCGGCGCCGGGCGGTGACGACGATCTGGTCGTCGATCGCTGCATCGTCCGAAGCCGGTGCGACCGACTGGGCCGAAGCCATGGGCGACCAGACGGCGGCGGCCACGGAAAGTAGGAGCGCACCCTTGGCGCTGGTATCGAATGCTTTCACGGAATCCTCCCCTGCATTGCATTTTTGCAAGGAGAGTATGGGGAAACGGCATGAGCGAAAATGACCCGATAACTCATACGTAGGGGACATTCGCGCTCAGAGACGGTGGGCCCTGCGCATGTCGTTGGGTGTCTTGCCGGTCCAGCCCTTGAACGCCCGCGAGAAGCTCCGGACGTCGGAAAACCCGAGCCGTTCCGCGATCTGCGCCAGCGGCATCCTGGTCTTGAGAAGGGCTTCCGCCTGGCGTTGCAGCACCGTCATGCGCAGCGAGCGGAAACTCGACCCCTCATCGACGAGCCTTCGCCTGAGGGTCGCCACGGACATGCCGATGGCTTCGGCGACCGCGGTCTGGTCGGCGGCGCCTTCCTCGATGAGCATCCGGACCCGTCCTGCGAGAGTGCGGTCGTCGTGGCCGCCCCTGAGGATCCTGATTTCCTCCTCGGTCACGCTTTCGAGGGTGATCGCGCCCGGCGGCGGGAAGTTCACGACCCTTTGGGACACAGCACCCCTGTAGATCACGGCATAGCGGCGGCAGCCGTATCGGACCGGAACGAAGTCGTCGAACGGCACCCGCGCCGTTGGCGTCGCGCGGCGGAGTTCGATCCCGCACCATCCACCAGCCGCGGCGGTGGGCGCGATCAGGCGGAGAAGCGCGTGAACGAAGAGGAGCGTCGTCTCCATCACGAAGAGGCGCTGCTCCTCGTCATCGACAGCGTAGGGGAAGTCCGCGTCGTCGATGACGAAGGCGAGCTCCTCGCCGCGCTCCTCGACGCGGTTGAACTCGCCGCCATGCAGGAGGTTGTAGGAACGGGCCACGGCCTCCATCGCGTCCTTCAGGTGCCCTCTTGCAGGCAGCCGCGACAACGCCAGCTCGGTCGAGCCCGACAGGAGCTGGCGCTTGGAGAGGCGGCAGGTTTCGTCCTGCAAGGCTGCCGTGAGCCTCGCCTGGAGCTTGAGGTAGGTGACGAGGTCGAGGCGCTGAGAAGCGAGGTTCTCTCCTTCGCCGAGCGCCAGCTCGGAGGTCAGAAGCGCCACGTCGATCCCTGCTTCGACCGCCTGCGCCTGGAGCGCATCGAGGGCCGACAGCGGGACAAGGGGACGACTGTCCAGCGTGTCCAAGGTGGAATGTCCTTCTCGTTCTGTCATGCCGAGCCGGAAAGAAAGAATAGACCGAAACCCGGCTGATTGATCCGCCGCATTGCAGCCGCCGGGGCCTTTTGTGCAGTCCCGCAGTTACGTGATGTCGCAGTGCAGCAAACTGGTCCAGCTCCCGGGGCTGGCCCGGAAGGGCCAGCTGATGATCCCGGTTCTGCGCCGGCAAACCCTTGATTGCAATATGATCTTTGCGACAGATCCGGCTTCCGCAAGGAGGCCGGAGACGGCATTGAAGAACGCCGGTTCGTCAGCGCTGACCCGACAGGGCCTCTTTGACCACCGCGGCGACGCTCGCCAGAGTGAAGGGCTTTTGCAGGTAGCGGGCACCCTCGATCGTATTGAGCTTCTCGCGCATGGTGGCTTCGGCATAGCCTGACATGAAGACGACCTTGGCACCCTTGAGACGCTCGCCGGCTTCCTGGATCAGGGTCGGGCCATCGATCTGCGGCATCATGATGTCCGTCAGCACGAGATCGAAACGCTCGTCGTCCTCCTCGAGCAGTTCAAGCGCTTCCTCGCCGTCGGCGGCTTCGATGATCTCGTAGCCGCACATGCCGAGGGCCCGCACGACGATGCTGCGGACGCCGTCTTCGTCTTCCACGACGAGGATACGGCCCTTGCCGGTCGGGTCGGAGGTTTCCTCGACCCGGGTCTGGGCGCGGCGGCGCTCGGCCGCGGCGGCAGCTTCCTCGGCGGTGACGGCGGGCAGGAAGATCCGGAAGGTCGCGCCCTCGCCGAGGCGGTTGTGCAGGAAGATGCGGCCGCCCATCTGGGCGATCGCGCCGGCCACCGTGGAGAGACCGAGCCCCGTTCCCTGCCCCTCGCCCTTGGTGGTGTAGAAGGGTTCGAAGATATGGTCCGCATGCTCGGCCGGAACCCCGCCGCCGGTATCGGACACCTCGATCAGGACATGATCGACATCCTCGAGCACCTCGTAGCCGTAGTCGAGGATGTCGTCGGCGAGGACGTGCTTGGTCTCGATATTCAGCGAGCCGCCATTCGGCATCGCATCGCGGGCGTTCACGGCGAGGTTCATCACCGCCAGGTGAATCTGCTGCTTGTCGGCCTTGATCTCGGGGATGTTCCGTCCGTGGACGACGTTCAGGGCGACCTTTTCCGATACGTAGCGCTTCAGGGCCGGGGTGAAGTCGTTGAGGAGCTCCGTCACCGAGCAGACTTCCGGCTTGAGGGTCTGTTTCCGGGAGAATGCGAGCAGGTTCCGGGTGAGGTTCTGTGCCCGCTGCGCCGTCTCGTAGATCATCGAGAGGTCGCGGTAGGAAGGATCGCCCACCGGGTGGTTTCGCATCAGGAGCTCCGTGGAGCCCATGACCACAACGAGCAGGTTGTTGAAATCGTGCGCGACGGAGCCCGCGATCTGCCCGATCTGCTGCAGCTTCTGGGCCTGGGTCGAGTCCTCTTCCATGCGCCGCTGGTAGGTGATGTCCACCGCGTAAAGGACGGTCTGGCGTGGTCCGTAGGCCCCGCGGCGGCGGCGCACCGGCCTGGCGAAGATGCGGAAGATATGCGCTGCCTGGCCATCGCCGACGGTGACCTCGACCGGCTTGGTCAGGGCGCGACTCGCCGACTTGCCGCGCAGCGCGGCGGCGATGTCCTCGATGGCGGTCGTGGAGAGGACCTGCGACAGCCGAAGACCCTCGCCGGAGCCGGAGAAGTACTCCTTGAAGAGGCCATTGGCATAGGTGACCTTGGTGTCGGCCGCGATCTCGCCCTCGAGAACCGCCACGCCGAAGGGGGCGTCGGTAACGTCCGAACCCGCCGTGCTGGCCGCCGGCTCACCGCCGAACCGGTTCTTCTCGGCCACCTCGATGCAGACGAAGCCCTCGCCGGGCCCGCCGCGGGAGAACGGGGTCAGGATCACGTCCTTGGAATTGGCATCGCCGCCGGAGGAGCGGTCGCGGATGCGCGCCTCGTGCTCTTCGGGCTGGGCCTGCCAGAGGTGGTTCAGGATCGGTTTCACCTCGCCGAGCACCACGTCGCCGAGCGACATGGCCTGGCCCGGCTTCGTGCCGAAGAGTGTGGCTGCCGCCTGGTTCATCCAGGCGAAGGCGCCGGAGCGTTCCAGCGCAACCACCGGGCGCGGATAGTTGAAGTAGGCGGACTTCAGAACGTCCTGCTGCCGGTCGATCTCAAGCTCCTGAAGGCGCCAGGCCGCATAGGTCTGACCGTCACCCGCCGGGCGCATCGGCCGGACATGGACGGAAAAGCGGCGGAGAGGCAGCTCGCCCTTCTGCCCCTGAAGAGCCCGGCCCATGGCCTGTGTCAGCATCTCTTCCGCCGGCTCGCCCGAACGGCACGCCTTGGCGAGACGGAACATCTTCGAGCTCTCGGTGCCCGACTGACCGAACAGGCGATCGATCCGGGGCGGAAGGCCCGTCGCGCCCCGGACACCCGCCTCCTCGGCGATCCGGAGGTAGGCGTCGTTGGCGTAGACCACGACACCGTCCCGGGTGGTCACGAGCCTCGCATCGGCGTCGGCGTCGATGATCCCCTCGGCAAGCCCGAGCGACTGGAGGATGTCCCCGCCCGCAAGAACGGCGGCTTCGTGCCGGGACCGGCGGGTGCGCCTGAAGAGGAAGCCGGTCAGAAGGATGGGTGAATAGCTTTTCACGGCACCCGCAACGATCAGGATGGTCCCGAAGGTCAGGAGCCCGCCACCGAAGAGCGAAGCGACGATCACATCGACCCCGCCCGCCCACGCACCATAGACAAGAGATCCCACGACAAGGCTGAGGGAAAGCCAGATCGCGAGCGGCGTCAGCCGCTCGACCAGGGCCGGAAGGAACGGCGTGCGACGCTCGCCCTCCTCGTTGGCGACCCGCTGGGAAACCTTGCTGGTGGGACCGACCGGTCCGCGACCGCCGCGCCGGTCGTCTTCGTCGCGGTCGGGGGCGTCGTCGTCCCTGTTGTCGAAAGCCCCTTCTTCGAGAAGGCGCTTGAAGGCCTCGGCATGCTCGTCCTGGAGCTCGCTCGCCGGCGCTTCGGTCTCGTCGTCCTCGCTGGGGAGGGGCTTGAGTTCGGGCCGGACCTCCTCCTTTTCGAAGCTCCTGAGCGCTGCGAGCTCTTCCTTCTCGTCTTCGAGGTCCTCGAACGCGGAGAGTTTCGCCTGCGGCGTGTCTTCTGAGATGAAGGCCTGTTTCGGCGCTGCCGGCTCGGGAATGTTGAGATTGGGAGGGACCTCCCTGGCGGTCTCGGGCGCGAGGACCTCCGGGCGCTGGGGCGGCACCTTAGCCATGGTTTCCCGCGCCTCGATCAGCCGCTGCAGGTCGGCCGGTTCGGCAAGATCCTCGTCCTCTTCGGGCTGCACCTTCGCGGCGATTGCCGCACGGGCCTCGGCGAGGGCGGGCCTGTCCTTTTCGGTCCGCGCGCGCCGGACGCGCTCGGCCAGGCGCTGGGCCATGGCGGCTGCGTCTTCGGTTTCCTGCTCGGTAAGCTGGGATCGCGGAGCGTCATCGGACTTGAGGGCCTCTTGCAGGATCGCGTCGAAATCCTGCTCGGTATCGCGGTCCTCGGCGGAGGGCGCAAAACGCATGGCCTCGCCAAGCTGCCCGTCCTTTTCCTTGCCCTGTTTGAGCACCGCTTTGCGCACGCCGCGCCGAAAACGAAATTGCGGTGACTTGGCGGCTTCTGCCATCCTGACCTCTTTAGTCCTGCGGTGCCCGAATCCGGACGGACGACTCCCGTTTAAGGAGTCTGCGACTTTTTTGCGAGACCGAGCGTTACTTCGACGTTAACGGACCTTGCGAAACTCTTATCAGCCGCTTCGCGAAGGGAGCAGCATGGAAAATCACTCTCCCACCATCGGGGTGGCGTGGGGTTCGGGGGCAGCCCGGGGCTGGGCCCATGTGGGTGTCCTCAAGGCCTTGGACGAGCTTGGAATCGATGTCGAGGTCGAGGCGGGCTGCTCGGTGGGGGCTCTCGTCTCCGCGGCGCGGCGGCTGGACATCTGGGACGAGTTTCTCGCCTGGGCCCGCTCTCTCGGCCCGATCGGTGCGCTTGGCCAGTTCGCGATCTCGGTCGGCGCCGGCGGCCTCGTGAACCCGGCCCGCGCCTATGAGAGTTTCCGTCACGCCGACAGGGACATCAACGAACTGAGCCGCCCATGGGGGGCGGTCGCGACGGACCTCGCCACGGGACAGGAAGTCTGGCTCACCAGCGGATCGGTCATCGACGCGGCCCGCGCTTCCGCGGCGATCCCCATCATCATGCAGGCAGCGCCGATCATGTTCCGCGGCGCGGAGCGCTGGATGATCGACGGCGCGGCCTCGAACCCCGTTCCGGTGAGCCTCGCCCGGGCGCTGGGCGCCGACCGGGTGATCGCGGTGGATCTCAACACCACGGCCGTCACGCTGCGCCGCTTCGTCAGGCCCGAGACCCGCGAGGTGGTTCTCGTCGAGCCCGAGGAGCCCAACGAGACCGAAGCCCTCCTGCCCGAGCCCGTGGCCAATTTCCTGCGCGATACCCGCAGCTTCATCGACCGTGAGATCGCCATGGCGCGCGCCAAGGCGATGAGCAAACCCCACTTCTTCGAGACCGCCGCAGCGACCCTCGACATCGTGCAGGCCCACCTCTCCGCAGCGAGGGCCCTGATCGACGTCGCCGATGTCAGGATCACGCCGGACCTGCACGACATCTCCCCGGCCGCCTTCGATCAGCACGAGGAGATCGCTCAGAGAGGCTATGTTGCCGCCATGGAGAGAAAGGATGCGCTTCTCGCGCTTGCGGACATCAGCCAGGGGGGCAACATCACCGGAGGAACCGGCCGGGGGGGAGGCACGACATGACCGAACAACGCGCAAGGCACCGGTGGATGGGCCTCGGCCTCATGGTTTTCGTAGCCCTGGGTCTTTGGGGGTGCGGTGGAGAAAAGGTCGACGACGATCTCGAGATCGACACTGTCGGGACGGTCCAGCCGGAGCGCCAGCGCCTCCAGTTCGTCATCAAGCCGAGCCTCTATGATCACGATGAAACCCTGCAGCGCGCCTATGCCGCCCTCGACCGGCGGGACCTGACGGTCTTCGCGGTGATCGACCACAGCGCGAACGCCGCCGAAGCCGGTCTCGCGCTGAAGCCATCGGCGGTGGTGGTCTTCGGATCGGCACAGATCGGGACCCCGCTGATGCAGGCAGCGCCGATCGCCTCGGCGGTCCTGCCGCTGAGGATGGCCATCTACGAGAACAGGGAGGGTGAGGTGATGGTCGCCGTCCCGTCGATCAGGGCACTGCGCGACGGAATACCGGGCCTCGAAACCCAAGGGGAGCGCCTCGACGCCATTGCCCGCAACCTTGGAGTGCTTCTCGACGAAGTCACGGGAGACGGGGAAGGCTGAACGCCTTCCCCTGAAGTCCTGCGACCGAAGGCTTATCCGGCGACGGGAAGCGCGACGGTGTCGATGACGTGGAGCGCGGTCGGTGTCAGCGCGGCGGCGTCGGGGGTGAAGAAGACGTCGTCGGCGACGGGAAGCGCGACGGTGTCGATGACGTGGATGACGCCGTTCGACGCGTCGATGTCGGTGGCGGTCACGCGGATGGTGTTGCCGGCCTTGTCCATCAGGACCACGTTGCCGTCCTTCATCTTGGCGGTGAGTTTTTCGCCTTCGACCGTGGAGACCTCGTAGCTGCCGTTGTTTTCCTCGATCTTGGAAGTCAGGTCACTGGCACGGATGGCGCCCTTGACGACGTGATAGGTCAGCACACTGCGTAGCGCCGAACGGTTCTCTTCCATCAGGAGCTGCTCGACAGCGCCTTCGGGAAGGTTGTCGAAGGCAGCGTTGTCAGGCGCGAAGACCGTGTAGGGACCATCGCCTTCGAGGGTCTCGACGAGTTCGGCGGTCGTGACGGCCTTGACGAGGGTCGAGAAATCATCGTTGTCGCCAGCAACGCCGACAATGGTCTTGGAGGACTTCTTCGCCTCCTTCATGTCCTTGTCGCCCTTGTGGTGATCAGCAAGGGCGGGGGTCGCGGCGAGCGAACCCATGGCGGCGATACCGAGCGAAGCGGTCAGTGCGGTCAGAGTTTTCATAATCGGGTCTTCCCTTTTTTTCTACAACAGAAGAACACCAAGGACCTAGTTGCCGTGCGGAGCCGAACGAGGAGAAAGGGATGACCTTCTGGCCATATTCGCACACAATGCCCTCAAGAATCCGTGCAGTGCGACAATCCGGCAGGAGGACATGCCATGACTTTGAAGATCTATCATTCGCGTTTCGCCAGATCAGTCCGCGTGCGCTGGCTTTGCGAGGAGATGGGCCTGCCCTACGACCTGGTACAAATTCCGAACAAACCGGAATTTCTGCGGTCTGACGAGTACTTGTCCCTCAATCCGTCGGGCAAGATCCCGGCGATCGACGATGACGGTCTCATTCTCTTCGAGAGCGTGGCCATCATGGAGTATCTCCTGACCAAACCCGGCGGCGAAAAACTCGCGCCCAAGCCGGGGGATGCGACTTACGGTCCCTACCTGCAATGGCTCCACTTCGGGGAGGCGGGAATGGGCATGTATGTGACCCTCGCCCTCGGCCACCGCGCCCTCCTCCCGGAGGAGAAGCGCAACGAGGCCATTGCCCGCTATGCCGAGGGTGAAGCCATCAGGTGTTTCGAGACACTCGCCGGGCCGCTCAGGAACAACGACTATCTCCTGCCGCAGGGTTTCAGCGCAGCCGACATCTCCGTTGCCTACATGTTGCTCCTCGCGAAATTCGCGAAGATCTTCCAGCATGCCCCCGACGAGGTGCAGGGCTACTTCGCCCGTTGCAGCGAGCGGGAGGGCTGGAAGACCGCGACCGCAGACTGAAACCCTAGTAGCGTTCGAGGCGGCGGTTCAGTGCGCGTTGAGCCCTGGTGCTGAGCCCCGTCTCGCGGTCGATGAAATCCTGGATCTCGTCGCGGCTGACATTGGACAGGGAGACGCTGCGCTGTTCGGCGCGCCCGTCGCGGTCGAGATCGACCACCGTTTCGTAGCGGGTCGGCAGCCGGTACGGGTTCGGTCTCTGATGGACCGCCGCAAGCTGGGCGGAGTTCAGCCCTTCGTGGATGCTGCAGGAGGTCACCAGCGCGAGGTTGCTGCCCAGGCTGGCGGGATTTTCCGCGAGCCGGATGACCCGCTGCTGCACTTTCGCATAGTCGTCGTGATCGATCCGTCGGCACGCGCCGAGGGCCGTCGGGGCCGGCGAAGCGACCCCGGCAGGGATCAAGCTCGATCCGCGCAGGATGCGGAGCTGGTCGAAATCGATCTCGTCATTGGGAAAGAGGGTCGCGCCGAAGCGGTCCCACTGGGCCGCCGACCACAGGCGCCGCTCGGGATGCCGGGCGAAGGCAAGGGTTTGGGCAGTCGGCGCTCCCACCCTTTCGACCCTCACATAGTGATCGTAGTCCGCCTCGATGTAGCGCAGCGAATAGGCACCGGACTCGGGAACGGGCTCGGGTATGCGCGAGGCGCAGGCACCGAGCAGCACCGCCAGCAGCAGGAACAGTCCAAGAGAACGCAGCATCAGCGGGTCTCCACCTCGTCTCCTCTTTCTTCCGGTTGCCCTACTAAGCTTTCATCTCCTGCAAGAGTTCCCTTTCGAGCTCGTCCAGTATCGCCTCGTTCGCAGCCCCGACGATGGTTTCCCGCCCCGCTTCCATCATCACGGGCACGGCGAGCGGTGAGACGCGGGCCAGCTTTCGGTGCACCAGATGCCCGTCGATCCGCTCGAGAAGGCCGGAGAGCCGGCCGATGTCGAGAAAGCCCGCCGCCGCGTCGTTCCACGCCGCGCGCATCAGGATGTGGTCGGGCTGATGCTCCCTCAGGACGTCATAGATGAGCCCCGCGGAGAAACTCACCTGCCGGCCACTTTTTTCCTGGCCCGGATGATTTCTCTCGATCATGCCCGCGATCATCGCGCAGTTCCTGAAAGTCCGCTTCATGAGTTGGGCATCGGCAAGCCACAGATCGAGATCCTCGCCGAGAAGGTCGGGCTCGAAGAGCTCACCCATGTCGAGATCCGCGGGATCTTTCCGCATCCAGACGGACAGGGCGTATTCGGTGGGACAGAAGCCCAGGGGTTGCAGGCCCATCCGCTCGAGCCGCCGCGTCACGAGCGTACCGAGGGACTGGTGCGCGATCCGTCCATCGAAGGGGTAGCAGACCAGGTAGAACTTCCCTCCCCGTTCGAAAGTCTCGACCAGCAGCTCGTCAGGCTTGGGCAGATAGGACTTCTTCTCCTGGAGCTCGAGCCATTCGCGCACGGGCCCGGGCAGTGCGCGCCAGAGGCCGGGATCACTGACGATCCTGCGTACTCGGCTTGCGAGAAAGGACGAAAGGGGAAATTTCGATCCCTGCCAGGAGGGTATTTTGACATCCTCATGCGGTGCCTTGATCACGAAGACATCCATGTCCTGCACGCCCTCATAGCGAAGCACCTCGCCTGCGAAGATGAAGGTATCGCCGGGGCTGATCTGGCTCAGGAACCATTCCTCGATCGTGCCGAGCTTACGCCCGCCGCGGGCGACAGTCGGCCTGCCGTCCTTCCGCGCCATCCGACCTATACGGACGTTATAGGTGGGCATCTCCACGATCGTCCCCGCGTTCAGGCGGTAGAGCTGGGCCGTTCGTGGGTCCTTGATCCGCATACGTCCGTCGGGCATCTTCACGATGCGCTTGAACCGGTCGTAGGCGCGCATGGCATAACCGCCGCTCGCCACGAATTCGAGAGCGTCGTCAAAGGTTTGCCGCGCAAGGTGCCTGTAGGGCGCGGCGCTGATGATCTCTTCGTAGAGCCTGTCGGGAACGAAAGGCTCCGCGCAGGCCATGCCCCAGATGTGCTGGCAGAGAACGTCGAGGGCCCCTTCCCGGTAAGGCTCGCCATCGAGAAGCCCTGCGTCCACGGCCTGTTTGGCGGCAACGCATTCGAGGACTTCAAAACGGTTCGCGGGGACGAGGATCGCGGCGGATGGCTCATCCATCCGGTGGTTGGAACGGCCGATCCGCTGCACGAGACGTGATGCACCCTTCGGCGCACCGAGGCAGATACAAAGGTCGACCGCACCCCAATCAATGCCCATGTCCAAGGTCGCCGTGCAGACCACCGCCTTGAGGGAGCCATCGGACATCGCCGCCTCGACCCTCTCCCGCTGCTCCCGCGCCAGGCTTCCGTGGTGGAGCGCGATCGGGAGATTGTCCTCGTTCATCCGCCACAGCTCCTGGAAGCAGACCTCGGCCTGGCTTCTCGTGTTGGTGAAGACCAGCGTCGTCGTGTGCGACCTGATCTTCTCGTAGATCGCATCGAAGGCATGTCGCCCCGAATGACCCGACCAGGGTATATTTTCGTCCGGCGTCAGAACTTCTACAGTCGGACGGACCCCGCGTTTTCCCCTAACGAGTGACGCCATGGCGTCGTCGGTACCGTCCTGGGGCACGAGAAAGCGCCGCAGGGGATCGGGGTCGTCGATGGTCGCGGAAAGACCGATCGTCCGCATACCCGGAGCGAGAGTCCAGAGCCGGGCCAGGTCGAGAGCGAGGAGATCGCCCCGCTTTGATTTCTGAAGCGCGTGGAGTTCGTCGAGAACCACGCAGCGAAGGCCGGAGAAGAGATCGGACGCGGAAGGATGCGCGAGGAGAAGCGAGAGCTGTTCCGGTGTCGTCAACAGGATGTCGGGCGGGGCCGTTCGCTGGCGCTGCCTGACGGAACTCTTGGTGTCACCCGTCCGGCTTTCGATCACCACGGGAAGGTCCATCTCCGTCACCGGCGCCATGAGGTTGCGGGCGATATCGATGGCCAGGGCCTTGAGAGGCGAGATGTAGAGGGTGTGAAGGCTGCGCTCGTTTCGCGGCGCCCGTTCAAGCTCGATAAGGCTCGGCAGGAACCCCGCCAGCGTCTTGCCCCCGCCCGTCGGCGCGATGAGCAGCGACGAGCGTCCGGCCTCGGCCTCTCTCACCACCTCGAGCTGATGGGCACGGGGCTTCCAGCCGCGCCCATCGAACCAGGTGGCGAAGCGGGGCGGCAGAAGGGGATCGACATTCGTTTCCGGCACCGGCTCGATATAGGAGCGGATTGTCGTTCGTCGCCCCTTAGAGATCGAGTTGCGCTTCGAGCGCCCGCGTCTGGATGAAATGCTTCCGCGGCTCGACGACATCGCCCATGAGCTTCGTGAAGGTCTCGTCGGCCCGGTCGGCCTCTTCGATCTTCACCTGGAGGAGCTGGCGGGCATTGGCGTCGAGGGTCGTCTCCCAGAGCTGGTCGGGGTTCATCTCGCCGAGCCCCTTGTAACGCTGGAGCCCGACCCCCTTGTTGCCGGCTCGCCGCAGGGCGTCGAGGAGATCGAGGGGTCCGTAGACGACTGTTTCCATCTCGCCCCGGCGAAGCACCCCAGCCCCCTCGAAGGTGTCGCGGATCTTCTCGACTTCCGCGGCGAGACGCCTCGCATCGGTATTCGAGCGGACTTCAGTGTCAAGACGGTACGCCTCCTTCACGCCCCGGACTTCCCGCATGATCACGAGATCGCCTCCGTCGTACTCCACGCTCCAGCCGCGTTCGTAGATCTCGGAGATCGCGTCCAGCTGTGCCGAAAGGGCCTCACGCTGCGCATCGGTGCCCTCGTCGGCCTGCAGGAGGCCCGAAAGGGCGGTCAGCACGAGAACGTCGCGCCTGATCCAGGCGGGGAAGTTCTCGACCCGCTGCGCGATGGTCCGGCAGGTACGGATCAGGTCCTCGAGATCGCGGCCCGTCCGCTGGACCCCGTCATGGGTCACGAGCACGGCACCATCGATACCTTCCGCGTAAAGATAGTCCAGGAGCGCCTTCTCATCGAGAAGGTAGCGCGACGACTTGCCCTTTTCCACGCGGTAGAGCGGCGGCTGCGCGATGTAGAGGTGGCCGCGCCTGATCAGCTCGGGCATCTGCCGGTAGAAGAACGTCAGGAGCAGCGTCCTGATGTGTGCGCCGTCGACGTCGGCGTCAGTCATGATGATGATCTGGTGATAACGCAGCTTGTCGATATTGAAGTCGTCCCGCCCGATCCCCGTGCCCAGGGCCGTGATCAGGGTACCCACTTCCTGGCTCGACAGCATCTTGTCGAAGCGCGCACGTTCGACATTCAGGATCTTGCCCTTGAGGGGCAGGATGGCCTGGTTTTCCCGGTTCCGGGCCTGCTTGGCGGACCCGCCTGCCGAGTCGCCCTCGACGATGAAGAGCTCGGACTTGGCCGGATCGCGCTCCTGGCAGTCCGCGAGCTTGCCCGGCAGCGACGAGACGTCGAGCACGCCCTTGCGGCGGGTCAACTCGCGCGCCTTCCGCGCCGCCTCGCGCGCCGCCGCCGCTTCGATCACCTTGCCGACAAGCCGTTTTGCGTCTGTCGGATGCTCCTCGAACCAGGTAGCGAGCTCCTGGCCGACGATGGTCTCCACCGCGGGGCGCACTTCGGAGGAGACGAGCTTGTCTTTGGTCTGTGAGCTGAATTTCGGATCAGGAACCTTCACCGACACGATTGCGGTCAGCCCCTCCCGCGCATCGTCGCCGGAAAGAGAGACCTTCTCCCGCTTGAGAAGGCCCGAACTCTGGGCATAGCCGTTCACGACCCGGGTCAGCGCACCCCTGAAACCGGCAAGGTGGGTGCCCCCGTCCCGCTGCGGAATGTTGTTCGTAAACAGAAGGACTTTCTCGTGGTAGCTGTCGTTCCACCACATCGCGACTTCCACGGTGATGCCTTCCCGCTCCGACTGCATGGTGATCGGCTCGGGCACCAGTGCGTTTTTCGACGCGTCGATGTGCTTGACGAAGGCGGTGAGACCGCCCTCGTAGAACAGTTCGAGCTCCTTGTGCTCCGCGTGGCGATGGTCACTGAGCAGGATCTTCAGTCCCGAATTCAGGAAGGCGAGTTCGCGCAGGCGTCGCTCGAGTGTCGCGTAGTCGAATTCGGTCGCGGTGAAGGTCCTGTCGGAGGGAAGGAAGGTGACTTCGGTACCGGTTTGGTCGGTATCGCCGGTGACTTCGAGATCGCCTTGGGCCTCGCCATGGACGAAGGTCATCTCGTGGATCTTGCCGCCACGCCAGATCTTGAGCTTGAGAAGCTCCGAAAGCGCGTTGACCAC
>CAZAFU010000029.1:1792-7299 GCA_964484475.1 uncultured Caulobacterales bacterium | reverse complement strand
AGACCTTGTAGCTGTTCTGGTCGAACTTGCCCCCCGCATGGAGCTGGGTCATGATGACCTGGGCGGCGGAGACCCCCTCCTCCTCGTGTATCTCCGTCGGGATGCCGCGGCCATTGTCGCGCACGGTCACGGAGCCGTCATCGTTGAGAATGACATGGACCGTGTCGCAATAGCCCGCCAGCGCCTCGTCGATGGCGTTGTCCACCACCTCGTAGACCATGTGGTGGAGCCCCGAGCCGTCATCGGTATCCCCGATATACATCCCCGGGCGCTTGCGGACCGCGTCCAGGCCCTTGAGAACCTTGATGGACTGGGCGCCGTAATCGTCCGACGAAGAGCCGTTTCCGGGGATGGGCGTAGCTTGGGATGCCATGGCGGGGCCGCCTTCGATAATTGTTCTTGATTCCTTTAGGGATATAGGCGCTTTCGCCTCCGAACCCAAGGGCGAAACGCCCCGCCCGATAACCGCAAAGCCTAGGAATTCAGCGGGTTTGCGGCGTCCCGGCCACGCCCCCGCGGTGGGGTTCGAGGTGGTCCATGCGGGAGAGGAAAGGCGCGAAGGGTTCCGGGTCCGTTCCGGTCAGGAAGGACTGCAGGCCGAGCCCGCCCAGGATGTTCGCGAGCGCCTCTCTCCGGGTCTCGTCCAGATGGGCGACGATCTCGTCGAGAAGCAGGACCAGCGCCCCCTCGCCCGGTCCCGCCGCCGTCACCGCCCGCGCGAGGACGAGGCCGATCAGGAGAGCCTTCTGCTCTCCCGTGGAACAGAGCCTCGCAGGCATCTGCTTGTCGATATGAGTAACCAGGAGATCCGAGCGGTGGGGGCCCGCAACGGTCCGTCTTGCCCTCAGGTCCGTCTCCCGGTTGCGGGCCAGGCGCTCGCGGAACCTCGCTTCGGCCTCCGCCTCGCCATACTGTCCGAGGAGGAGTTCGAGATCACCCTCGATGACGAGGCTCGCCCGGGGGAAGGCTTCCTCGCGAAGCGCGCCATACCCTTCGGCAAGGCTTGCGGCGGCGCCCTTTCGGGCGAGGGTCATGGCGACGCCCGCTTTCGCCATCTCCGCCTCGAAGCCCTCGAGGATGCGCCTGTCGCCACCTTGTTCGAGAAGCGCCATGCGCTGGCGCATCGCCTTTTCGTAGCGGGCCGACTGCGCCGCATGCATCCTGTCCCCCGCGGCGGTGATCCGGTCGAGAAAGCGCCGGCGTTCCGCCGGGGCGTCCACGAAGAGCCTGTCCATCGCAGGCGTGAGCCACAGGAAGCGAAGGTGATCGGAAAGCGCCCGGGCGGAGCGCGTCGGCTCACCATCGATCCTCACCTCGCGCCGGTCGTGGCGGGGCGGCGGGATGGTCACGACGAGACGTGTCGTGTCCTCGGAGGGCGCATCGGGACCGGTGAGGGTCACCGCGGCCCCTGCCTGGTCCTCCGCCCCCTGACGGACGATATCGCCGAGCTTCGCCCCGCGCAGACCCCGACCGGCCCCGAACAGGGTCAGGGCTTCGAGCAGGTTGGTCTTGCCCGCACCGTTCGGGCCGGTGATGACCACCGAGCGGCCTGACAGCGTGGTCTCGAACGCCTTGTAGGAGCGGATATCCCTGAGAGTGAGAGCGGTGATCCTCCGCACGGGATGGATCAGACGCGCAGCGGCATCAGGACGTAGAGGGCCTGTTTGTCGTTTTCTTCGGTGATGACGGTCGGCGAGGCCGTGTCGGCGAAGGCGAAGACCGCCGTATCACCGTCAAGCTGCGCCGTGATGTCGAGCAGATAGCGCGCGTTGAAGCCGATCTCGATCCCCTCTCCACGGTAATCCACCTCGAGATCTTCCGTCGCCGTCCCGGTCTCGGGGCTGTTCACGTCGAGGCGCAGCCTGTCCGTCTCCAGCGCGAGCTTGACCGAACGGGTCTTGTCGGCGGAGACGGTCGAGACCCTGTCCACGGACTTCGCGAAGGCTGCGGGACTTACCCGCATGATCTTGTCGTTCCCCTGCGGAATGACCCGCGCGTAGTCGGGGAAGGTCCCGTCGATCAGCTTGGTTGTCAGGGCGATGTCGTCGAAACTGAACCGCATCCGGCCGGGGGCCGAGAGAACGCGGACGTCGTCTTCAGCGTCATCGAGAAGCCGCCTCAGTTCGAGAACGGCCTTGCGCGGGATGATGACCCCTTCGAGGCCCTGCGCTCCGTCCGGCAGGGCGGCGTCGAGCCTTGCGAGCCTGTGACCGTCCGTGGACACCACGCGCAGGAGCGGCTCGCCGGCCTCTTCGCTCGCATGCATGTAGATGCCGTTGAGGTAGTACCGCGTCTCTTCCTGGCTCATCGCGAAGCGGGCCTTGTCGATCAGGCGCTTCAGCTCATCTGCGGGCATGGTAAATTCCTGCCCCTCCCCGGCCTGGGGCAAGGCGGGGAAATCGTCTTCGGGAAGGACGGCGAGAGAGAAGTTCGACGAACCGGCCGAGAGCCTCAGTCGGCCGTTCGAGGTCCGTTCGAGCTCGACCTGGGTGCCGTCCGGCAGCTTCTTGGTGATGTCGAAAAGGGTGACCGCGGCGGCCGTCGCGGCGCCGCCCTGCTCCACGTCGGCGGGGACGTGCTCGACGATTTCGATATCGAGGTCCGTCGCGGTGAGGGAGAGCGTCCCGCCCTCCGCCCGAAGAAGGACGTTCGACAGGATCGGGATGGTGTTCCGGCGCTCGACGACCGACTGGACGTGCGAGAGCGCCTTGAGCAGCGTTCCGCGTTCGATGATGACCTTCACTGACCCACTCTCCTTCTCACGCCGGTGCCGGGCACCGACTCAGTCGGGGGCGGAGAGATCAGCATAGCTCGCGCGCGAGCGCTAGAGGACCTGCCGTTAAAGCTTGTCCCCAGCCTGCTCGAACTCGTCGAAAATCTGCGTGATGCGGGTGCCGAAGAGCGCATCGGTCTCCGCCAGGATCTCCGCGGCCTTGACCGAATGCATGATGGTGGTGTGGTCCCGCCCGATCATCGAACCGATCACCGTGAGCGGCGATTTCGAAAGCTTTCGCGCCGCGAGGCAGAAGGCGTGGCGGGCACGCACGATCGGCTGTTTGCGCGAGCGGCCGGTGATGTCGTCCTTGGAGATCTCGAACACCTCGGTGGTGTAATCGAGGATCGCCTCGGGGGTGAGGGTGGGCTTCTTGCGGTTGATCTGCTCGGCGAGCACCCGCTTCAGCCGGTCGTCGGTGAGCATCTGGCCCACATCGGCCTCGGCTTCGGTGACGACCTGCACGAGGCTGAGGGCCCCTTCGAGTTCGCGGATCGAATCCTCGCAGCGACGGGCGATGAATTCGAGGTGCCGCTGGGCGATCCCGATGCCCGAGACCTTCGCGGCCTCATGGGCGAACTGGGTCGCGATCTTCATGCGCAGATCGAGGTCGGGCTTCTGCACCGGCACGCTCAGGCCGCCGGCGAGACGGCTTGCGAGCCGCGCCGAGATGCCGGTCTCGGCAAGCTGGTTGGGCGGCATGGACGCGGCGACGATCACCCGCTTGCCCGCGCCGCGCAGCTTGTCGATCAGGCAGTCAAGCTCTTCCTGTGTCCGCTTGCGCCCGCGCAGGAGCTGGATATCGTCGATGAGGAGAACATCCGTGTTGCGGAGGAATGCGCGCAGTTCCTTCACGCTCTTCGAGATGAACGCCTCTGAGACGTCCGTCATCAATGCGTCGTAGGTGAGGTAGAGGACATTGTCGCCCGGGTTCCGGCTCAGCCATTCATGCCCGACGGCGTTCAGAAGGTGTGTCTTGCCGCGGCCCGACGCACCATAGATCGTCGTCACGGGTGCGGAGGCGGTCTCGAGGACCTTGATGACCGCACGCCGGGCGAGGTGGTTCGTTTCGTTCGTACAGAAACGTTCCAGGGTCATCCCCTGCGCGAAGGTTCCCTTGTCCTCGCTGTCGAAGGCGATGTCCTGGCTTTTCGCCCGTGGGGCAGCCTGCGGGGCCGGGAGACCGGGCCGGGGCGCGGCGGCGCTGAAACCTGTCCGGGAACCGCCGCCCGCGGCCAGCATGGCCTCCCCGAGGGGGGCTCTCACCGGGACCTGGCCGCCCGAGACGTCCTGTGCGCCCATGACACGGAAGCGCCGGACCGGCTGGAACCGCTCCGACCACATACGATGCATGCGAGACCCGAAACGCTGGGAAATAAGGGAAGCGGAGAACCTGGAGGCCGCGCAGAGGACGACATCCTCTTCGCTCGCCTCGGCCAGGCTCAGGTCGACGAAGTAGCTCTCGTAAATCGCAGGACCGAACTGTTTCTTCAGCTCGTTCTTGAACTCACTAAATTGCGTAGTCTGAGCGTTCATCTGGGGCCCTTGCAAAGCAGAAGTGTTCGGCCGGGAAAGCCGTCGAAATGTTCTAGCGATGTGGATAAGAGCGAAGCGTCCCGCCCGCCTCTTTCCTAGGTTTTGAAGCGGCTGCTGTCTAGAGGAAAGAGCCCGGAATCGGAGACGGGAATTCCACAATACCGTGCGCAGAACAATTGGTGGACAGACCGTTAAATTGCACAGAGTTGGTTTGGAAATCAGGCATGTTTCTGTCCTCCGGGTTATCAGCGCCTGCCCGCGCCGGCCTATGCGTTCAAGCTACGGCCAACTTCGTTAATGACAAGCGTATGACGCACGAAGTGATGGACTGAAACAAACCCCCAGAACCACCCGAACGCGCGCCAAGACCGCCTTTTTCCAACGGCTTTGGGAAAGAGTGTGTTGTCATCACGCACTGCATGTTTTTTCCACATCCGGCGCACAATCCGTGTGCAGAAACAAAAAGGCCGCCCAAGCGATTGGGCGGCCGATTATCATCGGTGATGTGAAGTTCCGCTTACGGAACGAATTCGCTTACGCGGCCAGTGCGGAAACCCGTTTGGTCAGGCGGGAAACTTTCCGCGAGGCGGTGTTCTTGTGAATCACACCCTTGGTTACGGCGCGCATGATCTCGGACTCGGCGGTGCGCAGGGCAACCAGCGCATCTTCGCGATTACCGGCCTCGACAGCCTCTTCGAACTTCTTGATGTAGGTGCGGACACGGCTCCGGCGCGCCTTGTTGACCGCCGTGCGGCGTTCGATCTTGCGAACCATCTTCTGAGCCGACGGGGTGTTGGCCATATCTCTCTTGAAACCTTGTCAGTCGAAACGAGCGCGTCAGATAACGGCTGGGGCAGCCCCAGTCAACGCGCTAATTGCGGCTTTTTTCGCTTACCGCTGGCAGCCGCCACAGGCGAAGGTCGAACGGCCCGATTGAACATAGCGGACAACGGTTCCGCCGCAGCGCCGGCAGGCTTCCCCCTCCCTGTCGTAGACATCGAAACGCTGCTGGAAACTGCCCTTGCGACCTTCGGCATCGACGTAGTCGCGCAAGGTCGAACCGCCTGCGGCGATGGCCTCCTCCAGCACGGTCCGGATAGCCTCCGCGAGGCGGGCGGCCCGCCCGGGACCGACGGTCCTCGCCGTCCGCCTGGGGCTGAGACCTGCGCGGAAGAGCGCTTCGCAGACATAGATGTTG
>CAZAFU010000029.1:0-1782 GCA_964484475.1 uncultured Caulobacterales bacterium | reverse complement strand
CCCGCCACTGTCCTCTGATCCAGGAGCGCAGCCTTGAGGGAAGTCGCCTTCCCCGCCAGCGCCCGCCTGAGCACCGGGCCGTCGAAGCCTTGGCCAAGCGGCTCGGGGCCCATGGCCGGCAATCCAATCCCTTCGCCGCGGCCCTCGCGGTCGAGGAGCGTGACACAGCCGAAGCGGCGCGGGTCGGAATAGATGAGGCGCCGCGCACTTCCCCCTTCGGTCTCGAAATCGATCACCAGATGGTCATGGCCCGCCGGGGGGTCGGGCGCGTAGAACGCGCCGGGCTCGATCGCCCTCTCTCCGCCCACCACCCTGAACCGTCCGGTCATGCCAAGATGGGCCATCAGGGTTTCGCCGGTATCGAGGGGCAGCAGCAGGTATTTCGCGCGCCGGTCCACGGACCTGATGAGCGCGCCCTGCAACCGCTCGCCGAGCCTGTCGGGGAAGGGAAAACGCAGGTCGGGACGCCGCATGTCGACGCCGGTGATCCTGGCTCGGGTCAGAAGGGGAGAGAGGCCGCGCCTGACGGTCTCGACCTCGGGAAGTTCGGGCATGGCAGGCAGATAGGCCCCGCCATGAACCCTGTCGAGAACCTGCGGGCCTTGCGGGTCAGCGCGGGAGAGCCTTCTGCAGCGCCTTCTTCTCCACGGTATCGAGAAGCTCCAGCGAGCTGATGAAGGCTTCTGCCTCCTCGCGGGTCGCCCCGCGGCTTTCGGTGAGCTTCACGGACCTGCCCAGGGGGTCGCTGCTGCGCGCGTCCTCAAGCTCGGAAACCACGGCGCCCGCCGCGAGACCCCGCAGGATCTCCGCGCCTTCGTCCGTCACCTCGAGAGCCGCCACCTGCCCGACGCGGTTCTGGAACGCGATGATCGCGCGCCCGGGAAGATTGGCAGTCAGGATCTCATATCCTTCGGCCCGCGCCTCGACATCAGCGTCGCGCCGTTCACCAGGACGGCGGCCAAGCAGAGATTTGAGCATGCGTTTCCTCGCGCAATTCAGGAAGTCTTCGCTACCGGACGGTAACGCTAACCCGGGATGAAGCCTGAAAGAAGAAAAAATTTCTGTTGTTGAGACAACGCAACACCCGTGCCACAGACCAGAAAACAAGCGGGTCTGACCGGGCGGATGAGCGATTATGTCATCTGATTCCCAAAAAGTTGAAGCTGAGTATTGAGACCTGTGGGACCACGGCCGGTGGTACGGGCGCCGCGAAGCGAACTTGCATGGATTCGGGAGCCGCACCACGATCGGCCAGTTCCAGAGCGGTGAAGGAGAACAGCATGAAGCGCATGATCATTCCGGCCTTCCTCGGCACGGCACTCACCCTGTGCGCCCCGGCCTCGGGCCAGGACGGGGACGCGATCAGGCCCTTCACCGCCGAGGATGTCTTCGCCCTTGAATGGGCCGACGATCCGCAGGTGGCTCCCGATGGCCGGACACTTCTCTATATGCGCCGCGGCCACGACATCATGACGGACCGCGCGACCTCCGCTCTCTGGCTCGTCGATCTCGCCTCGGGCGAGCAGCAGCCCCTGCTTCTTGCGGAGGGCGGTCCCCGCTCCGCCCGGTGGTCCCCGGACGGGGAGAGAATTGCCTTCCTCGCCCGGGGCAAGGGCGGGAAGACCGAGCTGCGCGTCCTTTATGTCGGGACGGGGCGCGAGGCCGTTCTCGGCAGCTTCCAGGACGCGCCATCGGACATCACCTGGGCGCCGGACGGGCAGTCCATTGCCTTCATCGGCGAAGTCGCAGGCGAACATGAAACTCTCGTCAAGGCACCGAAGA
>CAZAFU010000028.1:0-27092 GCA_964484475.1 uncultured Caulobacterales bacterium | reverse complement strand
AGCAACTGATTTGTAATCAGTAGGTCGTTCGTTCGAGTCGGACTGGGGGCACCATCCTCCTGGAGCTGGCAACCGGGTTTGACCTGCAGGACAACTGTAGCGAGAGCATGACGGGCGTCTTGGTCGGGGGCATCAGATGGGCGAAACTCAGATCGCAATTCCGCACTCGGGCGCGGCAACGGACACCCGGTTCGCCGCTTTGACGGGCAGGACCCATCATGCCTTGAGGTCAGCCTACGAAGCCGTAGTTGCAGTGCCCGAGGCACTGGCCTTCGCGGTCATCGCACTGATCGGGGTGACGATGTCAGCGTATCTGGTTCCGCCGATGGGAACGCCGGACGAGCATCAGCATTACTTCTACTCTCAGGCGGTTTCGAACGGCGATTTCCTGCCGAGCCAACTTCATACAGGCTCCGTGGGCGGTGTTGTAGACCAGGCAGACATTCTTCTGGCACGACGGATGATCCCGATTGTCCACCGCCATACGGCCTACGACCAAGCCTCGAAGCGACGGATCGGGGATTTGGCTTTTCAAGGAAAGCCTGTCGTCGCGCACTATCCTGGCGCCGCTGCCTATCCCCCATACGCCTACATGGTTCCCGCGCTTGGCAACAGGATAGCCCGGCTTGGAGGGGCGGATGTCAGCGGAGCGTTCTATGCCGGGCGGATGGCGAATGCCCTCCTCTTCGTGATCCTCGGTACTGCTGCGATCACCGTTGCTCCCGTGGGAAGGGTCTTCCTGGCAGTCCTCCTGACCTTACCGATGCCCTTGATGCTCGGCGGCTCTTACTCACCGGATAGCCTGGTCATTCCGGGTACCGCCTTGATCGCAGCCATCACTGCCACGTTCTTCTTCCGAAAGCCGGCGCCCCGCCCTCCAGCGGTTCTTGCTCTCGCGACGGCCGTCGGGCTGGTAGCTGCTGTCAAGATTCCCGTCATCGCTCTTGTCCTACCCGTCGCAGCCTTGGCCTGCCGGCGTTCGCCGGCACTATCGGTTGCGTGCCTTCTCATTGCGGTTGCGTTTGTGCTCGCCTGGGCCGTGCCGGTTTCCCAGAAGCCCGGCATTCAAGCGTGGCTCGATACACTGCCGTGGGACGTGTCTTCGGCGAAACAGATGGCATTTCTGGCGTCAAACCCGTTCCAGATCCCGATCATCGCTATCGAAACGATGAAGGTGCACTGGTGGAATTACATGGAAGCCTTCGTCGGTCGGCTGGGCTTGTTGAACGTTCGTCTTTCCCCGATCTACGTTATCGCAGCGTGGTCCTCGTTGCTCGGCACACTTGGCCTTTGCTTCCTGACGAAAAACCGCGGAGGCCCGGAAAGGTGGTGGTTTCTTGTTGCTGCAGTTGTCGGCGCGGCGCTGACTTTCGCCGCGCTCTACCTCCGCTGGACCGAACCGGGCGCATTGGTTGTGAAAGGCGTACAGGGAAGATATTTCCTGCCCTTGGCGACACTTGTTCCTTTCGCCCTTTTCGGAACCAGAGCACTGGCAGGATTATCGGTACCGGGCGTCGTTCGTGGCGGCGTGGTCGCGGCTTTCGGGACGGTGGGTATCGTCCATTCAGCGGTCGCTGTCGTGAACGCATTTTCCGCGTAGGAACAAACGATATGAGCTTGACAGAATCGCAGGTGCCACATCTGCCGACAACCAAGGAAACCAACGAACGCCCGCGGGTGAGCGTGGCCGTGGTCCTTCCCTGTTACAAAAGCCGGCAGCATATCGTCGAGGTGATCGAAACCCTCCCCGATTTCATCGACCTTGTCGTGTGCGTTGATGATGCGTGTCCGGAGGAAACCACTTCGGTCGTGAAAGAGAAGTTCGCACAGGACAAACGGGTTCATGTCGTTGTTCACGAAGAGAATCAGGGAGTTGGCGGCGCAGTCATGACGGGTTGGACCTATGCCGCTGGGCATGGGGCCGACATTCTCGTGAAGATGGACTCCGATGGCCAGATGGACCCGGAGATGATCGCTCATCTCATCGCACCGCTCGTTGATGGCGAGGCGGATTATGCAAAGGGCAACCGATTCTTCTCGCGGCGGAGCCTGACCGGGATGCCGCCGTTTCGGGTCTTCGCGAATGCCTCCCTCAGTTTCGCATCGAAGCTCGCTTCGGGTTACTGGACGACCCTCGATCCGCTGAACGGTTTCGTGGCGGTCAGGCGTGACATGTTCGAGCGCCTCGATACGGGCCGGATCGCCCGTCGCTACCGTTTCGAGTCGGATGTCCTTGCGCAACTCTATCTGGAAGACGCGGTCGTGGCGGATGTGAACATGCCGGCCCGCTACGGCGACGAGGTCAGCAACTTCCGGGCCTCGACGCAGCTGTGGCCCTTTCTTGGCGGCTATCTGCGCAATGCTGCCCGGCGGATCGCCCAGACCTACCTGGTGCGTGATTTCAACGCCGGGAGCCTGCAACTCCTTCTTGCACTGATCTTCGGTGTCCTGGCTCTCCTGACCGGCATTCCGCCCTGGATCCGCTCGATAGTCACCGACGTTCCGGCGACAGCGGGGACCGTCATCATCCCGGCTGTCTTCGCCATCTTCTCGCTCCAATCGTTCCTGGGCTTCCTGCACCTGGACGTGGAACGTGGTCATGCCCTTCACGCGCGGAGACGACGCCGATGAACCCTGCCATGCTGGCCCAGCTCGTTGCTTTTTCGGTCCTCCTCGCTTCGGGGCAGATCCTCTTCAAGTCCGCGGCCAATCATATCGCCGACAGGCGGAGCGGCTTCCATGTCTTCGAACTGATCTCCATACCCCTCGTCGCGGCGCTGGTCCTCTACGGAGCCGCGACACTGCTGTGGATCTGGATCCTCACCAAGGTTCCCCTCAGTCGCGCGTACCCCTTCGCGCTTCTCGGCGCCGCCATCGTGCCGGTGGCCGCGAGGCTTTTCTTCGACGAGAGGATTGCCCTGACCTATCCGGCCGGCTTCCTGCTGATTCTCGTCGGTCTCTACCTCTGCGTGAGGTGAGCGGAATTAACCCGGGTTTTCCTGATCTAAAGGGAAAAACACCAGCGGGAAGCAACACTTCGGTCACTGCAACCTGCAATATGGGGCGTGAGGTCAATCATGAACTTTCCAGCGCCTGTCTTTGCCAGTGAAAGCCGACGGCTGAGTTCGCTTCGGTCTTTCGCGATCCTCGATACGCCCGCCGATCCGTCGTTCGACCGGATGGCCGGACTGGCTGCGAAGCTTCTCGAGGCTCCGATCTCGGCGGTATCGCTGGTGGATGAAGATCGCCAGTGGTTCAAGGCGAGGTGTGGCCTCGACGTCCCGGAGACCCCGCGGAGCATCGCCTTCTGCGCCCATGCCCTGGGTGGTCGCGATCCCCTGATCGTCGAGGATGCGATGCGCGATCGGCGTTTCAGGGACAACCCGCTCGTCCTCGGTGAACCCGGAATCCGCGCCTATGTCGGCGTTCCTCTCATCGCCAGTGACGGGTACGCGCTCGGGACCCTTTGCGTGATCTACCGGGAACCGAAAACGGTGACCCCGGAGCAGATCGCGATCCTCGAGGACCTCGCCGCAAGCACGACGGACCTTCTCGAAGCGCACCGACTGCGGATCTCGGCAGCGCGGGAGACGAAAGTCCTGCAACGTCTTCGTACGGAACTGAACATGCAGCTCGATCTCATGAGCAGCATGTCCGAAGCGACCATGACCGGCGGGTGGTCCGTGGATGTTGCCAGCGGTGATCTCGTCTGGACCGATCAGACCTTCCGTATTCACGGGCTTGAACCCGGCCGCCAGCCCGACGTCGAAACCGCGATCGAAGCCTATGTCGAGGAGGACCGGGACGTCATCGTCGAACATGTCCGCCGATGCATGAAGGATGGCACGCCGTTCTCGGCGGAACTGCGCCTCAGGCTGCCTGACGGTTCGGAAAAATGGGTGCGCTCGATCGGCCATGCCCGTGCCGGAGAGGACGGGCAGATCGAGAAGATCTACGGCGCCTGCCAGGACATCACCGAGGAACGTGAGCACCGGGACGAATTGATCACCCAGCGCCGCGAGGCGGAGGCCGCCAACCGCGCGAAGGACGACTTCCTCGCCGCAATGAGCCACGAAATTCGTACACCGATGAACGGCATTCTCGGGATGCTGGAGCTCATACAGATGGGAGATCTCTGCCCGCTGCAACGGGAACGTGTGCGGGTCGCCTACCAGTCGGGCGAGGCCCTTCTCGGTCTCCTCAACGACATCATCGACTATGCAAAGATCAAGGCCGGCTCGGTCGAGCTCGCCTCGGAGGCCATCGAGCTCAGGACGGTGATCTCCACGGCATCGGGACTGCTGGCGCCAAGTGCGCACGACAAGGGCCTGTCGCTCGAAGTGAAGGTCGCGGACGACCTGCCGGACTTCGTGCTTGGTGATGCCCTGCGCGTACGGCAGGTCATCACAAACTTCCTCTCCAACGCCATCAAGTTCACTGACGAAGGTGCGATCACCGTCGAAGCCAGCCTTGTCCCGTCGCCGGACGGGCCTTCGGTACGGATTGCCATCACCGATACCGGCATGGGGATATCGGAGGCGCAGCAGGCGCTCCTGTTCCAGCGGTTTTCCCAGGTCGACATGAGCCTCAGCCGACGTCACGCCGGAGCCGGGCTCGGCCTCGCGATCAGCCGCGAGCTCACCCATGCCATGGGCGGCGATATCGGGGTCGAGTCGGAGGAAGGCCGGGGCAGCACCTTCTGGTTCAGCTTCCCGCTGAAGGGCGCGGACGGTGCCTCAGCCAGGGGCGGGAACCACGAACCGAACACGGAGATTCCGCCGCTCCGCATTCTTCTGGTGGAGGACAACCCGGTCAATCAGATGGTGATCGAAGCGATGTGCCGCGCCGGTGGTCATCAGGTGACGACGACTGCGGATGGCCTCGAGGCTATCGAAGTTTTCGAACCCGGCCGCTTCGATGTGATCCTCATGGACATGCAGATGCCGAGGATGGACGGCACGGAGGCCGCGCGAACGATCCGCGCCCGCTGGCCTGAGGACAGGACGCCGATCGTCGCCCTGACGGCCAATGCCCTCAACAGCCACCGTGACCTTTGCATTGAGGCCGGAATGGATCACTTTCTCAGCAAGCCGGTCAAGGGCGCGACGCTGGCCGACGCGCTCGGCGAAGTCTGCGGCAAGGCCTGAGGGGTCCCGCCGCCGTCAGCCGAAGACCTTGCGGAGGATCTCGGAGCCCCTCTTCGCAGGGTTCTCCCGGATCGCTCTTTCTTCCTCGGCGACCAGGGTGAAGAGCCCATCGAGGCCGCCCATGACCGCATGGTCGATGAGGTCCTGCTTGGCACCGGCACCCAGCTGCGGCGCCAGCGGGACACCTTCGAGGCGGGTGACGAGGTCGTCGAAGGCCTGAATCGCGCCGGTTCCCTGAAGGGCATCCTGCATTGGAGGGGAAAAGAGAGCGACAAGACGCGGGGTCGTCCGCCGTTCGAAATAATCGGTCGCCGCGGTCGGTCCGCCCCTGACGATACTCAGGGCGTCATCGATACTCATGCCGGCGATGGCATCGAGAAAGATGGATCTCGCCTCAGGAGCAGCGGTCTCGGCGGCACGGTTCATCTTCAGCTCGATGTCGTCGAGCAGCCCCGACAACCCGAGGGGCCGCAGCCGCGTCTGGACCGCGGCCAGCCGCGGCGGAAGCGGGATGCGGATCCTCCCGTTCTGGTAGTATCCGCCCCGCTGCCCGGCCCTCGCCACGGCGTAGCCGACCCCTTGGGAGAGTGCCGCCTTCAGGCCCTCGACGGCTTCCGCGCTGGTCAGGCCCGACGCTGCGCCACCGCTCCTTGATCCCAGGACGCCTCTAAGGATCGCATCCTGTTCAGCCGTGGTGCAGCCGGCCAGAACAGCCGTCAGCCCAAGCCCGAGAACACGGCGTCTCGTCTCTTCTCTTCCCATGCCCACCTCGATCTACTTCCTTTGTTAAGCCGCGCGCGCCAGATCCTGTCGAGGGATTCGGGCAGCGTCCCTGAAGACGTGGAACTGTCCTTCGGCCTGAAGGGTCTCTACCGGGCAGGAAAGCTGGGAGGCAGGCAGCGTGGACAGGTTCGAGAGAGAGGGACAGGCCTTTCTCGATTGGCTGATGAACAAGGCGCTGCCGCTCTGGAGCAGGCGCGCACGGGACGATGTCCATGGCGGCTACTTCGAAGCGCTTACCCCCGAGGGCGAGCCACGCTCGGGCGATCCGAAGAGATTGCGGGTCCAGGCCCGACAGGCCTTCGCGTTCGCCCGCTGCGAGGCTTTGGGCTTCATTCCCGACGGGCGCGAGGCCTCCGACGAGGGCTTCGGCTTCATGCATCGCTTCGGCTTCCGCGAGGCGAAGGACGGTCTGCCGCGTGGGTTCGTGCATGTCCTCAATCCCGACGGCTCGGTGAAGGACCCGCAACGCGACACCTATGACCACGCCTTCGTTCTGCTTGCGGCTTCTGAACGCCTCAAGGTCTATGGCGGAGACAGGGAGCGCGACGTTGCGCGGGAGGTCTTCGACTTTCTGGACGAGATCCGGCATGCCGAGGGCGGTTTCGCGAACGGCGCCCCGGCGAGCCCGCCGCGCTGCCAGAACCCGCACATGCACCTTTTCGAGGCGCTGCTGAACTTCAAGTCGATCCCCGGCTTCCCGAGGGCGCCGCAGGAGCGGAAGAACCTTGCGAGCCTGTTCCGCGAGAAGTTCTGGAATGCCGAAGAGAACGCACTGCTGGAGTTTTTCCGGGACGACTGGAGCCCTGATCCGGAACGCGGATGCGAGGTCATGCCCGGCCACATGCCCGAATGGGTCTTCCTCCTTCACCAGCTCGGCGGCGTCCCGACGGACTTCCTGCTGACCCTACAGGAACGCGGGCGTGAGCTCGGCATGGCCGGGGACCGCCCTTTCCTCTCGACCTCGGCAAACCTGCGCACGGGGAAAAGGCACGGTGACTACAGGCTCTGGGCCCAATGCGAGCATGTGAGGGGGTGCCTCGTGATGGCGGACCTGCTTCAGGACGAGGCCTGGCGGGACGAGGCAGGGAACATCCTCGGTGCTGTGAGGCAGAGCTTCTTCAGCGGCAGGGTCGTGCCCGGCGGGTGGCACGATGCCGTCGATGAGGACGGGCAGGTCGTCTCCGACAGGATGCCCACGAGCACCCTCTACCACGTGGTGACGCTGGCCGAGGAAGTTGCGAACGCTCTTTAAAGCCGCAACTGCGACTTTACGGGTCGGGTCTGCGCCCGTTATGGGCGGGCGTTCAACGGATGAGGAACGGCGATGCGCGTTGCGATGATTGGGACCGGCTATGTGGGGCTCGTGTCCGGGGCCTGCTTCTCGGACTTTGGCCACGAAGTCATTTGCGTCGACAAGGACGAAAGCAAGATCGACCGCCTCCTGAACGGCATCATGCCGATCTACGAACCCGGGTTGGATGCGCTGGTCGCGAGCAACGTCGAGGCAGGCCGGCTGAGCTTCACCACGAAACTCGCCGAGGCGGTGCCGGGCGTCGATGCAGTCTTCATCGCTGTCGGGACTCCTTCGCGCCGGGGCGATGGTCACGCGGACCTTTCCTACGTCTACGCGGCGGCGAAAGAGATCGCGCACGCCATGGACGGCTACACCGTGGTGGTGACAAAATCGACCGTACCCGTAGGGACGGGGTACGAGGTGGAAGACGTAATCCGCAAGGAGCGGCCGGATCTGATGCCCGGAGAACACTTCTCGGTTGCTTCGAACCCGGAATTCCTGCGCGAGGGCGCCGCAATCTCCGATTTCAAACGCCCCGATCGCGTGGTCGTCGGGACCCAGGACGACCGCGCGAAAGAAGTGATGCGTGAGCTCTACCGCCCGCTCTACCTCAACGAGACTCCGATCCTCTTCACCAGCCGTCCGACGTCGGAGCTCATAAAATACGCCGCCAACGCCTTTCTTGCGACCAAGATCACCTTCATCAACGAGATGGCCGATCTGTGCGAGAAGGTCGGAGCGGACGTCCAGCAGGTGGCGCGCGGCATCGGCCTCGACAACAGGATCGGGGGCAAGTTCCTGCATGCGGGACCGGGCTACGGGGGCAGCTGCTTCCCGAAGGATACCCTGGCGCTGACCAAGACCGCCGCCATTCACGAAGTTCCCGTGCGGATCGTCAATGCCGTGGTCGAGGCGAATGACGCGCGCAAGAAATCGATGGCGGCCCGGATCATCGAAGCCGCCGGTGGCAGCGTCGACGGCAAGACCGTCGCCATCCTGGGCCTGACCTTCAAACCGAATACGGACGACATGCGGGACAGCCCGAGCCTCGATATCATCCCGATGCTGCAGGAAGCTGGAGCGGACATTCGGGCCCATGACCCCGAAGGAATGGATGAGGCGAAGAAGCTCTTGGGCAACATCATGTATTGCGACGGTCCCTATCACGCCTGCGAAGGCGCGGACGTGGCCGTCGTCGTGACCGAGTGGGACCATTACCGCGCGCTGGACCTGGGCCGTCTCAAGGAGCTGATGAAGGCCCCGGTCCTCGTCGACCTGCGCAACGTCTACGAACCCGACCGGGTCCGCGGAAAGGGCTTCGACTACACCTCGATCGGCCGGGGCTGACGCGAGAACGACGCGGCTGGACCACGCCACGTGCCGGATCGCCCGGGGAGGCTTGCGATCATCCGTGCTCTGCGACGTCGTGCAGGTAGGTCTTGTAGTCGTTCTTGAACGCGTCCGCGAGCTTCAGGAGTTCGGCCTTCGAGATGAAACCTTTGCGGTAGGCGACCTCTTCCGGACACGCCACCTTGAAGCGTTGACGGGCCTCGAGGGTCTGGACGAACTGGCTGGCCTGAAGGAGACCGTCGAAGGTCCCCGCATCGAGCCAGGCCGTGCCGCGCGGAAGCCGGCTGACCTTCAGATCCCCGCGCTTGAGATAGGCGTCGTTGACGGACGTGATCTCGAGCTCTCCGCGGTCTGAAGGCTTCACGTTCTTGGCGATCTCGACGACATCCCTGTCGTAGAAATAAAGCCCGGTGACGGCCCAGTCGCTCTTGGGAGCCTGAGGTTTCTCCTCGATCGAAAGGGCGTTCCCCTCCGCGTCGATCTCGACAACTCCGAAAGCCTGGGGATCGGCCACGCGATAGGCGAAGACCACCGCACCGGCGTCGATCTTGCCGGCCCGTTCCAGCTCGCCGGAAAGACCGGCGCCGTAGAACATGTTGTCACCGAGGGCGAGCGCACAGGATTGCCCGCCGATGAACTCCTCGCCGATGATGAAGGCTTCGGCGAGACCACGCGGCTGGTCCTGGATCGCGTATTCGAATTGCAGGCCCCACTGGCTGCCGTCGCCGAGAAGCTCCTTGTAAAGAGGCATGGCCTGAGGGGTGGCGATGATGAGGATCTCGCGGATCCCCGCCAGCATCAGCGTGGTGATCGGATGATAGACCATTGGCTTGTCGTAGACAGGCAGGAGCTGCTTGGAGATGGCCCTGGTGATCGGGTAGAGGCGGGTCCCGTGGCCGCCTGCGAGGATGATGCCCTTCATGGTCAGTCAGTCTCCTTGAGAACGCGCGCAACGATGCCGTGAACCGGGTCCTGCCAGTCCGGCAAACGGACGCCGAAGGCGGCCTCCAGCGCGCTTGAATCGAGTACGGAATAAGAGGGCCGGGCAGCCGGGGTCGGG
Source organism: uncultured Caulobacterales bacterium (assembly GCA_964484475.1). Taxonomy (GTDB): domain Bacteria; phylum Pseudomonadota; class Alphaproteobacteria; order Caulobacterales; family Parvularculaceae; genus Parvularcula. The sequence continues at coordinate 17,458 of CAZAFU010000028.1, read as the reverse complement.
TAGTCCGCCGTGGTGATGCGGTTCACCTTGGCGGTGGGCCCGCCTTCCTTTGCGCTGGCAGCGAATATGGCTTCGGCAAAATCGGCCCAGACAGCCTCGCCGCGGGCCGTCATGTGATAGACGCCATAGGCGCTGTCGTCCGGGTGGGCGAGCAGATGGCTTGCGACCTTCAGGAGCCCTTCGGCGATGTCGTGCGAGGAGGTCGGCGCACCCTTCTGGTCGGAGACGACACCCAGCTCGTCCCTGCCCCTTGCGACCCGGAGCATCGTCTTCAGGAAATTCTTGCCGTATGCCCCATACACCCAGGCGGTCCTGACGGTGACATGCCTCGGGTTGGCCTCGGCAACCGCGCGCTCGCCCGCGAGTTTGGAAGCCCCATAGACACCCAAGGGGTCCGTCTTGCTTTCCTCGGCATAGGGTACCGTGCCCTGACCGTCGAAAACATAATCGGTGGAGATATGGATGATCGGGATACCGCGCTTCGCCGAGGCTTCGGCAAGCCTCCTTGGCCCGGTCTCGTTGCAGTCATATGCCGCCTGCCGGTCGTCTTCGGCCTGATCGACGGCCGTATACGCGGCAGCGTTGATGACGAGATCCGGCGCGATCACATCGAAGGCCCGTTCGACGCTCGCCTCGTCGGTAATATCGAGATCGGGCCTGCCCATCAGGGTCACCTCGAGATCTCGATGGCCGGCGGCGGCCTCGGTCAGGCTCTGGGCCACCTGCCCCGAGCGGCCCGCAACGAGAACCTTCCGGGTCACGACGTCTTGCCGATCAGGCCGAGGCGTTGGCCGTCATAGACCTTGGCCCGAAGGGGTTCCCACCAGTCCCGGTTTTCGAGGTACCATTCGATCGTCTGCTGAATTCCGGTGTCGAAGTTGTATTGCGCGCGCCAGCCGAGCTCGTTCTCGAGTTTGGTCGCATCGATCGCATAGCGCATGTCGTGGCCGGGGCGGTCGGTCACGAACTGGATGAGCTCGCGCCGCGGCGTGTTGGTGGAGAGTTTCTCGTCCAGCGTATCGCAGATCGTGTGGACCACTTCGAGGTTGGTCCGCTCGTTCCGCCCACCGACATTGTAACCCTCGCCGAGGCGGCCCCTTGTCAGGATCGTCACCAGCGCCGCCGCATGGTCGTCCACATGGAGCCAGTCGCGGATATTCTTCCCGTCACCATAGACAGGGAGCGGCTTTCCTTCCAGCCCGTTGAGGATCATCAGGGGAATGAGCTTTTCGGGGAACTGGTAGGGTCCGTAATTGTTCGAGCAGTTCGAAAGGACGACCGGCAGGCCATAGGTGCGGTGCCACGCCATGGCGAGGTGGTCCGATGCCGCCTTCGACGCCGAATAGGGTGAGGAAGGATCATAGGCCGTCGTCTCCTCGAAGAGACCCTCGGCACCAAGAGATCCGTAGACTTCGTCAGTCGAGATGTGATGAAAGCGGAAGGCTTCCTTCGCCGCGCCGTCCAGCTCCGTCCAGTAGGCGCGCGCAGCCTCGAGGAGGTTGTAGGTGCCGATGATGTTGGTCTCGATGAAGGCCCGGCTGCCCGAGATGGACCTGTCCACGTGGCTCTCGGCCGCAAGGTGCATGACATGGGTCGGCTTTTCCTGCTCGAAAAGCCTGAGCATCGCGTCGGCATTGCAGATGTCGAGCTTCTGGAAGCTGTAGCGCGGATCATCCGCAACCGGCGCGAGGGTATCGAGATTGGCCGCGTAGGTCAGCTTGTCGACATTGACGACTTCGGCATCGGTTTCCTTGATCAGATAGCGGATGACTGCGGATCCGATGAACCCTGCGCCGCCGGTGACGATGACTTTCATGACGATGCGAGATCCTTGTCTGGGCTAGGCGCCGTGAGTGAAATATTCGGGCAGGTCCGCAAGTACCGGATGCTTCGTGTCCTTGTCCGAAAGAACGGGGTCTTCGCCGCCAAGACCCCAGTCTATGCCGAGAGCGGGGTCGTTCCATGCGAGCCCGCGATCGGCTTCGGGATCGTAGTAGCCGGTGACCTTGTACTGAACTTCCGTATCGGTCTCGAGGGTGACGAAGCCATGGGCGAAACCGACGGGAACCCAGAGCTGGTGGCCGTTGTCCGCCGTCAGCTCGGCCGAGACGTGCTGGCCGTAGGTGGGCGAGCCCTTCCGGATATCAACGGCGACATCGAGGATGCGACCCGCCGTGCAGCGGACCAGCTTGCCCTGCGGTGATGGCGGGACCTGGAAATGGAGCCCTCGCAGCACGCCCTTTTCCCTTGATAGGGAATGGTTGTCCTGGACGAACGGTCCTTCGATCCCGCCTTCCTCGTAGCGTGCGGCGTGGAAGGTCTCCGAGAAAAAGCCGCGGTGGTCGCCGAAGCGCTTCGGCTGCACCAGAATGACGTCGGGAATGGCTAGGCGTTCGAACATGGAGGGCACCCCTTCAAGAAGGGTGCCTAGTCAAACTTGCCGCACGTGCAAACCCCAAAGCCCACGAGCTCAACCGCTCTCGAAGGTCACGCCGGCGCGAGCGTGGAGCCGTTCGATCAGCGCCGTATCGAGCGCCGCTGCCGGGGTCAGGATACCGCCCTCACCGCCCGGCCGGTCTTCGTTGAGGCACCGCGCCGTCTCCGAGATCATCTTGGACGTCGAACCGTAGCCCGGATCGCGGTCACCGCGCACCATCGTCTCGTAGCGGGTGCCGTCTTCGGCGTGGCCAATCAGCGCGAGGGCGAACCGGCCTGTCTCGCGTTCCTCCCTCGAGGGGCCTTCGCCCGGCTTGGGCCCGTCATCGCCACCCATGCTCTTGTCGTTGGCGATGGTTTCGGCCCGCTTCTCGCCGTCGTCGCCCGGGCCCACGGGAATCATTTCGTCGTAGACGAGGCCTTCGCCGTAGGGGTGACCCATCAGGTAGTTCGAGCGGTGGACGTTCTTCGTGTTGATGCTGGCCATGATGAAAGGGGCGAGCCAGGTGCCTTCCTGCTCGTCATAGCGCGGTTTCGTCAGGCTCGGCTGGCGTGGCCCCTCGAAACCCGGGCAGAGGGAGAACGGGTTCTTGAGATCCTCGAGGACCTGCGGATTGGTGAAGGCCGCCTTCATCGTCGCCTTGAGGCTCGCCGCCGTTCCGCCCGAAAAGGTGCCTTTCATCTCCCGCACGAAGAGCTTGACGCGCTCCGAAGGTCCGCTGCCGGCGTCCTTGATCCTGTTCTGAAGATGCAGGACCCCGAGGTCGGAAGGGATCGAGTCGAACCCGCAGGAGAAGACGATCCTGGCGCCAGAAGCCTTCGCGGCGTCATCGGCCTCGCGGATCTTTTCCGCCATCCACGCAGGCTCGCCGCAAAGATCGCAGTAATCGGTGCCTTCCTCGATGCAGGCCCTGAGGAGCTTGTCCCCATAGAGCTGGTAGGGGCCAACCAGGGTCACCACCGTTTTGGCACGCTGCGCCATGGTCCTGAGCGCTGCTTCGTCCTCGCCGTCGGCGACGATGAGCGGCGCATCGACGCCCAGCTCCTCGCGCACTTCGGCAAGTTTCTTCTCGTTCCGCCCCGCCATCGCGAAGCTTTTGAAACCCGACTTTCCGAGATATTCCGCAACGAGCCGTCCGGTAAAACCGCTCGCGCCATAAACGATGATGTCGAAGTCCTTGGCCATGGATCGCTCCTTTTTCCTGTGTTGGAGCGCGGCTCGCACACCCATGGCAAGGGTTCAGCTGCGCGCCACCTTCAGCCACTCCGCCTCGTCCCAGACCTCGAGCCCGAGGTCCCTCGCCTTCTTCTCCTTCGAGCCCGCCTTCTCTCCCGCCACGACGATGTCGGTCTTGCTGGAAACCGAACCCACCACCCGCGCGCCCAGCCGGGAGGCCAGGGCCTTGGCTTCGTCCCGGCTCATCTCGGCGAGGCTGCCGGTGAAAACGATACTCTTGCCTGCGAGCGGCCCGTCCTCGGCAGCCTGCTCCGGCGCACGGGGGTCGAGTTCCGCGAACAGGCGCTCGACCGCGCGCTCATTGCGGGGGTCGGCGAAGAAATCACGCAGGGCGTCGGCCACCGTTTCCCCAAGACCATCGATCGCAACCAGCTCTTCACGGGCGGCGCCCTCGTCCTCCTGCAGGCCCTCGCCGAGTTTCACGAAGGCCGCAGGGCTCGGATAACGCTGGGCGAGAAGGTTCGCGGTCACCTGTCCCACGTGGCGAATGCCCAGAGCCGCGATGACACGGCCGAGGGGCCGTGTGCGCGCGGCCTCGATCGAAGCGAAAAGGTTGTCGAGAGACTTCTGGTTCGTCACCTCCGACGTCCAGGCCGCCTGTCCCTTCCGGGTCGAGCGCCTGTAGCTTCGCAGGTCAGACGTACCGGGAACGTCGAAGACGCCCTCGCGCTCGCGCCTTGGCAGGGTGAAGATGTCGGCAGGTTCCCGGACCATGTGCCTGCGGAAGAGGTCCTCGACCTGCCGCTCACCGAGCCCGTCGATATCCATCGCCGCCTTCGATACGAAATGCTTCAGCTTCTCCACCGCCTGCGCCGGGCAGATGAAATTGCCGGTGCAACGGCGAACCACGTCGCGCTCACCCGTGCGCTCGTTCAGCTCACGGACGGCATCCGATCCACACACGGGGCAGGTTTGGGGAAAACGGTAGGGCCTTGTTCCTGTCGGGCGCTCCTCCTCCACCACGCCGAGAACCTGAGGAATGACGTCGCCGGCCCTCTGGATGCGGACGGTATCGCCCTCCCGGACATCGAGGCGTTCGATCTCGTCCTGGTTGTGCAACGTCGCCTTCGATACGACGACGCCGCCGACGGTGACGGGCGTCAGCCTCGCAAGGGGGGTGAGCGCGCCGGTCCTTCCGACCTGGATCTCGATCCGCTCAAGGATTGTTGTCGCCTTCTCGGCCGGGAACTTGTGGGCAATGGCCCAGCGGGGCGCGCGACCGACGAAACCAAGCCTTTCCTGCCAGTCGAGACGGTCCACCTTATAGACGACACCGTCGATATCATAATCGAGGGTCGCCCGCTGCGCCTCGATCAGCCGGTAGTGATCGAGGGCTTCCTGTGTGGTCCGGCAGGTCTTCAGAAGGGGATTTTCAGGCAGCCCGAGGGCCTGTATCGCATCCACCGTTCCGAAGAAGGTATCGGCGAGAGGTGCCGACATCTCGCCCGTCCCGTGGGTGAAGAACCGCAAGGGGCGGCGAGCGGTCACCGTACTGTCTTTCTGCCGGAGCGAACCGGCGGCGGCGTTTCTGGGATTGGCGAAGACCTTCTCGCCGGCCTTCTCGAATGCCGCGTTCATCGCGGCGAAGTCAGGCTTGGTCATGTAGACCTCGCCGCGGACCTCCAGCACCTTGAGTTCCGTTTCCACAGTCTGCGGAATGTCTTCGAGGGTCCTCAGATTGTTCGTCACATCTTCCCCGACCCTTCCGTCGCCGCGGGTCGCGCCCAGAACCAGTTCGCCGCGCTCATAGCGCAGACTGGCCGATAGCCCGTCGATCTTGGGTTCCGCGACGAGGACGACCTCCTCATCCTCCGCAAGGCCGAGAAACCGCCTGACCCTCGCAACGAAGTCGTGCACGTCCTCATCAGTGAAGGCGTTGTCGAGGGACAGCATGGGCTTGGCATGGGTGACCTTCGCAAAACGCCCCGTGGGCGCGGTGCCGACCCGGTCGGAGGGACTGTCACTGCGCTTGAGGTGGGGAAATTCCTCTTCCAGATCGAGGTTCTCTGCCCGCAGAGCATCATACTCCGCGTCGGTCATGATGGGGTCCGCTTCCTCGTAGGCGCGGTCGGCCTCCGCCATCTCCCGCGCGATCTCCTCGAGACGCAGGGCGGCCTTCTTCTCCTTTTCGAGGCTCACGCCGCGCGGCCCTTCCTTGCGGGCGCCTCCAGGAGCCGCCTTGCGGCAGCCCTTGCTTCTTCGGTCACCTCGGCCCCTGACAGCATCCGCGCGATCTCCTCGAGACGTTCCTTCTCGTCGAGGGTGTCTACTGTGGTTCGCACCGTTTTCTGCCCGGATTTCTCCACCTTGAAGTGGCGCTCGGCCCGGGCCGCGACCTGGGGGCTGTGCGTGACGACGAGTGTCTGCGCGGTATCCGCGATGCGGGCGAGGCGTTCACCGATGGCGTCCGCCACCGCTCCCCCGACGCCGCTGTCGACCTCGTCGAAGACGATCACCGACCTGTCGTCCCGGACGGAAAGGACAGTCTTCAGCGCAAGGACGAAGCGGGAAAGCTCGCCGCCTGATGCGATCTGCTTGAGAGGACCGAAGGGCGCGCCGGGGTTGGTCGAGACTTCAAAGGCGACCCGGTCGATCCCGCCGGGCCCGGGTTCCGTTTCCACGGGCGTGACGGCGACGCGGAAGCGGGCTTTCTCGAGCTTGAGCGGCTTGAGCTCCTTCACCACCGCTTTGGCGAAGCGGTCGGCGGCTTTCTGGCGCCTGGCGGAGAGCTCCCGGGCTGCGGCGAGATAGGCTTCGGCAGCCTTCTTCTCCTCGGCACGGAGGGCCGCGAAGCCCTCCTCCCCCTCCTCGAGAAGTTCGAGCTGCCTCGCCACCTCTTCGGCATAGGCATGAAGGTCATCGGGCGCCCGGCCGTATTTCCGGCCCGCGGCCCTGAGGGCAAAGAGGCGTTCTTCGGTCTCGTTCAGGCTGTCCTCGTCCTGAACGAAGCTTTCGGCCGCATCGAGAAGCGCGCTGCGGGCTTCGGCGAACTCGCTGAGCGCTGCATCGAGGCGCTGCGCTGCCAGCCTCAGGGGTTCGGCCGCATCGTCGCCGAGACGCTCCGCCGCCCTGTCGATACGCCCTGCGGCGCTCGATACCTTGGCTTCGAGACCGTCATCCCCCAGCGCCGCGATCGCCGCCGAGAGGTCTTCGGAAACCTTCTCGGCCGCCATCAGATGCGCGCGCCGCTCCGCCAGCGAAGCCTCTTCGCCGGCCTCGGGTGCGAGCGTCTCGAGCTCGCCGGCGACGTGTCTCAGGTAATCGGCCTCGCGGATACTGGCATCGCGGGAATCCTCTTTCTCGCGGATCTCGGTACGGATCGCCCTGAGCGCCTGCCAGCGCCCGGCGACCCCGGTGACGAGCTTCTCCGTTCCCGCGTATTCGTCAAGCAACGAGCGGTGGACCGCCTGGTCGAGAAAGCCCTGGCTTTCGTGCTGGCCGTGCACCTCGATCAGGCTTTCGCCGATCCGCCTCAGGACGCTGACGGGAACGGTCTGGTCGCCGATCATCGCACGCGACTTGCCGTCGGATCGCTGGATACGCCGAAGGAGGATGAGATCGTCGTCCATCGCCACGCCCGCATCGTCCAGCATGGCCCAGACCGGGTGCTTTTCGCTCACCTCGAAGACGGCGCTGACGGTGCCCTTCTCACAGCCCTGCCTGACGAGCCCCTTGTCCGCCTTCCCGCCCACGGCGAGCCCGAGGCTGTCGAGAAGGATCGATTTGCCGGCACCGGTCTCGCCGGTCAGGGCGGAAAGCCCTCCGCCCAGGCGAAGGGTCAGACGGTCAATCAGGACGATGTCCTGTATGGTCAGCTCGATCAGCATAGGTGCCGGGTGTCGAGCGAAGACGCCCCGCGGTCAAGCGGGGCGAACCTTCAGGGGCGCGGTTGTGAGAACGGCGTTCCCTCGTACCACCGGGGCGCCTCGGGCGCGTTGCCGATCCTCTGGACGAGGGCGGCGGTCACGTCGGTCAGCTTCGCGGCGTCCTCCCAGTTGATGGGCAGGTCGATCTCGTCCGAGGGCTTGTGGTAATGCTCCGCCATGAACGCCTCGAAGGGCTCGCGGTCGTCGCCCGTCATACCGTTGAAGAGGAAGATCGAGGGAATGCCTTCCTGCACGAAGCGGTAATGGTCCGAACGGACGAACAGCCGCATCTCCGGAACGGGGTCCTTCACACCGCGGATTCCCGCCTCCCGCGTGACCTCGTCGAAGGGCTGCGCGAGGGTCGAATAGTCGGTGCCGAAGCCGATGAGCGTTTCGAGCGGATAGGTCAGGACCGGCATGTCCACGTTGATGTTGGCGATACCCTCGTAGCCGAGCTGGTCGAGGTTCCTCGCAAGGTGCGCCGCGCCGAGAAGACCCGACTCCTCCGCCGTCAACGCGGCGAAGATCACCGGGCGTTCGGTACCGCCCTGTGCGGCGAGGCGCTGGGCGACCGTCATGATGATCGCGGTCCCCGTCGCGTTGTCGAGGGCGCCGTTGTAGATGACGTCCCCGTCCTTCTCGTCCTTCTCGTCCTCCTCGTTCCCGGGTTCTTCGCCGTCCTCGTCATCATCGTCATGGCGAATGCCCAGGTGATCGAGGTGTGCCGTGACGACGATGGCTTCGTCCGCGAGATCGGGATTGGTGCCTGGAAGCACGGCCACGACGTTGTAGGCGTCCACCGCCTCCGAACTCGCCTCCGTCCTGATCACGGCGCGGGCCGGGAGCGCGAAACTCCTTCCCGTGCCCGCCTTGGCCTTCTCGAAGACCTCTTCCCAGTCGTAGCCACCGGCGGTGAGGATCCGCTCGGCGACGTCGTTGCTGATGACCGCGGTGGGCACGGCGCGGTCCATGCCGGCGCCGAGGCTCAGATAGCCGCCGTTGAAATAGCCCGGCAGCCGGGTCAGGCGGGAGATGTCGCGGTCACGCACGTCGACATAAAGGATTCCGGCGACGCCGCGTTCGATCAGCATCTTCCGCTTGGTGTCGTAGCGGCCGATATGGATCTCCGCCGCGCCGTCCTCGATCTCCGGCGCACCGTCCATCAGCATCACGACCTTGCCTTCGAGGTCCACCCCGCGAAAGGGATCGAGCCCGAGGGACGGGGCGAAGGCGCCCCGGCCGATGAACACGACCTCACCCTCGCCGAACGCCGAATACATCTCGCCGCCACCGTCGCTCGGCGGATAGAAGCCGAAGTCCTCGCCCGCCTCCAGGTCCAGCTCTTCCCCGTTGACGTCGATCATCAGGGTCCCGTCGACACTCCCGGTATCGATCTTGATGAGGGGGACATCCTGTCGGAAGCCGGGCGCGGCAGGGCTCAGCCCCGCATTCTCGAGCACCGTGGCGACGTATCCCGCCGCTGCCTCGTAGCCCTGGGTCCCGACACCGCGGCCCTCCATGGCGTCTGATGACAGGACGGCGACATGGTCCCTGATGATTTTAGCGGTATCGGTTTCGCGCTCGATACCGGGGGTGTTCGCGCAGCCGGCGGTCAGGAGGACGAGGGCGGCCGCGCCGAGGCGGCTGGTCAGATCGGTCTTCATGACAGTTCCTCTGGCCCGTCGGGTATCGTTTGTCGAGATGCAACGTTCCCTATCGAAACCCCTCGGCCGCGACGTTTCGGCCCTGTCGCAGGCTCTCGGGACGTCTAGGTTTGCCCATATGAAACAGGACGGTCGCACTGTCGCCAAACGGAACCTGCCTTCGAAGACCTGTCCAGCCTGCGGCAGGCCTTTTACATGGCGCAAGAAATGGGAGCGTGTCTGGGACGAGGTCCGCTATTGTTCGGAGCGGTGCCGACGGTCCCGCCGCGGTATGGGAAGCGCCTCATGATTCGATTGAAGAGTTTCGGGACCAGCTACCGCGCGGCGGTCTGGGGGGCCTCGGGTGGCATCGGCCGGGCCTTCGTGCGGCATCTCGCCGATGATCCAGCCTGCGCCTCGGTCGTCGGGGTCAGCCGCACCGGCATCCCCGAGAGCGGCAAGATCGGATCGGTCATCTATGACCCCCACGGTCACGAGACCATCTCCGAGGCGGCGGCGACCCTCGCGGAAGGCGGCGCACCGCAAGTCATGATCATCGCCACCGGGACCCTCCACGGGCAGGGATACGAACCGGAAAAGGCACTCCGCCAGCTTCGGGAGGATGCCTTCCTCGAGGTGATGCGGATCAACGCACTCCTCCCCGCGATGATCGCCCAGGCCCTCCTCCCCCGTCTTCCCGAAGGAAGAAGTGTCCTTGCGGCCCTGTCAGCAAGGGTGGGCAGCATCTCCGACAACCGCCTTGGCGGCTGGCACAGTTATCGGGCCTCGAAAGCGGCCCTGAACATGCTGGTCAGGAACATCGCCATCGAAGCTGCGCGCAAACACAGGGACGCCGTCGTCGCCGGGCTCCATCCGGGTACCGTGGATACCTCGCTCTCCGAGCCGTTCCAGGCCAATGTGCCGGAGGGAAAACTCTTCACCCCCGAATATTCCGCTGGCGAACTCCTGAAGGTGATCGACAGCCTCGAACCGTCGCAGTCGGGTGAGACCTTCGACTATGCGGGCAAGCTCATCGCGCCCTAGACTTCGCCATAATCGAGCCAGGCAACGATCGGGCCGACGTCGCCAACCACCGGCTCACTCAATGTACGGATCAGTTGCAACCCGTTCTGGCCATTGGCGAAGTAGACGATGCCTCGACCGCTCCGGGGGCTGACCGCGACAAACGCCTTGAACGCACCGTTGTCGCCCCAGTGGAAGACGAGCGTCTCGCCTTCGAGCTCCTGCCTGCCGATACCGTGACCCCAGAAAAGCCTGCCCTCGGGAATGGCTCCGCCGTAAGCTTCCGGATCAACGGGGTTCTTTGCCTCGATCAGCCTGTCATGGCTCGGCCTCGAGAGACCCTCGCCACGACAGAGCTTTCCTGCGAACCGTGCGTAGTCCGCAAGCGGCGTGCGCAGGCTCGCTGCGCCGTGAGCAAAGCCGAGGTCCCCAAGCGGCCTGCCCTGGTCCGCAAGGCCGTTCTCATCATGCCCGTAGGCTCCCCTCAGCCCCTCGCCAAGGAGACCCGTGAAGTTCGCATCGGGCATGATGTCGCCAAGGTGCTCCGTGAAGAGATCCTGAAGCTCTTCCCCGCTCTTCTCCTCGATGAAAGCCTGGAGGAGCCCGTAACCCTCACCGGAATAGCGGAACCCACTGCCCGGCGCGAAAGCGAAATCGACCGGGTCCGTCCTTTCTGGGTCCCTCGCGGAACCGGCCCAGTTGGGTAATCCCGATCCATGGCTGAGAAGCATCGACGGCGTGACTTCGGCATAGGCCATACGGTCCGCGGCACGGGGGAATGGCAGCGTGGCGGCCACCCGCTCATCGAGGGTCAGGACCTCTTCATCGACCAGCCGGTGGGTGATCCACGCCGTGACCGGCTTGGACAGCGACGCGGCTTCGAAAACCGTACGTTCACTGACCGGCGTTTCCGTCCCCACGTCTTCCACCCCGTAATAGGAGAGGCGTTCGACCTGGCAATCTTCCAAGGTCGCGATGGCAAGGCCCGGCACCTTCGCCTCCGCCATCGCCGCAAGCACGGCGTCACGGGCGAGCAGCGGACCGGAAACCGGTTCGTCCCTTGCAGAACAGCACGCAAGAATGGCTGCGACTGCGCACAGTGCGGGTGTCGACCCGGTGGATGTCATCGCATTCCCCCCTTTGCCGAGGACATAGATCGGAACCTATCGACTATCGATCAAGGGCAAAAACCCTGCGCGATGATCCTGCCGAACCTTCAACCGTGATCGGCCTCGCCATGCAGCCTCCCCGGCTTCACCAACGGCGTTCTTCCTCTTGCGGCAGCGGCGCGACATCTCATCTTTACCGAAAAACGATACATGCTACCGTATTCGTGAACAGTCGCGTCAGGAGTTTCGACATGCTCTCCATCAAGGGCCTCAGCAAGACCTATCCCAACCGCGTCAAGGCGCTGGACGGCGTCGATCTCGATATCGGCCTTGGCATGTTCGGGCTTCTCGGGCCCAACGGCGCGGGCAAGTCGTCCCTCATGCGGACCCTTGCGACGCTTCAGGGCGCGGACAGCGGAAAGGTCACCTTCGACGGCATCGACGTTCTCAAGAATCCCGATCCCATTCGCCGGCAGCTCGGCTACCTGCCCCAGGATTTCGGCGTCTACCCCAGGATCTCCGCTTTCAAGCTGCTCGATCACATCGCGGTCCTGAAGGGCCTGTCCAATGGCAAGGAGCGCAAGGAGGTCGTCAGCGAACTCCTGCGTCAGACGAACCTCTGGGAGGTGCGCGGCAAGGCGCCCGCGACCTATTCCGGAGGGATGCGCCAGCGGTTCGGCATCGCCCAGGCCCTGCTCGGCGACCCGAAACTCATCATCGTCGACGAACCCACCGCGGGCCTTGACCCCGAGGAGCGCAACCGCTTCCACAACCTCCTGTCCGAGATCGGAGAGAACGTCGTCATCATCCTCTCGACACACATCGTCGAGGACGTGGCTGATCTCTGCCGCGACATGGCCATCATGAACCAGGGCCGGATCGCGATGAAGGGCCAGCCCTCCCATCTCATCGCAACGGTCGATGGCAAGATCTGGCGGAAGGCCATCGAGAAAGCCGACCTCGAAACCTACCAGGAGAACCACCAGGTGGTCAGTGCCCGCCTCGTCCAGGGCCGGACGGTGATCCGCGTCTATGCCGAGACCGATCCGGGGGAAGGCTTCGAGCAGAGCGCCGCCACCCTGGAGGACGTCTACTTCGCCACGATCCGCGGCGCCATCGGCGGCGAAAGCGCCCGCGAGGCCGCCTGAAATGCTGAGCTCGATTCTCCGTTTCGAAACCGGCTACCACATGCGCGGCGCAGGCTTCGTCGCCATCTTCGCGCTGTTCTTCCTCCTCGTCTTCGGTGCGGTGACGGTCGATACGATCCAGATCGGCTCCTCCGAGGCCGTCAACATCAACGCTCCGTCGGCGATCGCCAACACGTTCGGGATCATGTCGGTCTTCGGCATGTTCATTCCCGTCGTCTTCATGGCGACGAGCGTCGTCCGTGACCGGGCACTGAAGACCGAAGAGATGTTCGGCTCGCTGCCGGTCAGGCCAAGGACGATGCTCCTTGGCCGGTACGTGGCGGGTCTTCTCGCCGCTGTCCTGTGCTTCGGCGCGGTGCCGCTGGCTTTCTATCTCGGTAGCCTGATGCCCTGGCTCGACCAGGAGAAGGTCGGGCCGCACAGTCTTTACCCGGTCTTTTACTACTACGCCACGATCGGCGCGATGAACATGCTGATCGCCGGGACGATCCTGTTCACGGTCGCCAACTTCACCCGTTCGATCATCGCCACCTGGGTCGGTCTTGTGGCGCTGCTCGTCGGTTACTTCGTCGGTTTGGCCATTGCCGGAGACCTCGAGGCAAGGGAGACCGCCGCCCTTCTCGATCCGTTCGGGCTCATTCCCTTCGGCCTTGAAACCAGGTACTGGACCGCCGCCGAGCAGAACACGATGGTCGCGCCGCTGAGCGGGACGCTGCTGACCAACCGGCTGATCTGGGGCGGTGTCGCACTGGCTCTCCTCGTCCTCAACCTCGCCTTCCCCAAGGGTGTGAGGGGCCTGTCCCTCGCCCGGTTCCGGAAGACGGAGAAAAGCCCCGCGGCCGCGGCCCTGAGAGTTGTCGACCTGCCCCGGGTCGAGCCTGCGCCGCTCTATACCAGCAACCTCCAGCAGTTCGTCAGCCGCACGCGTTTCGAGGCCGTCGGCGTGGTGCGGTCAGTGGCGTTCTGGATCATCCTCGCGCTTTCCGTTCTCAACGCCGCCGGCTCGGTCTTCTTCCTCGCCCAGACTTTCGGTGCCCAGAGCTGGCCCGTCACGCGGGTCGTGATCACGGCCATCGAGGGAAGCTTCATCTTCGTCCCGCTGGTGATCGCCGCCTACTACACCGCCGAGCTCGTCTGGCGCGAGCGGTCCGTGAAGTTCAACGAGATCGTCGATGCCACTCCGACCCCGTCATGGGTCTTCGTCGGCGCGAAGTTCCTCGCCATCATCGTTGTCCTCTTCATGATCGCCCTCGCCGCGACGCTCCTCGGGGTGGTGAGCCAGCTGGTCAGGGGTTTCACGGACTTCGAACTCGGCCAGTACGCCACCCGGTTCAGCGTCTCGCTGGTCCTCACCTTCGGCATCGCAGCGGTCCTGGCGATGTTCCTCCAGGTGATCGCCAACAACAAGTGGCTCGGGATCGGACTGTTCCTCGCCTATTTCGTTGTCAGCATCATCATGGAGCAGGTGGGCTTCGACCATATCCTTTATAACCCCGGCGGTGGCGTCCGCCTGACATATTCCGACATGGACGGATACGGACCATCGGGTTACAGGACCCTCGTGATGGGCACCTACTGGACGCTCTTCTGTGTCCTCGTGGCGATGCTGACCTTCGCGCTCTGGAGCCGCGGCAGCCTCGATCCGATCCGGCACCGCCTCGCCCAGGTCCCGAGCCGGTTCTCGAAGGGATCGGCCGCGTTCTTCGCCGGCACCGCGATCCTGTTCGCCGGCGTGGGAGGCTTCGCGTACTACAACACGAATGTCCTCAACACCTACACGAACCGGGACGGCCGCCTCGACAGGGCCGAAACCTACGAAGAGAAGTACGCGAAGTACCGGTTCACGCCCCTGCCAGAGATCACCGAGGTCGATGTGGATGCGGAGCTCTATCCGTCAGAGCGCCGGGCGGTCATCAGGGCGGATTACGTCCTGAAGAACACTACGGACGCGCCGCTGAACGACGTACACGTCGATTATGGATTCAGCGTGACCGTGATCGGCCAGGAGGTCGAGGGGGCCACGCTCTCGCTCGATGACGAAGAGTTCAACCACTACATGTTCACCTTCGACGAGGCCATGAAGCCGGGCGAAACCCGGACGATGACCTCGACCATCGAAATCGACAATCCGGGCTTCTCGAACAGCGGCCTCGACAGCTCGGTGCGCGGCAACGGAACGTTCCTCAATTCTTCCGCGCTCGCACAGATCGATTGGGGCGAAGGCAAGATCCTGCAGGACCGGGCCGAGCGGCGGAAGCGTGGCCTCGAAGAACTGCCCCGCATCCCGAAGCTGGAAGACGAGCGTTACTGGAACGTTGGCCTCCTCTCGGGCGCGGACTGGATCGACTTCCGCATCGAAGTCACAACGTCCGCAGACCAGATCGCCGTTGCACCCGGCTATCTCGTCAGCGACACCGTGCAAGGGGACCGGCGCACATTCGTCTACGAGCAGGACGTTCCCATCCAGAACTTCTACGCCATCCAGTCGGCCCGCTACGAGGTCGAGGAGGAAGTCTGGAAGGCCCCTCCGGGTCAGGACGATGTTGCCCTTCAGGTCTTCTACGATGCAAAGCATCCGTACAACGTCGAGCGGATGATGGAAGCGATGAAACTCAGCTTCGACAAGTTCACGGACGTGTTCACGCCGTTCCAGTACCGGCAGATGCGCATTCAGGAGTTCCCGAACGCGAGCTTCGCACAGAGCTTCCCGAACACGGTTCCGTACTCGGAGAACATCGGCTTCATCACCCGGATGGACGAGCGGACGGAGGGCGAAATCGACCCCGTGACCTACGTGACCGCCCACGAAGTGGCACACCAGTGGTTCGGCCATCAGCTCTCCGCGGCGCAGGTCCAGGGCGCAACGATGCTGATCGAGAGCTTCGCTCAGTACGGGGCCTATCTCGTCATGGAGGACCTCTACGGGAAGGAGCACATGCGCCGCTTCCTTCGCCGGGAACTCGACAATTACCTCAATGGCCGGGCCAACGAGCCGATCGAGGAACTGCCCCTCTACCGGGTCGAGAACCAGCAATACATCCACTACCAGAAGGGTGGGCACGTCATGTATCTGCTGCGGGACCAGATCGGCGAAGAGATCGTCAACAGCGCCGTGCGCCGGATGCTGATCGAATGGGGTTACAAGTCAGATCCCTATCCGCGATCGGTGGATTTCCTCGATATCCTGCGTGAGGAAGCCGGCCCTGAACACGAGCAGCTGATCACGGACCTGTTCGAACGGATCGTCCTCTACGACGTCGAGGTGACCGCAGCGACGAAGGTCCAGAACGCCGACGGCACCTGGGACCTGACCCTGGACTTCGACGCCACGAAACTCGTTTCGGACGGACTTGGGAACGAGAAGGAGGAGGATCTGGCAATCATCGTGGACGTCGGTGCGTTTACGGAACACCCGAAGGATGTCCTGGACGGGGAAGACCACATCATCGCCTTCGAGCGCCGGGCCATTGCCAGTGGAGAGCAGACCATCACCTTCACGGTTGATCAGGAGCCCTTCTATGCAGGCGTCGATCCCTACAACAAGCTGATCGACCGCCGGCCCGAGAATAACGTCGATGAGGTCGGAGTGACTCCTGACGGAAGCTGATCTGTCGTCCGAACCGGAAGAGCGGGGTCCTTCGGGACCCCGTTTGGCTTTCAGGCCCCCTGCTGCGCGAAGGTTCCCGCTGGCACCAGCCGGGCCGGAACATCGCGCGGCAGGCTTCAGGCGGTGCCGGGAGCCTGCCGCGGCGCCGGGAACACCGGCAGGGTCAGGTGCAAAAGAGGAGATCGGATCGGATTGAAACTGCGGCGAAACCGCGGTTTCACCACCCGACAGGTGCGGTCTGATCCGGATGAAGCGGGAAGATGGTGCGCGTACCAAGGATCGAACTTGGGACCCCTTCGATGTCAACGAAGTGCTCTACCGCTGAGCTATACGCGCTAACCGTTGGAAGCGCGGCATTAGCGAAAGCCAGAAGACGGCTCAAGCCCTAATTTGCCGGCTTTTCCCCAGTTTTCGGCCGGAACCTCATCAGCCCTTCCTGGGCCGTCGAAGCGATCAGCCGCCCGTCCTGGCTGTAGATCCTGCCGCGGCAATACCCCCGGGCACCGCCCGACCACGGGCTTTCCATCGTGTAGAGGTGCCAGTCGCCGATCTTCGGCGTCGCGTGGAACCAGACGGCGTGGTCGATGCTCGCCGAACGCAGATTGCCGTCACTCCAATGGATGCCGTGGGGCAGCATCGCGGTCCCGAGAAGCGCGAAATCCGATGCGTAGGATAGGACTGCCCGATTGATCTCCCCCTCCTCCGGGGCCTCCCCCACCAGCCGGAACCACATGTTCTGCTGCGGTGGCATCTTCTTGCCGATGAAGGCGTCGAGGGACTCGCGGCGGATCTCGATGCTGCGCGGACGGGTCAGCCACGACCGGAACCGCTCCGGCAGGTCCGGCATGCTGTTGGCCATCTCCGCCTCGGTGGGAAGGTCTTCGGGAGGGACGACATCGGGCATGTCCGCTGCGTGGTGGAAGCCGTCCTCGTCGATATGGAAAGACGCGATCATGTTGAGGATCGTCTCGCCGTTCTGCTGGGCGACGACCCGCCGGTTGGAAAAGCTGCCGCCGTCGCGGTCCCGGTCCACGTGATAGATGATCGGGTGAGCGTCATCGCCGGGACGGACGAAATAGGCGTGCAGGGAGTGCGCCTGGCGTCCGGGATCGACGGTGCGTGTCGCCGCCATCAGGGCCTGGGCCACGACCTGACCGCCAAAGACCCGGCCTTCCGCCATCGGGTCCTTGGCGCCGCGGAAAAGGTCGCGGTCGATGGTTTCCAGATCGAGGAGTTCGAGGAGGGCTTTCGCCCGGTCGTTGTCGTTCATCCTCTAAGGGATGCCGCGGGTGCGAAGGGTTGGCAAGCCATCGATGCAAGGGTGGGAAAGCCCCGCCTTCCATGCCGGCCGGGCCTTGGGAACGGGAATGGTGCTCGCGACTGGGATCG
>CAZAFU010000027.1:0-28363 GCA_964484475.1 uncultured Caulobacterales bacterium | reverse complement strand
ATGAAGCTCTGGTCGCCGACGGTGCCGCCGGGCCAGCGCTGGGTCACGGTCTTGATCTTGGTCCAGAACCGCACGCCCTCGGTTCCGTACTGGTTGACATCGCCGAAGGCCGAACGCTTCCAGCCGCCAAAGGTGTGGTAGCTGACGGGAACCGGGATCGGGACGTTGATGCCGACCATGCCGACATTCACCTGCCGCGCGAATTCGCGGGCGGCGGCGCCGTTCGAGGTGAAGATCGCGACGCCGTTGCCGTACTGGTGTTTCGACGGAAGGTCGATAGCCTCTTCGATGGTGCTTGCGCGGACGACCTGCAGGACCGGTCCGAAGATCTCTTCCTTGTAGGAAGACATTTCAGGGGTCACCCGGTCGAACAGGGAGGGGCCGATGAAGAAGCCTTCCTCGTGGCCCTGGAGCGTCATGCCGCGACCGTCGATGAGAAGCTCGGCGCCCTCGTCCTTGCCGCGCCCGATCCATTCCTCGACCTTATGCTTGTGAGCTGCCGAGACGACGGGTCCGTAATGGGCGTCCTGGTCGGTAGAGACACCGATCTTCAGCTTGCTGACCTCATCGGACATCATGTCGATGAACCTGTCGGCGGTCTCCTCGCCCACGGGGACCGCCACGGGAAGCGCCATGCACCGCTCGCCGGCCGAACCGTAGGCGGCGCCGACCATGTCCTTGACGGTCTGCTCCATATCGGCGTCCGGAAGAATGATGCCGTGGTTCTTCGCGCCGCCCATGGCCTGGACACGCTTGTTGTTCTCCGTCCCCTTGGAATAGATGTAGTGAGCGATGTCGGAGGAGCCGACGAAACTCACGGCACGGATCTCCGGGTGTTCGAGGATCGCATCCACCGCTTCCTTGTCGCCGTGGACGACGTTAAGCACCCCTGCGGGCGCTCCCGCTTCCATGAAGAGCTCCGCGAGGCGGACCGGAACGGAAGGATCCTTTTCCGACGGCTTGAGAACGAAGGTGTTCCCGCAGGCGATTGCCATGCCGAACATCCACATCGGGATCATCGCGGGAAAGTTGAAGGGCGTGATCCCTGCGCAGACGCCGAGGGGCTGGCGCATCGAGTAGACGTCGATGCCGGTTCCCGCATTCTCGGTGTACTCGCCCTTGAGAAGGTGGGGAATGCCGCAAGCGAATTCGATGACTTCGAGGCCCCGTTGGACGTCACCCTTCGAGTCCGCCACGACCTTTCCGTGCTCGGAAGACAGAAGCTCCGCCAGTTCGGTCATGTTCGCTTCGAGAAGCCGCTTGAATTCGAACATCACCCTGGCCCGCTTCTGCGGGTTGAGGCTTGCCCATTCAGGCAGCGCGCGCGAGGCGGCGCAGACCGCCCTGTCCACGGCCTCGGCATTGCCAAGAGCGACCCTGGCCTGGACCTGTCCTGTGTTGGGGTCGAAGACATCGCCGCTGCGGCCTCCGGGCAGTTGGGTTGTCTCACCGTTCACGAAGTGCAGGATCTCGCGCATTCTTCCTCCAATGGCCTTGGCGGCTTTTCTTGTTCCGGGCGGCGACGCCCGTGCGGCCGCCGTTTGGGCGGTGCATAGGCGATAAGGTGCCGGGAGGCAAAGGCGCGACGACCGGTCGTCTACCCGGAGCGGCCGGCATTCCTTACCTCCCCGGACATGGAGCATGCGACCGTCTATTTCGATGGAGCCTGTCCGCTCTGCCGCCGCGAGATCGGCGCGTTGAGGCGGTTCGCAGGCGAGCGTCTCCGTTTCATCGACGTCTCGCCCGAAGACGCCGCCGAAGCGTGTCCCCTCCCCCGTGAAACCCTGATGGCCCGGTTCCATGCGGCGGACCGGCATGGGGAGGTGACGGAGGGTGCCGACGCTTTCCTCCTCGCGTGGAGTGCGGTGCCGGGACTTTCGTTCCTCGACCGCCTGCGCTCGTCTCGCCTGATCGTGAAGGCGCTGGACCGGGCCTATGGCGTCTTCCTCCGTATCCGACCGAGGTTGCAGCGCCTCCTGACCTGACGGGGTGCCTTTCGTTCTTCGGGTTTGCGCCTATGGTTCCGGCCATGACCAGAGCCATTCTCGCCATCGACCAGGGCACGACCTCCAGCCGCGCCATCGTATTCTCACGCGAGGGTGACATCCTCGCTTCCGCGCAGGAGGAGTTCCCGCAGCTCTATCCCGGGGAGGCCATGGTCGAGCATGACCCCCACGCGATCTGGCTGAGCGTTCTGACAACCGCGCGCCAGGCGATGCGGGACGCCGAGGACAATGGCGCGGAGGTGGTCGGTATCGGGATCACGAACCAGCGCGAGACGACCGTCGTCTGGGACCGGGAAACCGGCGAGCCCATCCACAATGCCATCGTCTGGCAGGACCGGCGGACGGCGGAGACGTGCCGCGGTCTCCGCTTCGACGGCCACGAAAACCTGGTGCGGGAGCGGGCAGGTCTCGTCATCGACCCCTACTTCTCGTCGACCAAGATCGCCTGGATCCTCGACCATGTGGAAGGAGCGAGGGAAAAGGCCCGGGCCGGTGAACTCCTCACGGGCACGATCGACAGTTTCCTCCTTTCCCGACTGACGAAGGGCGGCGTTCACGCCACCGATGCCACCAATGCCTGCCGCACCGGCCTTTTCGGTCTCGAGGCGCAGGACTGGGATGACGAACTCTGCGGTATATTCCGGGTGCCAAGGAATATCCTGCCCACGATCCTCGACAGCGCCGCCGAGTTCGGCGAGGCCGACGCCGAATGGTTCGGCCGGCCCCTGCCCATACTGTCCGTCGTCGGAGACCAGCAGGGCGCCTCGGTCGGACAGGCCTGCTTTGCCGCCGGGGACATCAAGAGTACCTACGGCACGGGATGCTTCGTTCTGGTCAATACCGGGGATGAGATCCGGCGATCGGACAACCGGCTCCTGACCACTGTTGCCTATCGTCTGGGTGGAAAGCCGACCTTTGCCGTCGAAGGGTCGATCTTCATCGCGGGCGCTGCGGTGCAGTGGTTGCGGGACGAAGTCCACCTCCTGAAAAACGCCGCGGAAACGGCGGAACGTGCGGCGCGAGCGAAGGACGATGCCGATGTGGTGATGGTGCCCGCCTTCACCGGTATGGGCGCACCCCACTGGTCACCCGATGCCCGTGCAGCGGTTTTCGGCATGACCCGCTCGACCGGTCCGGATGAGCTGGCACGCGCGGCGCTGGATGGCGTCGTCTACCAGACCTGCGACCTTCTTGCCGCGATGGCCGATGACGGCCTGCCGGTCAACGCGTTGAGCGTGGATGGCGGGATGGCGGCCAATGACTGGTTCGTGCAGCGACTTTCCGACCTTCTCGACCTGCCGGTGGAACGCCCCCGGGTGCTGGAGACGACGGCCCTCGGCGCGGCCCGGCTTGCCTTCCTGCAGGCTGGGGAATTTTCGACCCTGGAAGAGATCGCCGCCTGCACGTCGCGCGAGAAGCTCTTCGTGCCGAACATGGAGGACGCCGTAAGAACCCGGCGCCTGAGGCGGTGGCGCGCCTGCGTGCAGGCTGTCCTCGATGTGGCCGAGACCAGCTAGCGGACGTCGGGATAACTCCTGCCCAGCCTCTTTCGCATGCCGAGGCCCCAGCGTATCCCGACATGCAGGTAGATCCAGTTGGCCTTGAGCCCGCCCCAGGCCGCAACCCGCCTGTCCGATGTCTGGACGACGCGGTCGATGAGGCGTACACGGCCCTTCGCCGTGAGCTTCACGCAGAGGTCGGCGTCCTCCATGACCATCATGCCGTCCTCGCAGCCGCCCACCTCGAGGAAATCCTGCCGCCTGAAAGCCATGGCGTGATCGCCGAAAAGGAGGCGGCAACCCCGCAAGAAGAGGTGCGGCCGGAAGAGGAGCGGCGCGTACCAGGTCTTCGCCCAGTTGTGCAGGCTGGTGAACCAACGCGTCCGCTGGGGGCCGGTCAGGAGCGCGGTAAACCCCGTGAGACTGACCTTCGGGTCCGAAAGGGCTCTCGTCACGACCGCACACGCATCATCGGGCAGGAGAGTGTCAGCGTGAAGAACGAGGACAAGGTCCGTACCGATAGCTTCGACGCCCCTGTTGATCTGCCGCCCCCGTCCGGGGCGTTCGGTCCTCACCACGTCGAACCCCAGTTCACGGGCCCGTTCGTACGTGCCGTCTTCGCTTCCTCCATCGACAAGGAGAATACGGGCAGGCTGCGGATCGAGGCTGCCGAGATGCCGGCGGAGCCGTTGAAGATTGGGCGCCTCGTTCAGGGCCGGGACAACGATGCCAAAGCTGCTCATCGAACGAGGTCCGGCCATTTCTCGAGGTCCTGCGGCCGGTCGAGATCCGAAAGGGTCGGAAGGCATACGGGGGCCCGCCCCGCAGCCTCCATGCGCCCGCGAGTGATCTCGAACACCTCGCCCGTGCCCCACGGCATGTCCGAAAACACCGGGTCGAGAGGGGCGGCGAGGCCGAGGGTCCAATAGCCTCCGTCATCCGCAGGCCCCAGGATGTCCGAGCCACGCCCAAGGTGGCCGGCACCATCGAGGAGCAGCTCCGCCGACAGGTCCGGCGCATCGGTGCCAAGGAACATGACCGGGTAGGGATCGGCGGCACTTTTCAAGCGGGCACCGAGATCCCCCTCACCCTGCGGGCGGTAGGTCAGGGGCCCGAGCCATTCCAGAAAAGCCTCCTCCTCCGCACCGGTTCCCCAAAGCTCGAACGAAAGGCCGCTGGCACGGACCACACGGACAGTCTTCTCCGCGAGTTGCCTGTGCATGGCGGCCGCGCCTTCGTCGCCGAGGGCGGGGATCAACCTTGTCTTGCAGGAGCCCGGAACGGGGTAGCGGGCGAAGATCACCACCCGCATCTCAGGCTCTCGCCTTGCGGGGAGGACGAATACGGATGAAGCCCTCATCGATCGCGAAGCTGACGAGGCGTTCCCACCACCCATCCTCCGTCGATGGGCATTGGCGGCCCGTCAGCTTGCGGAAGTTGCGGTCGTCGAACCGCGGTGCGCGCGTGAAGTAGCCCGCATAGACCGCCGCCCCCCTTTCGAAGAAACGCCGTTCCATCGCGCTGAGATCGGATGGATCGAAGCTTTCCGGCGGTACCCATTGCGGTCTTGCGAGGCCTTCGAACCTGCCGAGGGTTTCGGGGAACGCAGACAGCGGCGTCGGTTCATTGGCGACAAGATGGAAGGTCCGGCCCCTCGCTTCATCGAACCGCTCGACCAGTTCGACGATGCCAGAGGTCACGTAATCGATCGGCACCAGGTTGAGGGTCGCTGCGGGATGGGCCGGCATCCTCGTGACGAGACCCTCCGCGAAAACCTTCAGGATCGGATAGATGGTATCGAAGCTCCGTGTGCGTCCCTCGGGATGATCGCCGAGAACGATGGCAGGGCGCGCAACCACGTGGGGAACGGCGCTTTCCCGCACCAAGGCTTCGGCCCTGGCCTTGGTCGCTTCATAGCCGTTCGTGAAGCCCTGCCCGCACAGGAGTTCATCCTCGAGGATCGGCCCGTCCCGGTCTCCGCAGACATAGGCCGTCGAGACATGCAGGAGCTTCGCTCCGGCCTCGTCCGCGAAGGCGAGGACATGGCGCGTCCCTTCGAGATTGACGGCCCGGTGGCTATCGTTTTCCTCGGTGAAATCCGTGATCGCGGCGCAGTGGATCACGAGATCGATGCGCGCAGCGAGATCTCTCCGTACACTTTCATCAAGACCGAAGCCGGGATCGGTGATATCGCCACGAACCGTCTCGATGGAGACAGGCTCCCCGTCATTGCTGCGGATGTCCGGGTTGCGGTTCACGAGGCCGGTCACCTGATGCCCACGGGCGTGGAGCCGACCCGCGATCTCGCCGCCGAGAAGGCCGGCCGCTCCGGTCAGAAGGATCCGCAGACGTCCCGCTTCAGCAGCAGCCATTGGTCATCGCCGTTTCGTCGTCCTGGGCCCGGTAGGGGTTTTCGACGCCGCAGCCCCTGAAGATCCCGAAGTGGTTCGAGAAATCGCCGTAGAAATCGAAATGTTCCGCGAACCGCGTGTCCTTCAGCATACGCCAGGTGTTGCCGCAGACCGGAAAGGCCCGCCCCGCCTCGATGAGGTGATGACCGTCAAGAACGAAAGCCCGCTCGTGGCCGGGGACCGTGCCCTTGTAGCGGACGGCCTGTCCGTAGTCCTCGCAGCGCGGCTCGAGCTCGCGGATCTTGAAGAGCCGGTAGGTGGCGGAGGTGAAGGTGTAGCCTTCCACTTTCGCGGCCTGCTCCGGGTCGCCGATCACGAGGGGGCGGTGGGTGACAAGGCGAGGATCGGCAAAACCCGCCTCACGGGCGAGCCTGTCGAAGTCGCCCCAGTAGAGGGCGCCCGAGAGACACTCGCCGTGCAGCACGGGGTCCTTCTGCAACGCCTCGGGAACACGCCTGTCGGCATAGACGTCGGAGAAATACATCTCTCCGCCCTCCCTCAGGAGCCGGAAAGCCCCTTCAAAGACCGCTCTCTTGTCCTGGACGAGGTTGATGACGCAGTTCGACACGATGATGTCGAAGCTCCCCTGATCGAGGCCGAGTTCCCCCAGCCGTTCGATGTCGCCTTCGACGAAATCGACATTGGCATAGCCGAAACGTTCCGCGTGCCACGCCTTGTTCCTTTCGGCGATCTCGAGCTGGGCCGGTGTCGCATCGACGCCGACCACCCGGCCATTCGGCCCGACCAGCTGGGCGAGGACGTAGGCGTCCTGTCCGCTCCCTGAACCGAGGTCGAGGACGCAGAGGCCTTCGAGCGCTTCGGGCGCAACCAGGCCGCACCCGTAATAACGCGACGTCACCTCCTCGTGGACGTTGGACAGGGCGCGTCGAATGGCCTCGGGGGGCGCTTCGGCCGTGCAGCAGGCATCGGTCCGGAGATCCGAGGACCCTTGCAGGACCTCGCCGTAATAGCGCTGGGCATTCTGAAGCGCCGCTGTCTGGTCCATGGATGACCCCTCCGTCAGATCGTGATGCGATATTCTTCCTTTGACAGGTTCGCCGGCGGGACACCATGGTTACAGCGTCGCGTAACTCCGCGCTGCCCGGCAGCGAAAATCCTCCTATGGTTCATTTCCCCGACCCCCTGCTCTCCCCTTTCCGCCGCGATGGCGCCGTCCTCGACCGCGGCAAGTTCGAAGATCCTCACAGGACCAAGAGCGGGGCCGAGCGGGCTTTCGTGCCCCTCTCCTCTCTCGAGACCCTGTGGTTCAACACGGGGACGCTCTGCAACCTTGCCTGCGCGACCTGCTATATCGAGAGCTCTCCGACCAATGACGCGCTCGTCTACATCACCCTGGACGAGGTGACCGGCTATCTCGATGAAATCGAGCGGGAGGGGCTCGGCACCCGGCTGGTGGGTTTCACCGGCGGCGAGCCGTTCATGAACCGTCACATGCTGGCGATCCTCGAAGAGACATTGTCACGTGGTTACGACGTCCTCGTGCTGACCAATGCCATGCGTCCCATGCGCCGCTTCGAGAGCGAGCTGCTTGCCCTGCGTGAGCGTTTCGGCGACAGTCTCACATTGCGGGTCAGTCTCGATCACCATACCCGGGCTGCCCATGAGGCAGAGCGGGGCGAGAACACCTGGAACAAAGCTGTCGATGGCCTGCGTTGGCTGGCGAGCGGGGGATTCCGCATCGCCGTGGCCGGACGTCAGCTTGCGGACGAAACGATGGAAGAGGCCAGGGCGGGATACCAGGCCCTGATGGTCGAACTGGGCGTCAAGCTCGATCTCGATGATCCGGAAGCACTGGTCGTCTTCCCCGAAATGGATAAACGGCTCGACACCCCGGAGGTCTCGGAGGGCTGCTGGGATATCCTCGACCTTCCGAAGTCCGCGGTGATGTGCTCATCGAGCCGCATGGTGGTCAAACGCAAGGGCGAGGACCGTCCACGCGTCGCCGCCTGCACGCTCCTTCCCTATGAGGAGGATTTCGACCTGGGGGACACTCTCAAGGAAGCTTCGGGCGAGGTTCGTCTCAACCATCCGCACTGCTCGCGCTTCTGCGTTCTCGGTGGGGCGAGTTGCGGCGGGTAGGCGTCCCCCTAGAGCGGGGTCAGTCGCCGCCGGGCCTTCTCGAGGGCTGCCCCCGCGAGGAGAGCCACACCGATCCCGGCTGCGAAGAGGCCAAACCGCCCCTGATCGCCATCGATGATCGCGGCGTCATCCCTCATCTTGTGATCGAAGGCGCCGTGGGCCGCTTCGTGGCCTGCGGCGGGGTCTTCCGTGTAGCCATCTTCCTTGTTCGCCTGCGTCTTCTCGAGGTCCGATGTCTGGTCGTCCCAGCCCGATGAGGCGAGCTGGCGGTCGGTGACTTCCGGCATGAGGGGCGCGAGTGTCGATACGGCGAAAGCGGGAAGCCCGACGAACAGCTCTTTCGCACCCGTCTCGGCTGCCTGG
Source organism: uncultured Caulobacterales bacterium (assembly GCA_964484475.1). Classification (GTDB taxonomy): domain Bacteria; phylum Pseudomonadota; class Alphaproteobacteria; order Caulobacterales; family Parvularculaceae; genus Parvularcula. The sequence continues at coordinate 19,984 of CAZAFU010000027.1, read as the reverse complement.
ACGATGGCCCGGGCCACGGATTCGGGGGGATAGATCGGTTCTGTCGGCTGGGGCCTGTGCGGCAGGCTCGTCCGTGCCCAGCTGAATTGGGGTGTGTTGATCCCGGAAGGATGGACCAGGGAAACGGTGACCGGGCTGCGCTCATGCCTGAGTTCGGTTCTCAGTGCTTCCGTCGCGGCCTTCACCGCATGCTTGCTCGCGCAGTAGGCCGCCTGGAGCGGTATCGCCCGATAGGCGAGCCCCGAGCCGATATTGACGATGGCGCCTAGCCCCCGGGGCTTCATGCGTTTGAGCGCCGCCTTCATCCCATGGACCTGCCCGAGATAGTTGACCTCCGTGACGCGGCGGAATTCATCCGCATCGACATCGTCGAACGGTGCGATGACCGTGGTCATCGCGTTGTTGACCCAGACTTCGATTGGACCGAGCGCTTCCTCGATGGCCGAGGCGGCCTGTTCGACCGCCTGGGGATCGGCGACATCCGCGCTCACGGTGTGGCAGGGGACGCCGATGGCTTCCAGTTCCCGGGCGGTGTCCTCGAGGCGGCCTTCTCCCCTCGCGATGACGCCTATGCGGTAGTTCCGTTTCGCAAAGGCGCGTGCGGCGGCTCGTCCGATACCGGCGCTCCCTCCCGTGATCACGACTGTCCGCATCTTCGTCTCCTCGCGTAAGCATAGGACAGACACGGGCGGCCGCCCCGCCGTTCGGACGGCCTGCCGGGGCGGTATGACGCGGGCTCAGCGCTCGGGGATGGTCGATTTGTGCCCGTGGCGCACGACCGCGAGGATTGCGTCTTCGAGCGCGGCCTTCGCGTCCGTCTCGCCCGAACTCTTCCGCCAGGCGAGGCCGATGGATCGGAAGAGAGCGGCCCCCTTGGGACGCAGGATCGCCACGTCTCCTTCGCCGCGAACCTCCGACGTGACGTAGAGCCCGGGAAGGAATGTCGCGCCGAGACCCATCCCGACCATCTGCCGAAGGGCGTCGAGACTGGTCCCCTCGTAGTCCCGTCTCAGGCGCGCCCCGTGCTCGTGGCAAAGCCTGAGGACCTGATCGTGCAGGTGGTAGCGCGAGGACAATGTGAGAACGTCCAGTCCCGCAAGATCGGAGGGCTGGAATTCTTCCCGCTCGGCTAGGGGGTGGTCGGACGCGACCGCTAGATAGAGGGGCTCTCGAAAAAGACGTGCGGTCTGCAGCTCGGCGGACCCGAGTGGGAGCTGGGCGAGGATGATGTCGTGCAGGCCCTCGCGAAGCTCACGCTCGAGATCGACCGGCGCCGCTTCCCTGATGAAGAGCCTCAGGTCTGGGTGCGTCTGGTGCAGCCGCCTGACCACCTGCGGCAGGAGGTAGGGCCCGAGGGTCGCCTTGACGCCGAGGCTCAGCATCCCTGACAGGCCGCCGGTCCCCGCACTTTTCGTCAGCGCGTCGACCCGGTCGAGGACATCGATCGCTCCTGCGACCACCTCCCGTCCCGTCGGGGTGATGACCACGGGCCCGTTGCCCCTCTCGGCAAGGCGCGTGCCCAACCGCTCCTCGAGCAGTTTGATCTGCGCGCTGAAGGAGGGTTGGCTGATGCCGCATTCCTCCGCGCCGCGCCTGAAGCTCGATGTCCGCGCGAGGGCCGTCAAATAGCGGAGCTGTTTGAGAGTGATATCGTTCGCCATGCCCTCGCCTTAGTCGAAGCCGATAGGACCGAAAAGGGCTTCTGCGATATAATCATAGGTGCAGCCTATGAAGCGAGGGCGCTGGCGACAGCGGATGTCATCTCGTCCGTCGTTGCCGTACCCCCGAGATCTCGCGTCCTGACACCCGAAGCCAGAGCCTTTTCGACCGCGCTTTCGATAGCCTCGCCGATATCGGGCCGGCCTGCGCTGCGCCGCAGGAGGAGCGCTCCGGAGAGGATCGCGCCAAGGGGGTTCGCCGCCCCGGTCCCGGCAATATCGGGGGCGGAACCATGGACCGGTTCGTAGAGGCCGGCCGCGCCGGCGGCTCCGAGAGAAGCGGAGGCGGCAAGTCCGATCGAACCCGAGATCGCGGCGGCTTCATCGGAGAGAATGTCGCCGAAGAGGTTCTCCGTGACGATCACATCGTAAGCGCCCGGCCGGGTCACCAGGTGCATGCTCATGGCATCGACCAGGACATGCTCCACCTCGACGTCAGGGTAGTCCGCGCTCACCGCGTCCACGGTCCGCCTCCATAGCCGTGAGGTCGCAAGAACATTGGCCTTGTCGACCGAAGCGAGCCTGCCGCGGCGGGAGGAAGCCAGCTCGAAACCGATCCTTGCCAACCGTTCCACTTCGTCCTTGCTGTAGGGGCAGAGATCGCTCGCCGCCTCGCTTCCCTCTTCCTTCGCGCCGAAGTACAGCCCGCCCGTCAGCTCACGCACGATCATCAGGTCCATTCCGTCCGGGTCTCTCAGGGGCGAAAACGCCTCGAGACCCGGCATGACCCTGACCGGCCGGAGATTGGCGAAAAGCCCAAGCTCCGAACGAAGCTTCAGGAGGCCTTGCTCCGGCCTCGGACCTCCTCCGGACCACTTCGGCCCGCCGACCGCGCCGAGGAAGACGGCGTCCGCAGTGCGGCATGCCTCGAGGCTCCTTGAGGGCAGGGGGTCGCCGACCGCGTCGATCGCGGCCCCGCCAACCAGGTGTTCGACCACCTCGAACCCGAAACCGAAGCGGCTCGCGGCGAGCTCCATGACGCCAAGTGCCGCTGCCGTGACTTCAGGACCGATACCGTCGCCGGGCAATGAGACGATACGGAACATCAGAACGGCTTTTCCGCTTCGAAGGCTTCGATTTCGGGCAGCGCCCCGATGAGGACGTCGAGGCTGTCCTCTCCCGCAAGAAGGCAGCGGCGTGCGAACGGTTCGATCGAAAAGCCTGTCTCTTCGCCTCCGAACCGGAGGCATTCCCTTTCGAGGTCGATCTCCAGTGCCTCGCCTCCTGACGCCAGCAGGCGCCTGTGCAGCCCGGCATCGACTTCAATGGGCAGGAGGCCGTTCTTCAGGGCGTTCGACGTGAAGATGTCGGCGATGCCCGTGCTGATGACCGCGCGAAAGCCGAAGGCAAGAAGTGCCCAGGGCGCATGCTCGCGGGACGATCCGCACCCGAAATTGTGCCCGGCGACCAGGATGCGGTGGGTTCCGACATCGAGTTCATTGAGTGGATGGGCCGTCAGCACACCGCCCGGACCGAACCGCCAGTCATGAAAACAGGCCCCGGCGAGCCCCTCACGGTCGACCGCCGTGAGAAAGCGGGCCGGGATGATCTGATCGGTATCGATATTGGCTTCGGGCAGGGTGAAGATCCGGCTCGAGAGCCGCTGGAAGCTTTCCATACTCATATGAATTCCCGTGGATCGCTGATGCGGCCAGCGACTGCGGATGCAGCGGCCGTGAGGGGCGAGGCGAGGATCGTCCGCACCCCCTCACCCTGCCGGCCTTTGAAATTCCTGTTGGAGGTCGAGACCACCGTCTCACCGGGCGCGCCGCGGTCGCCGTTCATGGCGATGCACATGGAGCACCCCGGCTCCCGCCATTCAGCCCCCGCCTCGCGGAAGACCTGGTCGAGGCCCTCCTCCTCCGCCAGGCGCTTGACCTGTTCGGAGCCGGGCACGATCAACGCCCGGACGCCGCTTGCAACCCGCCGTCCTCGCAGAACCGAAGCTGCGTCCCTCAGGTCTTCGAGGCGACCGTTCGTACAGGATCCGATGAAGACCCGCTGGACTTCGATACCCCGGACCGGGTCACCGCCGGCGAGCCCCATATAGTCGAGGCCCTCGCTGGCGCCGTCGATGACGCCTCCGATATCGGCAGCGACGTCCGGCGAGGTGCCGAACGTCACCATCGGGGTGATGGCGGATGCGTCGATCGTGACCTCGGCATCAAAAGCGGCATCCGGGTCGGAGCAGAGGTCCCCGTCACGGAGCAGGCGGCTTCCCACTGCCTGGTCGAGGTAGTCCCAGGTTTTCCCGTCAGGGGCGACCAATCCCGCACGGGCGCCCGCCTCGATGGACATGTTGCAGAGGGTCATGCGGCCCTCCATGCTCAGGGAACGAACGGCTTCGCCCGTATATTCGATGACGTACCCGGTTCCGCCCTGCGATCCCAGCTTCCGGATCATCGCCAGCGCCATGTCCTTCGCCCCGACGCCCGGATGAAGTCTGCCTGCGAAGTGGATACGCATGGTCTTCGGCCGGCGCTGGAGCAGGGCCTGGGTGGCGAGGACGTGGCCGACTTCCGTGGTCCCGATCCCGAAGGCAAGAGCGCCGAACGCGCCATGGGTCGAGGTATGGCTGTCGCCGCAGACCACGGTCATGCCCGGGCGGGTCCGCCCGAGCTCCGGCCCCACCACGTGAACGATGCCGCGCCGTTCGTCACCGAGGTCGAGAAGCGGTATGCCCTGTTCCCGGCAGTTTCTCCGCAAGGTTTCGACCTGCAATCGCGCGGCGTCGGATGCGTAGGGAAGATCCCCGTTGATATCGGCCGGAAGCGTCGGAACCGAATGGTCGATGGTCGCCAGCGTCAGGTCGGGACGCCGGACGATCAGCCCCCGTTGCTTCAGGACCGTGAAAGCCTGCGGGCTCGTCACCTCGTGGATGAGATGAAGGCCGATGTGGAGGACAGCCGGGCGGTCGTCTTCCTCGGGCAGGACGACGTTGCGCTCCCATACCTTCTCGAAGAGGGTTCGGCCCATCAGGCAGTCTCTGCAAGGACGACGCGGTTCGAGGCGCCTGCCACGAGGGTCCTCAGCTCTTCGTCGCTCACCTCGTGTTTCTCGTCCGCGAGTCTCTTGAAGGCCGCGAAGACCGCCTCGGTTTCGGCCGGGTCGACTTCATGGCCCAGCTCTTCGAGCCGCGCGAAGAGGGCGTGCTTGCCGGAATGCTTTCCGAGCACCAGGGCGGATTTCGGCGCGCCCACATCCTCGGGCCGCATGATCTCGTAGGTCTCGCGGTTCTTCAGCATACCATGCTGATGGATGCCAGCCTCGTGCGCGAAGGCGTTGCGACCGACGATGGCCTTGTTTCGCTGGACCTTTTCCCCTGTCACGTCTTCCAGGGTACGGGAAGCCGAGAAGAAGTGCTCGGTGGCGATACCGGTCTGCGCGCCGTAGAAGCTCCGCCTCGTCCGGAGGGCCATCACGACCTCTTCCATCGCGGCATTGCCTGCGCGCTCACCGATGCCGTTGACCGTGCACTCGATCTGGCGGACACCGGCCCGGACCGCAGCGAGGGAATTCGAGACCGCGAGGCCGAGATCATCGTGGCAGTGGGCGGAGAAAACGACATCCTCGCCCGGCTCCACGCAGTCGATCAGGTAGCGGAACGTATCATAGATCTCGTCCGGAGTGGTGTAGCCGACCGTATCGGGAACATTCAGGGTCTTCGCGCCCGCGTCCATGGCGACCCTCATCGCCTCGGCGAGAAAGGTCCTTTCGGTACGCAGGGCATCCTCCGCGGAGAACTCGACGTCATCGAAGTGTTCCCGGGCGTAGGCCACGCCGTCCTCGATCCTGTCGAGGATTTCGCCCTTGCGAAGCTGCAACTTGTGCTGGCGGTGGGTCGGCGACGTGCCGATGAAGACATGGCAGCGCTTGCGCGGTGCCTCCGCCAGCGCCTCCGCCGCCGCGTCGATATCGCGTTCGGAAACCCTCGCAAGGCTACAGACCCGGGGGCCGTCGGCCACCTCCGCGATGGCCTGGACCGCCTCGAAATCGCCCGGCGAGGCGGCGGCGAAACCAGCCTCGATCACATCGACATTGAGCGCGGACAGGGCCTTGGCCATCCGCAGCTTGCCCTTCATCGTCATCGAGAAGCCCGGGCTCTGCTCGCCGTCCCTCAGGGTCGTGTCGAAGATCCGTACATAGGTGTCATCGGTCATGGTCACGTACCCTTCCTAGTAGTTGGCCAACTGAACATCGAGACCGACGCGCCGGAGCTCGTCGATGATTCGATCCATATGCTCTGCGTCCACAGCCTCGACCGAGATATCGAGATAGGTCTGTTTCGCGGGGAGGTCGTTGAAGATCTTGTGGTAGGAGACGTCGATGATATTGCCGTCCGCCCTCGTGATCGCGTCCGAAACGATGCTGAGCTGTCCGGGCACGTCGATGAGCTCGACCCGCAGACGGGCGAGGCGTCTCTGACGTGCGAGATCGCGCATGAGGATACCCGAGACGAGGCGGGTGTCGATATTCCCGCCACAGATGACACTTCCGACCTTCCTGCCCCGGAACAGGCTGCGGTGGGCCAGGACGGCGGCGAGACCGGCGGCGCCGGCACCTTCGGGGAGTGTCTTCTGGACAGTCAGAAGCAGGCTGAGCGCCCGTTCAAGATGGACCTCGTCCACGGTCACGATCTCGTCGACGTAGTCGGCGACGATACGGCGCGTCAGTTGACCCGGCTCCCGCACGGCAATCCCCTCGGCGAGGGTGCTGCCGCCGCAGGGGCGCCGGTTGCCCTTGATGGCGTTGATCATGCCCGGGTAGAGTGCGGACTGGACCCCGATCACCTTCAGGTCGGGTTTGGTCCGCTTGCCGATGACTGCCATCCCGGAAGCGAGCCCGCCCCCGCCGATCGGCACGACAAGGACATCGAGATCCGGAACCGAGGCCAGCATCTCGGCCGCGACCGTCCCCTGGCCGGCGGCGACGTAAGGGTCGTCGAAGGGATGAACGGTGACGGCCCCGGTTTCCCTTGCAAGAACACGGGCGGTCTCGCTGGCGTCGTCGTAACCCTCACCCTCCAGCACGATGTCGGCGCCGAGGCTCCGGGTTTCCTCGACTTTGACCGAAGGGGTGCGCCGGGGCATGACGATCATCGCGCGGATGCCGAGAAGCTGCGCGTGGCGGGCCAGGCCCTGGGCATGATTGCCGGCCGATGCGGCGATCACGCCGCATGCTCTTTGCTCGGGCGTCAGGGACAGAAGCTTCGCGAGTGCGCCGCGCTCCTTGAAACTTCCCGTGTACTGCTGGTTTTCGTATTTGAACCACAGTTCCGAACCGCAGAGGGCGGAAAGCTTCGGCGCATGGAGGCAAGGGGTGTTCGACACGGCCTTCCAGGCCGGATCCTCGCGGCCGGCGATACTCCCGAACGCTTCGGCCGTCAGGCCGAAGGGGTTGTCTTCGGGTGCCAGTGTGTCTGTCGGCCTCGTCCGAACGGTGGCGGACATCATATTGCCTCCGCGTAGGGAATTTCCTCGAAGGCACTCGGTTTCACCCGGCTCCGGTGCAGGAGTTCCGCATGGCGCACATTGACCAGCTTCTCGATCTGCCGCCTGAGGGTCTCGATCTGCCGCTTCCCGTCGGTGGGAGAGACCTGCACCCAGGTCCTGACGCCGCCCTCGACCTCCTCGACCAGGAGACTGCGCACATACCAGCCGCGCTGTTCGATGATCGTCCAGATCCGGCGCAGGGTCCCGTTGACGTTGTCGGTCTCGATGTTGAGAGTTTCGATGCTCACCTTCAGGCCTCCATCATCTCGTCGTTTCGGGCGCCCGGCGGAACCAGCGGCCAGACGTTCTCGCGTGGGTCGATCTTCACATGACAGAGCATCGCTCCCTCCGCGCCGAGGAAGCGATCGATGCCTTCGTCCATCTCGCTCGCTTTCTCGAGGGTCATGGCGTCGATTCCGAAAGCCCGGGCCACCTGCGCGAAATCCGGATTGTCGGAGAGATCGACCTCGGAATAGTTCTCTTCGAAGAAGAGCTCCTGCCACTGACGGACCATGCCGAGGCGGGAGTTGTCGACCACGACGATCTTCAGGGGAACCCGGTAGCGGTTGACCGTCGCGAGTTCCTGGATGTTCATCATGAAACCTCCGTCCCCGGAGATGGAAACGACAGTCGCCGAGGGATCGGCTAGTTTGGCACCGATGGCGGTGGGCAGGCTGAAACCCATCGAACCGAGCCCGCCGCTGGTCAGGTGGGCTTCCGGCCGCGTGAAGCGGCAATGCTGGGCGATCCACATCTGGTGCTGGCCGACATCAGCCACGGCCACGAAACTGTCGCCGGCCTTCTCCGAAAGGTGTTTGAGGAAACGGGGTGCGTAGATGCCGTCACCCGGCGCATCGTACCGGGATGGTTCGTCCGCCTTCAGCGCGGCGCAGTGCGCGACCCAATCATCCGCTTCGCTCCGCAACGGACGAAGCGACCGCGCCGCGTCGCGCAGCTCGCCGGGTACGGCGAGATCGGCTTTTCTCAGCTTGCCGATCTCCGAAATGTCCCGGTCGAAATGGATGACCCTTGCCTTCGGGGCGAACCCGTCCAGCTTTCCCGTGGCGCGGTCATCGAAACGCGCGCCCATGACGATCAAGAGGTCCGCCTCCTGAACGGCGAGGTTCGCCGCCCGGCTTCCGTGCATGCCGAGCATCCCGAGGCTCTGGGAATGGTCGGTGGGCAGGACGCCCTGGGCCTGGAGGGTGGAAACCGAGGGCAGCCCGCTGTCCTCGACAAGCCGCCGGATTTCCTCGGTCGCCCGTCCCCGGACGACCCCGCCCCCCAGATAGAAGAGCGGCCGTTCGGCCTGCATGATCACGCGCCGGGCTTCCTCGACCGCACGGATACTGGTCGGCAGGCGTTCGAGGCGCAAGGGACGACGGGGGTGATGTTCCGTTTCCGCGTTCTGGACATCCTTGGGCACGTCGATCAGGACGGGTCCCGGCCGGCCTTCCTGGGCGATCCGGAACGCCTCGGCAATCGTGTCCGCGAGCTCTTCAGCATCGCGCACGACGTAGGAATGCTTCACGATCGGCATGGTGATGCCGAAGGTATCGATTTCCTGGAAGGCATCGGTTCCCATGACCTGCTGGGCCACCTGGCCGGTTATGGCCACGAGGGGAACGGAGTCCATGAAGGCGTCGGCTATGCCGGTGACGAGGTTTGTCGCTCCGGGTCCGGAGGTTGCAAGGCAGACCCCGGCTCGCCCCGTCATCCTTGCCCACCCGGCGGCCGCAAACGCCGCTCCCTGTTCGTGGCGGCAGAGAATGTGCTTCAATGACGATCCGGCAAGGGCATCGTAGGTCGGCATGATCGCACCGCCCGGGTAGCCGAAGACGGTCGTCACCCCCTGGGCCTCGAGTGCCCTGACGATCAGGTCGGCCCCCCGCCGGGGACGTTCATGCCTCGCCTCTGCCTTCATTGCCGCCGCCGTCATGGCCATCAGTCTCCTGCGTTGTTTCCGTCGCCGCCCAGCCAGGTCATCATCGAACGCATGCGCCCGCCGATCTCTTCGATGTCGTGCGAGCGCTTGCGGTTCAGCATCGCGTCGTAGCGCGCCTTTCCGGCCTGGTTCTCGAGGATCCAGTCATGGGCGAACTTCCCGCTCTGGATGTCCGCCAGGACATCCTTCATCCGGGCCTTCGCCTCGGGGCCGACCACGCGGTTCCCCGACATCAGGTCACCGAACGTCGCGGTTTCGGAGATGAAGTCGTACATCTTCTCGAGGCCGCCCTCGTGGAGGAGGTCGACGATCAGCTTCAGTTCGTGGAAGCATTCGTAATAGGCCAGCTCCCGGGGATACCCCGCCTCGACAAGCGTCTCGTAGCCCGCGATGAAAAGCTCGGTGACGCCGCCGCAGAGGACGGCCTGCTCCCCGAAGAGGTCGGTTTCCGTCTCGGCACGGAAGGTCGTCTCGAAGATCGCGGCCGCTGTCCCGCCGATCCCGTCAGCATAGGCGAGGGCCTTGTCGGTCGCCTCTCCCGTCGCGTCGGCTGCCACCGCGAAGAGGCACGGAACCCCCCTGCCCCTCTCGTATTCGCGACGGACAAGGTCACCCGGACCCTTCGGGGCCACCATGATGACATCAATGCCCACCGGGGCCTTGACCTGATTATAGACCACGGAGAAACCGTGGGCGAACATCAGTGTGTCGCCGTCCTTCATGTTCGGCGCGAGATCCTTTTCGAAGATCTCCTTGTGGGCCATGTCGGGCGCGGTCAGCGCGATGAAATCGGCCTCCTCCGCGGCGGCGGGTACGCTCAGGACACGGAAGCCATCGGTTTCCGCCGTCGCTTCGCTCCTGCCGCCCTTCCTCGCCCCCACGATCACGTCGAGGCCACTGTCACGCAGGTTGAGTGCGTGGGCGCGGCCCTGGCTGCCATAGCCGACGACCGCTACGGTCCTGTCCTTCAGGGTGCCGGGTTTGACGTCGTCCTTCGTAAAGACGCGCAGTTCCTCGGTCATGTTCAGTTCTCCTGCAGAGTTGTTGCACCTTGCGAGGCCGGGCCGGCCAGCGCTGCGTATTTGTCGAAGACGCCCCCCAACCTGGGTTGGGCGCGAAGAGGCATCGCCTTGCGGCGCTCCTCCCATGGTATGTCGGCATCGATCCTGCGGGCCTTCGGATCAATGCGAATGATGTCACCGTTCCTGACATAGGCCAGGGGACCGCCGCCCTGCGCCTCGGGGCTGACGTGCCCGATCACGTAGCCGCGGCTGGCACCCGAAAAGCGTCCGTCGGTGATGAAGGCGACCGAGTCGGCAAGCCCCTGCCCGGCCATCGCCGCGGTCACGGCGAGCATCTCCCGCATTCCGGGCCCGCCTCTTGGGCCTTCGTACCGGATGATCACCACATCTCCCGCCTCGATCTTCCGTTGGCGTACGGCCTCGAAGCAGTCTTCCTCGCAGTCGAAGACCTTGGCGGGCCCTTCGAAAGCCTGCCCGGTTCCGTCGGCTGCCTTGAGCACCGCGCCCTGGGGCGCAAGATCGCCGTAAAGGACGTGGATGCCGCCCTTTTCGCGATAGGGGTTCTGGGCCGTAAGGACGACTTCCTGGCCGCTCGTTTCCTCGGCGAGCGCAAATTCCTCGAAAAGGCTCCGTCCGGTGACCGTGGGCTGGTCGACGAGGAAGCCCGCTTCCATGAGGCGTTGCCCGAACAGGCGAAGCCCGCCCGCCTCGAAGAGATCCTGCGCCAGGAAACGTCCGGTGGGCTTGAGATCGGTGATGACCGGAACTTCGCGGGAGAGGCGGTCGAAGATGTCGAGATCGAAGGGGATGCCCGCCTCCTTCGCGATGGCCGGCAGGTGAAGCGCCGCGTTCGTTGATCCGCCCGACGCGACGACCGCGACAGCGGCGTTCCTGAGGCTCTCTTCGGTAATCAGGGAGCGGATGGAAACGCCGAGCGCCTGGCGTCCGACCAGTTCTCCCGCCGCGAACGCGGCTTCTGGTTTTTGTTGATGGGTTGCCGGTATCTCGCCCAGGTCCATCGGCATGATGCCGAGAAATGCGAGGGCCATCGCCATGGTGTTCGCCGTGAACTGTCCGCCACACGCCCCCGCCGCAGGACAGGCATTGCGTTCGATGCCGGCGAGCTCCTCGTCGTCGATGTCGCCTACGGCGTGGGCGCCGACCGCCTCGAAGACCGACTGGATGGAGAGGTCCCGCCCGCGATAGCGGCCTTTCCCGATCGTCCCGCCATAGAGAACCGCGCCGGGCACATCGAGCCGCGCCAGGGCCATCGCGGCCGCCGGGATGGTCTTGTCGCAACCGACGAGAACGAGCGCCGCATCCAGGGCGTGGCCCCTCACGGCGATCTCGACGGAATCGGCGATGACCTCACGGCTGATCAGGGAGGCCCGCATCCCGTCATGGCCCATGGCGATGCCATCGGTGACGACGGGAGCGCCGAACAGGAACGGCGTCGCGCCTCCCGCCCGCACCCCTTCGGCTGCCTTGGCCTGGAGGGAAGCCAGATGCAGGTTGCAGGGTGAGACCGTCGAATGCGCACTGACGACCGCCACCATCGGCCGGTCGATCTCGTCGTCCGTGATGCCCGTGGCACGCAACATGGCCCGGGCCGGGGCGCGCTCGGGACCTTTCGTGATGGCGTCGCTTCGTTTCATATGATGTCCACGCGAAAAAAAAGCCCCCGCTGAGGGAGCCTTGCAAAACCGTCTGGCCAGAGGCCGGGTTCAGCGCCGCTCCCTTGGGCTGTTGCTAATAAGGACGAGAAGAAGGGGGAGCACCCTGCCGGCGGCAGGCTCGGGATCGGTCCGGAAGGGGTGAGCGGAAGTGGTCATCATGAAGCTCCTGCACCCGTATTACAGCAAAACCGGCGGCGCTGGAACCCCAGAATAGGATTTTATTGCTACTATTTCCTCAACGGCGCGATTTTCTCTTCCGCCATGGGTGCGGAAGCGAAAAACCGAATGGGCATTGCCACTTATGGCGGGCCGTATGAGGGCGTCGCCTTCGTGCCTTCGCCGTTACCGGCCTGCCTGCCCGCGGTAGCGTTCGAGCACCCTGTCCTCGACGCTTCGTTCGGCCAGGACGACCTCGAGGGCATCGAGCCGCTTGATCAGTCCTCCGACTTCCTGATCGATCTCGAAGCCGACCTCTTCGAATGCGTCCCAGAGCGGGCGCAGTTCTTCGACTGTCGCCCGGCCCTTGGCGGTCAGGGAAAGGGGTCGCTTGCGCGCGTCCTCGCGGTCCCTGCCGGCTTCGATCAGCCCCGCATTGACGAGACCCCGTACGGTCTGGGTCATGGTCGGCTGCGACACCTTCATGGCCGAGGCCATCTCGCTGACATGAAGCGGTTCTGGTGCGGCGGCGTCGAGGAGCGACAAGGGGCCCATCCAGTGCGGGCTCACGTCATATCCGAGCGTCCTGTAGATCGACGTGGTCTGGAGTTGGATATGCTCCATGAGGCTTCTCAGCCGGGTCCCGATCGCCGCCCGCGTTTCGCGTTGCCAGCCGGGGTTATGCGCGCGTTGCTGTCTCACCGCCGCCACCTCTTTCCGTCATGTTCATTCCGATGCCATGGACGGATGTAGCACGATTTGCTGCCGATGCACCTCATGTGCTGCCGAGACGCCAAAGGGTCTCACGGTCGCTGCCGGAGCCACCGCCGCCGTCCCCCAGGAACCTCCGTGAGAAGCGGGACATCCTCTTCATGGGGAGCATCACGGCATTCTTCGCGATGGGTGGAGGGAACGCGACGCAAACGGAATCCACGGGCCTCGGCCTCGGGCGCGCATCAGCCAGTCGACCAGCCTTGCCCAAACCATCGCAGGATGACCCGGAGAAACGAACCCGCCCCGTTCATGCAAGTCCGGCGGGCTCTCTCTCGAAGCGTCTAGGTCCGAACAGCCAGGGCGAGCCTGCCGAAGGCCGCGATCTCGTCATCTTCCAGGATATCGTTGCCATCCCGATCGGCGACCTCGTAGCGGTCCGAGAAGGCGAGCAGCATATCCTCGCGGCTGACGGCCATGTCGCCGCCGGTGATTTCCGCGATGAAGTCATCACGACCCGCAGCTTCCCATCCTTCGGGCAGGCCGGTACCCGATGCCGTGTCGCCGGTTCCGACGGCCGACGCTCCGGGCCCATCGCCCGCCGGGCGACCGATATTGTTGTCCGACTGGCCAAGAGCGGGAGCGATGATGAGATACTCCTCACCGGAAAGCACACCGTCGTCATTGGTATCGGCCCGGTCGAAACTGTTATCGACGAGGGCCTGGACGTCGGAGGGGATCCGCACCTCGGAGAGCGTCACCAGCGCCGGATCGAGCTGCATGCCGGGCTCTTCGGCGGCCTCTTCATCCAGCAGGACCGGATTTTCGTCATTACCAAGCGCACCGGCCAGACCGTCGTTGAAGTCTTCCTCGGAATCCTTGGGGCTCAGCGGGTCCCGATCGACATCATCGACCCGGCCCTCACCTCCGTCGCCACAGGCGACGAGTGCCAGCGTCGAGAGTGACGCGAAAACCGTAATGACCTTGCTCGCCATGATCGCTCCTAATCGTTGGTACGCTTGTGTTGAACTCAACAAGCCAGATGCGATCCGGCCCAATGACGCATGCCGCGTCTTCACTCGAACGCCCGCCCCGGGCCCGCGTTCCTCCGCAGCATGCACGATAACGTGAGCTGCGGAGGCAGGCTTCATTCAGAACGGGGCGGCGAAGTTGTTCCTGATACCCCAGTCGTACCAGTTGTCGACCACCGTTCCGGTCAGGAGGATCCCGATGCCGCCGGTGATGACCGTCAGGACGGCGAACCACCATGCCCAGCGGTGGATGGATTCCATCGAGGCGTTGAAGCCCATGGTCCAGCGCCAGAAGAGCGCTGCCCTTTCCGATGCCGTCCCGCGGTCATAGATCTGCTCGATCTCGCGTTCACCGCCGTAGCGGCCGACCGCCAGGATCGTGGCACCGTGCATCGCGAACAGCAGGGTCGATCCGTACAGGAACACGATCGAGAGCATGTGGAACGGGTTGTAGAACAGGTTCCCGTAGATCAGCGAGAAGTTGTTCGTCCAGTCGAGGTGCGGGAAGATACCGAAGGGCACGGCCTCGCTCCAGCTGCCCATCGCCAGCGGCCTGATGAAGCCGAGCACGAGATAGAGCCATATCGCGGCGGCAAAGGCCCAGGACACATGCGTGCCGAGACCGAGCTGCCTGGCGCGCCTGTAGGAGCGGACCCACCAGAGGATGATCGAGGTCGTCAGGAAGAAGCCCGCGATCAGCCACCATCCGCCTTCCGCAAGCGGAGGAAGGATCTGGAGGCCGTATTCCGGACCCGGCGGGTCGAGAGAGAGCCAGGGCAGCTGCCCAACGAACTTGATCGGGTTCCAGCCGACACTCGCCCACATGTTGAGGCCGATGATGATGATCGCGAGGCTGCCGCAGATCAGGGAAGCGACACCGGTGAAGCCGAGATAGATCGGCCCCAGCTGTGCGTCCCCGATCTTGCCGAGCCAGTAGTTGTGGCTCGTGATCAGGTCCCGTTTGTCGCCTCGCGGGAGGGGAACGCCCAGATCGGTGTGGCCACGGACCTGAACCTGGGTCAGGAGGTTTTGATAGTCAGCCATCGGATATCTCCCTTAGTCCCGCCAGATGGGGACGTTTTTCCAGAAGTCCCACCAGTCGATCCACGATCCTTCGTAGAATGGGCCGCTGATGACAATGCAGATCGCGCTCCAGATCCCGGCGTTGAGAGCCAGGAAGAGGCCGACCCTGTGAATGCCCAGGGTGCCTACGGAGTACCCTATGAAGTCGCGGAAGAACGCGTTCTCGTGTTCGGGTGTCTTCACCACCTGCCCCTTGCCGGGGTTCGTCGCCGCGAGCACCAGGCCACCGTGCATCGCCAGGGCCAGGGTCGTCGTGAAGAAGAACGTGATGGCGATCATGTGGGCGGGATTGTAGTGGAAGTTCCCGTACTGATAGCCAGTCTGGTACACCCAGTCGAGGTGGCTCATGATCCCGTAGGGAAACCCGTATCCCCATGCGCCCATCAGGAATGGCCGCACCACAACGAGCGTTGCGTAGGCGAGGATCGCCGTCGCGAAGGCGATCGGGACATGGTATCCCATGCCTAGCTTTCTGCAGATCTCCACCTCTCTGAGGGCCCAGGACCCGAATGCTCCGAGGGCGCATAGCGTGATGATCTGCCAGAGCCCCCCCGCAGCCATCGGCGCGAGAGCCAGGCCATAACTTACGTCCGGCGGATCGATGCTGATAAGCCAGGGGTTCCAGGTCCCCTCCATCGAGGCGCCAAGAAAGATGAGGAGCGTGCCAAGGATGGCAAAGAACGCGGAGGTCACCCCGAAGAAACCAACATAGAAGGGGCCGACCCAGAAATCGAAAAGATCTCCGCCGATCAGCGTGCCGCCCCGGACACGGTATTTTCTTTCAAAACTTAGAAGCGCCATGGTTTGAGGCCCTCCAGCCTAAGGTTGCGCAGGGACCCTCCTGTCGTGACAGGCCGAGCCGTACTTCCGTCGTTTCGTCGGCGGCACCGTTTGGTGAAAGAGGAGGAGCGGACATCGCCTCTCCCCTTTCTTGGTCAGGATAGTCGGTAGTCGTCTGTCTCATAGGACAGCGACGAAACCTCAACAGGTGCCGTATCAAGCCAGTTGTAACGGGGTGAGCTGAGGAGGATGAAGTGAATGAGAAGCGCGAGCACGAAAAGAAACACGAAGAGTCCAATCAGTGCACGGCGGGGGTCAAACAGTTGCCAGACACGCCACATATGGGCCTCCTATCCAATCATCGTCAGAAGCGAACTCGGCACGGCCGAGGTCAGCGAAGCGTAGCCGTCCGGCCCTGGAATCCAGGGGCGCCACAGCCATACGAGCAGGTGCGCCACAATCGCGACCGCCGTGAATACGAGAAAACTCGTCACGAAGATCTTGTGAAACTCCTGAGCTTCTTTCTGCGACAGTCCCGTCATCGAATCGTCGTGAACTGTCTGCGAAGCAGTTGTCGTTGTCGACATAGTCTGTACTCCTTCTCCTTTTCGTTGCTCTCCGCCGCAGTTGCCCCCGCGACTCAGGGTTCCGTCGCCCGCCTCCGGCGGACGCGCGGCTCACTACCGGCCCATGAAAACCCACGGGACGGTCGTTCGGTTGAGTTCGATCACTTCACTGAGGAAGTGACGCTTCAGCGTTGTTCGCGGCTGCCCCTTGCGGGCGGCCCGCTTCGCCAGGACGGCGAGGACGGCGAATGGAAAAAGGATCACCGTATAGAGCCGGTATTCGATCCGGTCGTACCGGTGAACGTCGGGCCGGTTGGGGCCGCCTGTCCTCTCCCGCGGGAGGGGCGGCGCAAGCGCAGAGACATGGACCTCCGTCATGACCTGGTTCATGCTGCTTCTCCTTTCGGTTTCCGGCGATCATTCGCAGGCAGATGGGCCAGGCCGACCTTGTCGGCGTCCATCGAGCGTGCGGTTCGTTCGGCCTGGTCGCGCAGTGTCTTCGCAGCGGAAATCCGCGCAATGACAGGGTATTGGGCGACCAGTGCGTCGAGCTGTTCGGTGGCCTCCTCGTCCCACGGCAGGGCGGAGGCGGTGGGGATCGGGGTCCGCTCGACCTGGTCGAGATCGGAACCGAGAGGCAGGATATGGAAGAGCGCGTCGAAGAGCCCGTTGCAGTACTCCTGCACGACGTTCACGCAGCCTGCATACCCCATGAACGGGGTCCCGGTATGCCGCCTGATGACGGCGCCGGGAAACGAGGCGGGTATGTAGACGGACTGGACCCGTTCTTCCTGGATATACATCCGCTCGTTGAAACTTCCGAAGACCACGAAGGGTCTCTTCTCGGCGATCTCGCTACGGACCTTGTCGTTGTCGGACTTCTTGCCGGCGACCCTGCTGATCGCGAAGGCACAGGGCAGACCGAGCTCGTCCTCGAGGAAGTTCCTCAGTCCACGGGCATAGGTTTCGTTCGCGACCACGCCGAAATTGGCGGTTCCGAAGAAGTCCTGGGTGACCGAGCGCCAGAGGTCCCAGAGCGGCTTGATCGTGGTGTGCTTCTCACGCTCGATGAAGGGTTCGGGGTCCAGCCCCAGAAGCTCCCCGAGGGTGCGCAGAAACTTCGTGGTCGAGTGAAGACCGATGGGCGCCTGCAGGTAGGGCTTGCCGAGAGCCTCGCAGAGCATGCGGCCGTATTCGCGGTAGAGGCAGATGTTGGCGTCGGCATCGATCAGCCTGCGTGTCTCGTCGAGATGCGCGCCGAGCGGGTAGACCAGGTTGATCTCTGCCCCGATGCCTTCTGCGAGCCTGCAGATCTCGGCAAGGTCCGAAGGCGTGTTGAACATGCCGTAGGCGGGCCCGATGATGTTGACCTTCGGCTTGGCTCCGGCTTCCTTCTTGGAGGGCCGGGGATCGCGGCCCTTGGTCTGGCCATACTCCGTCCACAGCCAGAGCAGCGCGCGGTCCGCGCTCTCCCACTGGTCCTCATCGATGGTCCGCGGCAGGAAGCGCTGGATGTTCGAGCCTTCGGGCGTCACGCCGCCGCCGATCATCTCCGCGATCGAACCGGTGACGACAACGGCGGGAAGGTCGGGATCCATGACCTCCCTCGCCCGGCGCATCGCCTCTTCGGTGCCTTTCTGGCCAAGTTCCTCTTCGGCAAGGCCCGTCACCACGATGGGAAGCTCGTGCGGCGGCAAGGCGTCCGTATAGTGAAGAACCGAAGTCACCGGGAGGTTCTCGCAGCCGACCGGCCCGTCGATGATGACCTGGAGCCCCTTGATCGCCGTGAAGACGTAGACAGAGCCCCAGTAGCCGCCTGCGCGGTCGTGGTCCTGGATCAGCATGGGATCGGGTCCTCCTGCTTCTCGGCCTTCCGCTTTTCGGCGGCGAGCCGCTTGCGGGCGTTCTTCTTGCGCATCGCGTCGCTCGAAGAGGGCGTATCGCGCCAGATACCGGCGGTATCGCCCTCGCCGACCCCGGCGAAGAAGGCGTTCATCGCCTCGAACCGGGCACGGTTGCCGACCGCGGCATTGATGGTCTGCGCCAAGGAGGCGGCTCCCGGCGGGCCGAGCAGCGGCCGGGCCGAGATGAGATTGGTGAAGTAAAGAGCGGGTACGGCGCGTTCCTTCGCCTTCTGGACGACCGGGGTCGTGCCGATCGCGAGGTCGGGGCGGAATTCCTCGAAGGCCGCGAGATCCTGCTCGAGCGAGGCGCGGTACTGGACCTTCACTCCGCGTGCGGTGAGCCATTCATAGTCGGCTTCGGAATAGGGCGTCTTCGGGCAGGCCGTGCCGACGTAACGAAGATCCGCCCCCGCTTCGACCAGGAGGCGGCCCACGATCAACTCGGATCCTTCGTATCCGGAGAGGGTGATCCGGGCATTGATCGGGGATGCCGCCAGGGCTTCGGAAATGGCGGGAAGAGCGGCATTCTGCGCCGCCGCGATCTTCTCGGACGACAGGCCGCAGGCTTCGCCGATCGCGGCCAGCCAGTCCGCCGTACCCTCGCGGCCCACGGGGGCCGAACCCACCACCGGGCGGCCTGCGGCTTTGAACTCGCGTACCGAGGCGGTGTAGAAGGGGTGGATGGCGGCGACCGCTGCACCGTCGAGGGCCATGTAGAGTTCGCGCCACTCACGGGTGGGAACCGTGGCGCCGGCGGCAAGCCCCATGGGCTTGAGCATCTGGCTGACCGTGATCGGGTCGACCGGGAACATCTCGCCGAGGAGCGTGATCTTGGGAAGGTTTTCGGTGTCGCTGCTGGCCCTGTGGACCGGGCCCGTCTCGACCTCGCGCCGTGCTGCGGCGAGCATGGCGCCGGCGAGGACATCCTTGGCTTCGGCATGGGTCGGCACCCCGAAGCCCGGAACGTCGATCCCCACGATGCGGACGCCGTTGATCTCCTTGGGCAGGAGCCTCAGAGGTACGCCGGAGGCCGTTGGTACACAAAGGTTCGTGACGACGACCGTATCGTATTTCTCCGGGTCCGCGGTGGCGTAGACCGCCTCGCGGATGTCCTCGAAGAGCTTGCCCGTCACCAGGGTTTCCGAGTTGAAGGGGACGTAGCCGACGCTCCGTTTCGCGCCATAGAAATGCGAGGTGAAGGTCAGGCCGTAGACACAGCAGGCCGAGCCCGAGAGGATGGTCGCCGTACGGCGCATCCTCAGGCCGACGCGCAGCGACCCGAAGGCCGGGCACATGCTCTGGGGCTGGTCGTGCGGCCCTTTGGGATAATCCTTCTCGAGCTGTTCGAGGAGCGGTCCCTGCCCGGCGGCCTCGGCAGCCTTTTTCATCGTCTCGGGACCTGCGTGGCAGCCCACGTCCTGGGGTTCGGCCCTGCGGCCGCCGACCGTGTCGATGAGGGAGATGGTGCCGTCGGCCATGTCTCAGATCTCCTCGTAGATCACTTCGAGGGAAGGTTTCTCGAGATCGACCTTGCCGCACATGTCGGCCATGGTCGCGGGTTCGAGCTCGACAGCCGCCCCTGTCTCCTCGTCATCGAACAGCCCGAGCAGCTGGTCGTGGGACAAGGGCTGGGGGTGGAGCGGAGGCGCGTCGGCAACGTTCGCGGCCAGGTCCGAGAAAAGCGGCGCCCACGGACCGCCAGGACGGCCGACTATCTGGTAGTTCGCACTCATCCGGCGGATGTCGTCGTCAGCGGGGATCGCCGAGAGAACCGGAATGCCCACCGAACCGGCGAATGCCTTCGCCTCGCCTGTTCCGTCATCCTTGTTGATGACCATGCCGGCCACGCCGACATTGCCGCCGAGCTTGCGGAAATACTCCACCGCCGAGCAGACGTTGT
>CAZAFU010000026.1:14029-28710 GCA_964484475.1 uncultured Caulobacterales bacterium | reverse complement strand
AGATCACCACGTTGCGGCACATGATGACGTCCATCGGCATCCGCATCGGCCATTTCGACATGAGATTGAGAGTACGGAAACTGATCAGTTTCCTGACGCTGTCGCCGACGACGAAGCGATCTGCATTGGGGCCCCAGCCGGTCTCGAAGTGCCGTTGCCTGAGATGAGCGGGAACGGGGGCGACGATGTCCTTGGTGTAGACCCCCCGCTTGGCCCGCTCGACCACGTCGCTGTCGATGTCGGTGGCGAGGATCTTGAAATCCCGTTCGGCGAGTTCCGGTGCCGCGTCGAGAAAGGCGAGCGCGAGGGAGTAAGGCTCCTCGCCGGTCGAGCATCCGGCCGACCAGACGCGATACCGCCCGCCACCGGCGGTTTTCGCGAGGGCTTCGGGGACCACCTGTTGCCGGATCGTCTCGAAATGATGGGGTTCACGGTAGAAGTGCGTGAGATTGGTGGTCAGCGCGTTGACCAGGTGCTCCCGCTCGGACCGCCCCTGGCGGCTCCTGATGTGACGGACATAGTCCGAAAAGGTCTTCAACCCGAGCGCACGGACACGGCGGGCAAGCCTGGAATAGACGAGATTCTGCTTCGTGTCGGGAAGGAAGATCCCGGCATCGTCGTAGAGCATCCCCGCGATTTGACGAAAATCGTCGTCAGTAAACGGAAACTCCGGTATGCGCTGTTCCTGAGACAAGCAAACCGCTTTCGCCTTACGCGACCTGTGCCATCTTTGCCGGCATGATCTGGTGAAGGTCGATGAAGCGGATCATCTGCTCTTCGCGGGCGATGACGTTCTTGACGAAGACCCGCGCCTGTTCGGAGCCGATGTTCGGAGTCGGCTGGAGGTCGTCGCTGGTCACCGACATGATGTCCGAGACCGCGTCCACCAGAAGGCCGAAAAGCTGCCCGTCGATCTGTGCCACGATGATGACGTTACGCTCGGAGGTGTCGGTCTTCTCGAAACCGAGCCGTGCCGAAAGGTCGATGATCGGCAGCACCGCGCCACGCAGGTTGATGACACCGCGCACGTAGGACGGCGCGTGGGGCAGCCGGGTCGCGGGGGTCCAGCCGCGGATCTCCCGCACGGACATGATGTCTACGCAGTATTCGTCATCATGAACCTTGAAGGCGATGACTTCCATCAGGTGGTGGGGATGTTCGACATTTGCGTCAGCCATTGATGACCTCCCTGGCCGGACCCGGCATGGTGAGCGGTGATCCGATGGCGGAATGCTCCGCTGTCAGATCGTTGACATCGAGGATGAGCGCGATCTGGCCATCCCCGAGAATGGTCGCGGCGGCGACCCCTTCGATACGGCCGTAATTGTCCTGCAGCCCCTTGATGACCACCTGGCGCTGGTCCACGATCTCGTCGACAGCAAAGGCGAAGTTGTGCCCGCCGTCGTTCTCGATCAGCAGCATCACCTTGCCGTCATAGCTCTCGAGCGGCTCGCGGTAACCGAGGGCCGCGCCGATATCGAGGATGGGAACGAAGCTTCCTCGGACGAAGATGACGTTGTCCTGGGCGAGTCTCTGGATGTCATCGGGCTCGGGACGAAGGCTCTCGGCGATCACGCTCAGTGGCAGGACGACCGTCTGCTCGGCCACCTTGATGACCATCCCGTCGAGAACGGCGAGTGTGAGCGGGAGGCTGATGGTGAACGTCGTCCCCTGGCCCTCGACCGAACCGATGGTGATACGGCCGCCGAGGGCATTGATCTCGCGTTTGACGACGTCCATGCCGACGCCCCGTCCGGATACCTGGCTGATCGATGCTGCCGTCGAGAAACCCGGCGCGAAGAGAAGCTGGTCGATCTCCGAGTCCGTCAGCTGCGCATCGGTCGGGACGATGCCCTTTTCGACCGCCTTGGCGAGGACCCTCTCGCGATTGATCCCGCCGCCGTCATCGGCCACCTTGATGACCACGCGGCCGGACTGGTGCTCCGCGGAGAGATGGACCGTACCCTGCTCGTCCTTGCCGGCCGCGATGCGATCCGCAGTGCTTTCGACACCATGATCGACGGCGTTGCGGATCATGTGGGTGAGCGGTTCGGTCAGCCGCTCGATCACGGTCTTGTCGACTTCGGTCGTCTCGCCCTCGGTGACGAGCTTCACCTTCTTTTCACAGGCGGATGCCGTCGAGCGGACAATCTGTGACATGCGCATGAACATGGAGCGGACGGGTTCCGCCCGGATGGCCATGACACTTTCCTGAAGCTCGCGGGTGAGCTGCCGGAACTCGTCCAGCCCCGCAGTCAGCGCGGTGTTGTCGTTGCCCGCGTGCTGGTCTTCGACGGCCTGGCTCAGCATCGACTGGCTGATGACCAGCTCGGAGACGAGGTTGATGAGCCTGTCGACCCGGGTGAGTTCCACACGGACGACCGGTTTCGCTGCCGCCCGCTGAACGGGCTCCGACGCCTTCTTCGTGGCTGGGGCTGGCGTCGGCGCTTCGGCTTCCACGCTTGGCTCGGCAACCGCCGCTACCTGGGGCTTCGGGTCGGCCGTTCCGGAGGCGGGACTTTCGTCTTCGAGGGTGAAGTCGATGAAGTCCGGGGCCGATTCTGCGGTCGCTTCGTCGCCCGTTTCGTCCCCGGCGAGGTCGCCTACCGGTCCCGGCATCCCGTCGCCGAGCCCCGCCAGCTCGACTTCCCAGCCGGCTTCACGGGTGATCGTCAGGACGCAGTCATCGGCAACGAATTCGAAGATCTCCTCGATCGCCTCGGGCGAGACATCGCCGGCGATCTGGATCGTCCATTCGAAATAGGGCGCGGTCGGGTCGAGATCGTCGAAACCGGGGAGGCCCGAAGCATCGCAGAGCACCGTCGCCTCGCCGAGTTCGCGCAGCTCCCTGATGAACGGGGCGGGATCGTTGCCGCGCTCGTAGAAGGCCGGCTTGGGGGCGAAGGCGACGACCAGGGTACCGCCCTCCCCGGCCGCTTCCTGGTCGTCACCCCCACTTTCGAACTGCGCGAGGATATCCATGGGATCGGTCGCGGGCGCATCCGCTTCACCGTCGCCGTCGCCTCCGTCGGAAAGATCGATCCCGACACTGACGGGTTTGAAGATATCCGAAAGGTCTTCTTCCTCCTCGGCCGGGCAGACGGCCTCGAAGGCCTGCGCCACGGCCATGACTTCGGCTTCGTCGGCAGGGAGACCACCGTTCTCCGCCTCCACGAGGGAGGCCAGGAGGTCCTTGCCACGCAGGAACAGTGCACAGAGATCCGGATTGAGCTCGAGTGTCTTGCTTCTGACATGATCGAGCGCCGTCTCGAAGACATGTGCGCTGTCGGTGATCCCCGACATTCCGAAGGCACCCGCGCCGCCCTTGACCGAATGCACGGCACGGAAGGCCGAGTTGACCAGCTCGTCGTCCTCGACCCCTGACTCCAGCGCAAGCAGATCCGCCTCGAGCTTTTCGAGAAGCTCGTCGCATTCGAGAAAGAACGTCTCGCGAAGCTCTGCAAGCGGATCGGACATCGAGACCTCAGGCTGCCAGGCGTTTGACTGCGGAGACCAGCCGGTCGTCGTGGAAGGGCTTGGCCATCCAGCCCGATGCACCCAGCGACCGGGCCTGGTTCTTCAGCTCGGGAGCCGTTTCCGAGGAGATCACGAGGATCGGGGTCAGCTTGAACCGCGCGTCGGCTCTCACGCCCTTGATGAAACCGAGACCGTCCATCACCGGCATGTTCATGTCGGTCGTGATGACATCAGGCTTGACCTCCACCAGCCGTTTGAGGCCGTGCTGGCCGTCTTCGGCGAGGTGGACTTCGAAACCCGCGTCCTTCAGGACATGCTCGATCATTGTACGGACAGTCAGACTGTCCTCGACTGCCAGGATCTTAAGCGTCATCTTGGTCTCTCCCAGAGGTCTCCAGTCCAAGGAGTGCGGGATCGATACCGAAATTCCGCGCACTTTCGATAAATACGTCAGAGGGATCGACGACTTCGAAGCTGCCGCCTCTCTCGCTCCAGCTCTTCGCTGCCGATGCAATGATTTGCATGCTGAGGGCACCGACCTGCGTGACGGCGCTGGCGTCCAGCACAACCGTATCAGCGCGGTGTTCGCTCAGACGCGCATGAAGCTCCGGCGCCGCCTTCGACGCGAGCTTCGCGTCGAGCGTCAGCTGGCAATAGCCCGCCCCGTCTTCCGCCATATTGCCCATCCCTCAAACCCGAATCCGTAGCTGGTTTCGGAGTGAATCGTGAAATGACGATAGCCGGTTGCCGTTACTTTGTTTTTAACCGGAAACCGAAGAAGTGGGAGCATTGATCACGGTAATCACCGAATCTCCCGTCGAAGGAACAAAGCGGACACGCCGGGCGTCGGTTCCGCCAAGGTCCTTCTTCACGATGGTCAGGTCGCGCTCGCGCAGCCAGCCGAGGGCGAAACTGGTATTTTCCGTGCCGATGGGTGTCATGTTGGAAAGGACATCCGCCCCCCCGGTCACGATCGCCTTCAGCCTTTCGGGCGCGCATCCGACCCGGACGAGGTTGTTCACGAGAAGAGGCAGCGCCACATCGCCATAGCGCGTGTCGGAAGTGTTCTCCGAGGGCGCTCTGGCCAGGAGGAAATGGATCATCCCGCCCTTGCCGGTCTCTCCGTCATGCAGGCAGACCGCGATACAGCTGCCCAAAAGCGTCGAATAGACGACCCCCCTGTCACCGGTCCACGCCACCCCGCCCACTCCGATCAGGACTGGAGGCGCGGTGCGCGCCCGGTCGCCGATCATGGGCGCCAGCATCAGCCAGCCCTCCGCACCGATGGCGGCCGGCAGGCCTTGAGAACGGCATTCGCGATCTTGCCGAGGGGAAGCGAGCGGTCGACAGCGCCCAGTTCATAGGCAACCCTCGGCATCCCCCAGACCACGCTGGTCTCCTCGTCCTGCGCGAATGTGGCCCCGCCGCTCATGCGGATCGCCATGAGGCCCTCCGCCCCATCCCGGCCCATCCCCGTCAGGAGGGCGGCGACGGTCTTTGGCCCGAGCGCTTCCGCCGCAGAATGAAAAAGAACGTCAACGGATGGTTTGAACCCGTTCACCGCGGGACGGTCCTCGACGATGCAGACCGACGGATCGCGGCGGCTCAGCCTGACATGCTTGCCGGCAGGCGCGATCAGCACCCTGCCCGCCCTGATCTCGGTGCCGCTGGTGGCAATGTCGACGCTTGGTGGACAGACGGTGTTCAGGCGCTGCGCGAAGAGCGGAATGAACTTCTCCGGCATGTGCTGGACGATCAGGGTCGGCGGGCAGTTCCGGGGGAAGAGCCTGAGCACCGTGACGAGCGCGTCGACACCGCCCGTCGACGCGCCGAGGCAGATGACCTTCTCGGGGTCGAAATCCTCCTGCTCGGCGCTGACCCGCCCGCTGGCGGCGAGGTCGGTACCCTTCGCGACCGCGTCCCGGATGCGCTCCGGCAGGGCATCGAAAAGCGAGGCGGCGTTGGCTCCTGCCGGTTTGAAAAGGCAGTGGGCGGCGCCAAGGCGCAAGGCCGAAACCTCGATCTCCTCCGCCGCATCGGTCTTGGAGGTCACCACCACCACAGGCACCGGGCGAAGCCGCATCAGGCGCTCGAGGAAGGTGAGCCCGTCCATCCTCGGCATTTCGATATCGAGGGTGACGCAGTCCGGATCGAGGGTCTTGATCGCCTCGCGCGCGCCATAGGCATCCCCGGCATACCCGACGACCTCGATATCGGGCGAGCGCTCGAGGGCGTGGGACATCAGACCGCGCATGGTGGCGCTGTCGTCGATGATCAGAACACGTATCGGCCGGTTAAGCGGCATACTGACTCTTATACCCCCACCGGCTGGTTGCCGCCGGCACTTTCATCCTGTTTCGCAGCCCCGGTCTTTCGGCAGGGACTGCGACCGCTTTCGGTCAGAACTCTTCCCAGTTGTCTTCTTCCGGAGGCAGCTGCGCCGCGGTGCCGTCCACCCCAGCGAAGAACGCCTGTGCCGCACGCCGTTGCTCGTGCACGGGGAGTTCCTCCCTGCCGTCCTTCTGCGCCGGGCCCTGCGGCCTCCCGTCTCCGGCGGAAGCCTTGCGGGCAGCGAGGTTCGCAGCGATGCGCTTCCCGCCGACCTTGAAGTGAGCGATATGCTCGACCAGCTTCGCCGACGCGTCGGCGAGCGAGTGGCTGGCTGCGGTACTCTCCTCGACCATGGCCGCGTTCTGTTGGGTGACCTGGTCCATCTTGTTCATCGCCGTATTGACTTCGGCGAGGCTGACGGACTGCTCCTGGGCGGAAGCCGCGATTTCCGCGATCAGGCCACTGACATTCTCGACCCGGCCGACGATCTCGCCCAGGGCCTTGCCGGCCCTGCCCACGAGCTCCACGCCCGAGGTGACCTGCTCGGAGCTTGTCGAGATCAGGGCCTTGATCTCCTTCGCAGCGTCGGAGGAGCGTTGCGCAAGCGCCCGAACCTCCTGGGCGACGACAGCGAACCCGCGTCCCGCGTCACCGGCGCGTGCCGCCTCGACCCCGGCATTGAGTGCAAGCAGGTTGGTCTGGAACGCGATGTCGTCAATGACGCCGATGATCTGGCTGATCTGGGTCGAGGACGCTTCGATCTCCCCCATGGCGCTGACGGCGTTACGGACCACTTCACCGCTGTTCTGCGCCTCGTTGCGGGTATCTTCGGCGACCTGGTTGACCTCTTTTGCACTGTCGGCGGTCTGGCGGACGGTGGTGGTGATCTGGTCGAGGGCGGCAGCGGTCTGCTCGAGCGTCGCGGCCTGGTTCTCCGTACGCTTCGAAAGGTCGTCCGCCGCGATGCTGATCTGCCCGGCGCCGGTGGTGATCGATCCTGCGGCCGCCACGATGGCGTTCATCACTTCGGCGAGGCGTTCCACCGTTGCATTGAAGTCCTTGCGGACCTGCTCGTACTGACCGGGGAAATCCTCGGTGATCTGGCTGTCGAGAACACCTTCGGCGAGGGAACGCAGCGCCGTGGCCAGCCGCTCGACGACGCGTGCCTGGTTGGCTTCGATCTCCTGACGGCTCCTGTCGGCACTACGCAGCTTTTCGACCGCGTCGTTGAAATTGTCCCTGATCTGTCGGTAGTCGTCCGAGAAGCCATCTTCGAGGTGGACGGAGAAATCGCCTTCCGAGAGCCGTTCGAGGCCGCCGGCCAGTGCGAGAACCGCGGAGCGTTGCTCCTCGGAACGCCGCTCGATTGCAGCTTTTTCGGCCCGGGCCGCCAGTTCCTTCTCGGTCACGTCGGTCGCGACCTTGACGATCTTGAACACGTTGCCCTGCTGGTCGAGAATGGGGGTGTAGGTTGCCTGGATATAGACCTTCCGCCCGTCCTTGCTGACCCGTTCGAAGCTCTTCGAGGAGGCGATGCCGGCCCGCAGGTCTTCCCAGAACTGCGCATACTCCTCACTGGCAGCGTAGTCTGCGGAGACGAACATCCGGTGATGCTGTCCGACCACCTCGTGTTCCTCGTAACCCATGGAGTCGAGGAAGTTGCCGTTCGCCTTGCGGACCTCGCCCGTGACCTCGAACTCGATCACGCTCTGGGAGCGATCGATCGCATCGACGAGGCCCTTGTGGGTCCGCGCTTCGGTCACGTCCGCCCATTCCAGGGTCGCGCCGACATAACCCCCCTCGTGGTCGAAGACGCCACCGATGGAGAGGTCGATCTGCAACTCGCCGATGGCGATGGATGTCGTGAAGGGAAGCCGGGCGGGATCGTCCAGGACTTCCCGGATCTCATCCATTCCGCCGAGGAAATCATCGAGGCTGCGCCCGATCATCCGCACCGGATCGAAGTCGGGCCAGGCCTCCTCGAAAATGCTTTTCTTCTCCGTGAAAAGCTCGACGGCGGACGTGTTGACGAAACTGACCCGCCGGTCCCGATCGACCATCAGCATGGCTACGGATGCCTGCTCGAAGGCAGAGCTCTTGCAGCTTGCTTCCCTGGCGAGGCGTTCGTCCGCGGTGATGTCGGTGGCCAGCCCGATGACCCTGGTCGGCGCGCCTGCGCTGTCCAGAACCGGGGTGTAGATGGCCTGAAGAACGACCTCATCGCCCCGCTTGGTAAGGCAGGTATACCGGCCTTGGTCGGCCTGGCCCTTGGCGAGGCGCGTCCAGAAGGCACTGTAGTCCGGGTTCGCGGCTTCGGCCGGGTCGACGAAGATGCCGTGGTGCTTGCCGAGCAATTCTTCCTCACGATAGCCCATCACCTCGCAGAAGGTGCTGTTGGCCCTGAGGATCCGGCCTTCGAGGTCGAACTCGATCGTCGCCTGGCTCCGGTCCACTGCATCGAGGAGCGCACGGCTTGCAGCGCGGTCCTTCTCTTCGGCGGTCACGTCGAAGGCCGCATTCAGGACGCGGACGACCTTGCCGTTCTCGTCCTCGATCGGGATATAGGTCGCGCGCAGCCAGATCGGCCCACCCGCCCGGGAGCGGCGCTCGAAGGTCCCCGCCTTCGCCTCACCGCCGGCAAGCTCCTGCCAGAACCGAGAATAGCTCTCGCCGGAGGCCTCTTCGGACGGCACGAACATGCTGTGGTGCTGACCGACGATCTCGTCCTCGTCATAGCCGACCATGGCTAGGAAGTTCGCATTGGCCGAGAGGATGGTGCCGTCCGGCGTGAATTCGATCAGGGCCTGGCTCCGGTCGAGGGCTTCGAACGTACCCTGGTCGGAACGTTCGCCCGCGAGGTTCGCGATCTCGATCACGTTGCCTGCGTAATAGCCGTCGGCGTCCTTCACCATGGCGATCTTGAGCCCCAGCTCGAGGCCGCCGATCTCCACGGTCTCCTCGTAAGGCATCGCGCCCTCATCGGAGAACATCGCGATCTGGTCGTTGAGGCTGCGCCCGTAGAGGTGCAGGGGTCCGCCTTCGCCTTCGCGTTCGAGAAGTTCGGGCCAGCGTCCCGCGATCACGTCGCGGTGCTCGGCGATGAAGGCCTTCGCGGCTTCGTTCGTGAAGCTGACCGCGCCGTCGCGGTCGGTGACGATCATCGCCGCGGACAGGCTGTCCGCCGCCGCTGCCTTTCGGCCGGCATCCCGTGCGCGCTCCTCGGCGGCGGTGATATCGGTGACGGTGGCCGCGATCCGCACGACCTCCCCTTCCGCATTCAGGACCGGCGTGTAGGCCCCCTGCATCCAGACCGGCCGGCCGGTCTTCGAGAAGCGCTTGTACTTGCCGGTGTCGCTGCCGCCTGTCGCGAGCCTGGACCAGAACGCCCCGTAGGCTTCGGTCCGGCTGTACTCGCGGTGGCACAGGTCCGCGTGGCCGATCCCCGCGGTGTCCTCCGCAGCATAGCCGAGGGCTTCGAGGTAGTTTTCGTTGGCCCAGAGAAGCTCACCATCAAGGCCGAACTCCGCCCGTCCATGGCCCCGCGACAGGGCGTCGAGCCTCGCTTCGGCTTCGGCCGCCTTCTCCGCGAGGCCGGCCAGTTCGGTGGCCAGCGCCTTGCGCTCCGCTTCCGCCTCGGAGCGATACTGCGCCAGCGCCGCCGTGAGGCCGCCCTCGCTGGAAAGCCCGGCCCTGGCCGTCCAATCCTCGATTTCAGAGAGGGCCGCTGCGGCGGCGGAAGCCTTCCTCGTCGCTTGAAAACCGACCCAGCCAAGAGCCAGTATCGCCACGATCGCGCCTGCAACCAGCAGCGTCTGGCCAGTCAGGACCGCCCCTGTTCCCAGCGCCACGCCCAAACAGGCGGTCACGATTCCGATGACGTGCGATCCCCGCTCAACCGTCTTCTGATCCATAATACCTCTCCGGCCCAGCTCACGGCTGTGCCAGAGAAGCCATAAATTATGGTTGCAACGGGCGCGGTGGTTTGAAGCTTTCGCCGGGGAAGCGCCGACGGGCCTTTATCATTGCGCCCCGGGGGCCTATCTTGATGCGCAGGAGATGACCGATGAGCGAAACCGCCGACATGCTTGACGACAAGCCGATCACCATGACCGACCGCGCAGCCAAACGCGTGGCGGAGATCCTTGCGGGTGAGCCGCAGGGGTCGATGCTGCGGGTGGCGGTTCTCGGTGGCGGCTGCTCGGGCTTCCAGTACGACTTCGAGATCACCACCGAGCGCGACGACAGCGACCTCGTTCTCGAGCGCGATGGCGCGGTCGTCCTCGTGGACGAAGTCAGCCAGCAATACATGCCCGGCGCATCCATCGACTTCGCCGACGAGCTGATCGCCGCCGCCTTCAAGATCGACAATCCGCTGGCCAGGTCCGGCTGCGGCTGCGGCACCTCCTTCAGCATCTGAGCTTGCACGTCCCTCCCGGCGCTCCCTAAACGGGCGCCAGTTTGAGGGAGGGACCCATGGACAACGCTCTTCTCGTTCCCCTGTTCGTGCAGGTGGGACTGACCCTGGCCGTCATGTTCGCGCTCGCGTTCCAGCGTGTGGGACAGGCGATTCGCGATCCTGAGGTCAAAAGCGCCGTCGCGTCGGGCCGCAAGGATGCCTACGCCCTGCGGACGCTCCAGACCGCCGAGAACTTCGGCAATCTCTTCGAGACCCCGGTTCTTTTCTACGTGGCGGTAGCCGTCGCCCTCGCCACGGCGACGGGCTCGGGTGCCATGGTCGTCCTGGCCTGGGCCTTCGTGATCGCTCGGATCGTCCACACGATCATTCACTGCACCGTGAACGTGGTCAGGATGCGGTTCCTCGCCTTCCTCGTTTCCGTCCTTGCGCTGGTCGGGATGTGGATCGCCCTCGCTCTGGGCCTTGCGGGATGAAGATCGCGAGCTGGAACGTCAATTCGGTCAAGGCCCGCCTGCCGCGCATCCTCGACTGGTTCGACGAGGCCGTACCCGACGTGGCCGTCCTGCAGGAGATCAAGTGCGTCGACGATGCCTTCCCCGCCTCCGCCTTCGAGGAGCGCGGCTACAACGTCTTCGTGCACGGGCAGAAGACCTATAACGGCGTCGCTCTCCTCTCGAAGCATCCGGTCGAGGAGGTGATCCGCGGCGTACCGGGCCTCGACGACGATCAGGCCCGTTATATCGAGGGGCTGGTCGTCCCCGGCGACGAGACGGGGATCGAGCCTCTCCGGGTCGGCGGGCTCTACATGCCTAACGGAAATCCGGCGCCGGGTCCGAAATACGACTACAAGCTGCGCTTCATCGAAGCGCTGACGGCACACATGAAAGAACGTCTGGCCACGGAAGAAGCCTTCACGGTAGGAGGCGATTACAACATCATTCCCGATGCTTCGGGTGTCCATGACCCGAAAGGCTGGGCCGACGACGCCCTCTTCCGTCCCGAGAGTCGCGCCGCCCTCCAGCGGATGCTGAACCTCGGGTTCACCAATGCCCTGCCCGCCATGCTCGGCGAGCCCTACTATACGTTCTGGGACTATCAGGGCGGCGCCTGGAAGAAGAACAACGGTCTTCAGATCGACCACTTCCTCCTCTCGCCCGAGGCCGCCGACCGCCTCGAGGAGGCTTGTGTGGAATCCGACACCCGCGACCCCGAACAGGGCAATGGCGAGGTCAAACCCTCCGACCACGTTCCGGTCTGGATCGATCTCCTCTAGCCGGGAGGCCGTGAGAGAACGACCCGCTATCAGACGGTTCCCGCTCGAGGTGAGCTCCGGATGGGCCGCCGATAAAGATAGTCTTTCCAGCCTCGGGGCGCGGGGAGGCGATGGGACGTCTGACGCTTTGGCTCCTGAAACCAGGATAACCCCATCGCTGTGGCGACCCACGCGTGAAGACCCCGATCCCCGCTTACATCGCCCAAGCGCGGACAAAGGCGCCGGGACGGTCTGGACGAGGAGGTCGGTTCTCCTTACGTTCCGCCCTTGCCACGCCGGAGCCTTCCCCCGATGAAATGGTCCCCCCAGCAGGACGAGGCCCTGAAGGCCGCGAGCCATTGGCTGAAGAAACGCAACACGCAGGTCTTCCGCCTTTTCGGCTATGCGGGAACCGGCAAGACGACACTCGCCCAGGAACTGGCCCAGGACGCAGGAGGCGACGTGGTGTTCGGCGCCTTCACCGGGAAGGCGGCGCATGTCCTGAGGCAGAAGGGTTGCGAGGGTGCCCAGACGATCCATTCCCTCATCTACCGTCCGGCGGTGGGCGAGGACGAGGATCCCGGCGACAGTCCGATGTTCACCATACGCCGCGATGCGCCCGCGGGCGAGGCCGCGCTCATCATCATCGACGAATGCTCGATGGTGGACGAGGAGCTCGGCCGCGACCTTCTCTCCTTCGGTGCCCCGGTCCTCGTGCTCGGCGATCCTGCGCAGCTTCCGCCGGTCAAGGGAGGCGGCTATTTCACCGATGCCGAACCCGACGTCATGCTGACGGAAGTTCACCGGCAGGCGGAGGAAAGCGCCATCGTGCGGCTGTCGATGCAGATCCGCAACGGGGAAATTCCGGATTACGGTGACTACGGCGACGTCCGGGTGATCGGGAAACGGGAGATGGACCCCGACCTCGTTCTCGAGGCCGATCAGGTCCTCGTCGGCACCAACCGCACCCGGCAGCGCTACAATGAGCGGCTTCGCGAACGCCTCGGTTTCGACGGCAACGAACCCTGTGTCGGGGAACGGCTCGTCTGCCTGAGGAACAACAAGCAGAAGGGCCTTCTCAACGGCTCCATGTGGACCGTGAAGACCCGCAACGGCAAGAAGCGGGGCATGCTGAGGATGGATCTCACCCCCGAGGACGGCGGCAGGACGGCGAGGGTCACGGTCCTGCCCGAGTTCTTCACCGGCAACCCCAATGACATACCCTGGCCGAAGAAGCGTAACTCCGACGAGTTCGACTACGGCTACGCCCTCACCGTTCACAAGGCGCAGGGCTCGCAATGGGACGACATCGTTCTTTTCGACGAAAGCTACGCCTTCAGGGAACACCGGATGGCGTGGCTCTATACCGGCGTGACCAGGGCCGCCGAAAAGCTGACCCTGGTCCGCTAGGCGGTCCTACTCGGAGGCCATCGCGAATTCCGACTGCACGGTGATCGTCACCTCGGTGCCGATGCCGTACTGGGTCCAGCTGTCAGAACCCCATTTGGTGCGGTCGATCGTGGTCTCACCGGAGAAACCCATCTTCGGCGTCCCCATGAAGTCGCCGGCCTTCATCAGCTTGACCTTCATCTCCGCGGGGCCGGTCTGGCCATTGAAGCTGAGGTCGCCGTAGATCACCCCTTCGGTGTCGCTGGTCTTCTCGAGGCGGGTCGAGGTGAAGGTGATTTCGCCCTGCTCTTCGGCCCCAAGGGCGACCTTGGCGATATCCTGCTGGAAATTCTCGTTGCCGGCGTGGCTCTCGGCATCCGGGCTGACGACGCTGTTGGCGTCGATGGTGACCGTCAGACTGGACTGTGTCGGATCGTCCGCGTTCCAGTCGATGCTGCCGTCGATCTCGCCGAAGCTGCCGCGATAGATCGAGAAGCCGGCATGGCTCACACCCCAGACGACCGTGGTGTGGTTGGGGTCGAGGTTGTAGGTGCCGGAGGGCACGTCCTGTGCCTGGGCGATGGACAGGGTGGCGAAGGCCGAAAGAACGGTGGTGGTCAGAAACTTCATCGAGGGTCATCCCTTGCTGACGGAACTCGATGGAGATTGTCCGAAGCCGCCGCCGCGGCAACTTCGAACAGCAGCTTTTCAGGGCAAAGCTTTCTTGCGGCTCCCGCTGTCCTCCTCGGCGATGACCCGCAACTGGAGCTTGAAAGCCTCGGCAATCAGCAGTTTGACCCCGCCATCCACGTCCAGCATCGATTCAAGCTCGAGATAGCGGATCGGCGATGCGCTGGTGGCGTTGAGCCGCCCCGGGAGGATGCCGGCCAGGTCGTCGCCGCGCCAGAAATGCAGGTTGCAGCTGTTGGGGAAAGGGATGAGCGAGACCACCCGGTCGAAATGGTACCAGGTGGGCACACCGAGGGCGATGCCGAGTTCCGCATAGGGCGCGGCCTTCTCGATCTCGCGCTTGACCGTCCTGGCGATTTCCCAGGTGCGGCCGTCGAGGCCCTCGATGATATCTCCCGGCTCGATGGTCATAGGCACTGCGGTGCAAAGGCTAGGCCAGAAGAAGTTGACGAGAGACAAAGGAGGGGCGGGTCGTCCCGCCCCTCCCCGGGCCATCAGGCCGCCTTGCCGTAGAGACGCTTGTTCTTCTCGGCCATCTCCCGGAACTGCGCCGGGGGAGCGTATTTCTCGCCGTGCTTCTGGGCCAGGCGCTCGGCGGTCCGGACGAACTCCTCAAGACCGATGGTGTCGATGTAGCTCATCGGGCCGCCGGTCCAGGGGCAGAAGCCCCAGCCGAAGATCGCGCCGAGATCCGCCGACTGCGGATCGTGCACGACATCGTTCGCGTACATCTTCGCCGCCGCGACGAGCTGCACGTAAAGGAGACGCTCTTTCACCTCTTCGGGCGTAGGCTGATCGTCCTTCAGCGGGAAATGCTCTGAAAGGCCTTCCCAGATGTGCTTCTTGCCGCCTTCGGGATACTCGTAGAAGCCCTTGCCGACCTTCTTGCCCTTGCGGCCGAGGTCCTCGACGAAGAGCTTGAGGAGGTCCTCGACGCCGTTCGGCTTATAATTGTCGCCTTCCTCGGCCATGGTGGCCTGGGCGATCGACCAGCCCAGCTCCTGGCTGGTCTCGTCCATCAGGGCGAGAGGACCGACCGGCATGCCCATGTGGACGGCGCAGTTGTCGATGAGGGCGGGATTGATCCCCTCCTTCACCATCAGGGCGGCTTCGTTCAGATACGGA
>CAZAFU010000026.1:0-13943 GCA_964484475.1 uncultured Caulobacterales bacterium | reverse complement strand
CATCGCCGACGACGATCGGTGTCTTCTTGATCTTCGCGACATAGTCGAGAGCCACGGCGAGAGCCTTGTCCCCCGTGCTGTCGGGCGTGATGATCTCGACCAGGGGCATCTTGTCGACCGGCGAGAAGAAGTGGATGCCGATGAAATCCTCGGGACGTTCGAAGTTCTTCGCGAGGTTCTTGATCGGGATCGTCGAGGTGTTGGAGGCGAAGACGATATCCTTGCCGATCACGGCCTGGGTCTTCTCGGTGACGTCCTTCTTCACCTGCGGGTTCTCGAACACCGCCTCGATGATCAGGTCGACATCCTTGAGGTCGTTATAGTCCGCAGTCGGCTTGATGCGGCCGAGCATCTCCTCGGACTTCTCCTTGGTGAGCTTGCCGCGGGAGATGCCTTTCTCGTTGAGCTTGACCGAGTAGCCCTTGCCCTTCTCCGCCGCCTCGAGATCGCGGTCGAGGAGAATGACATTGAGGCCCGCCTTCGCGCTGACATAGGC
Source organism: uncultured Caulobacterales bacterium (assembly GCA_964484475.1). GTDB lineage: Bacteria > Pseudomonadota > Alphaproteobacteria > Caulobacterales > Parvularculaceae > Parvularcula. Next base: position 13,447 of record CAZAFU010000026.1, on the reverse strand, counting down.
AATCCCTGCGCCCATCATGCCAGCGCCGAGAACGCCGACGGTCTTGAGGTCCGAGGCCGGAACGCCCTCGGGACGCGCCGCGCCCTTCTCCGCCGCGCCCTTGTTCACGAACAGGGTACGGATCATGTTCTTTGCCTGGGGCTCCATCAGGCACTGGGTGAAGTACTTGCTCTCGATACGCAGGGCGGTATCGATCGGCACGATCGAGCCTTCGTAGATCGCCGAGAGAATGCGCTCCACCGCAGGATAGTTGTGGTTGGTCTGGCCCTGGGCCATGGCGGAGGAGCCGGCGAAGATCGGAACGACCCGCGGATCCATGGCACCGGCGCCGCCGGGGATCTTGAAGCCCTTGCGGTCCCACTTTGCCGCGGTCTTCTCGTTCGCCTTCACCCATTCCTTCGCCTTCGCGACGATCTGGCCATGGGGCGCGACCTCGTCCACAAGGCCCATGCCCTTGGCCGCCTGGGCGTCCATCGGCTTGCCCTGGGTGCAGATCTGCATGGCGTTCTGGACGCCCGCCAGACGCATCACCCGCTGGGTGCCGCCGGCACCGGGAATCAGGCCGACCTGCACTTCGGGCTGGCCGAACTGCACCTTCTTGTGGTCGCTCGCCACCCGGTAGTGGCAGGCGAGCGCCAGCTCCATGCCGCCGCCGAGGGCAAGGCCGTTGACCGCTGCGGCGACGGGCTTCGCATTGGCTTGCCCCTTCTGCAGGGCCTTGGGATCCTGTCCCCCGGTCTCGAGCTTGCGCAGGGTCTTCTGCAGGCGGAAATTCGCTTCGAAGATCTGCTCTGCCGTCGCGTCCTCGGGCATACCGCCGAGCATGGTGAGGTCGGCGCCGGCGAGGAAACCGCTGTCCTTGCCCGACGTGATGACGAGGCCCTTCATCGAGTCGTCCGCGATGAAGGCATCGACGAAGCGTTCGAAATCATCGATCAGCGCCTGGTTCCAGACGTTCATCGACTTGCCGGGCAGGTCGATTGTCAGTGTGACAATGCCATCGGCATCGGTTTCGGTCTTGAAGCTGTCATAGCTCATGGGAAGTCTCCCTTACTGGTTCTGGCTGCGGCCGACGGGCGCGCCACTGGTTTTCTTCGAATAGGCTTCCGTCTCATCGGAGGCGAAAGCGTGGATGATGCCCCGTGTCGAATGGGGCGCGGCGAAATTGCCGTCCGTGTCGAGAGCGATCACCGCGCCGAGACCGCCGCGCCGCGCCATCGTGTCGAGGACGTTCTCCGAAGCGTCGCTTACGGAAAGCCCTCCTTCCACGAGAAGCGAGATCGAATGGGCCGCCGCGTGGCGGATGAACCATTCGCCGTGCCCCGTGGCGGAGACTGCGGCGCCATTGTTGTCGGCATAGGTACCTGCGCCGATCACGGGGACATCGCCGAGGCGTCCCGGAACCTTGGCATCATAGCCGCCCGTGGAGGTCGCGGCCGCCACGTTTCCGCAGCGATCGAGGGCCACGGCGCCCACGGTGCCATGCTCGTCCTCTTCCGAGCCCGAACGCAGGAACCAGTCCTCCGGCGCCTCCTCGGCGCCGAGTTCGCGGACATAAGCCTCGCCCCGGTCGCCGACGACCATCACATGCCGACTCTCCTCCATCACGAGGCGCGCGGCCTTGATCGGCGACCTCGTGTTGATCAGGGAACCGACGGCTCCTGCATCGAGATCCTCACCCGACATGATCGAGGCGTCGTTCTCGACGTAGCCTTCCTGGTTCACGATGGAGGCACGCCCGGCATTGTAGAGGCCGGAGGCCTCCATGGCGCCAACGGCCAGCTCCACGGCGTCAACGGCGTTCATGCCGCCTTCGAGCTGCTGGTTCACCCGGCGGGCCAGCTCCCGGATATAGGCCATCTGCCGCGAGGAGATGTTCTCTCCATTCGTATACGCACCGCCATGGAGGCCGACGGCGTAGTCTTCGTTTGCATCGCAGGTCTGGGCTGCCGCCGGAACGGCCTGCCCGAGCAGCGCGACTGATGCGATCAACTGAATTTTCTTCATTCGTGTACCTCTGTAGTCGGATCTCTCCCCTCCTCGCGGTCGGGACCGTAATCGTTAGGGCCCCGGCGACCCGGCTTCGTCAGCCAGATCAGCGAGAAGATGAAACCGAGGATCGGGACCTGAAGCAGGATCCACCACCATCCCGACATGCCGATGTCATGCAGCCTGCGCATGGTCACGGCGATGTTCGGGAGGAGAAGGCCGATCCAGACAAGGGCCGTCAGCTCGACGCCGCCCGCGGCATTGTCCTGGAGGATGGCCGCGGTGCTCATCACCAGCCAGTAGAAAAGAACCGACCACCAGTAGGCCCCGCGGGACGAACGCCCGCGGAAATTGGCGTAGTTCGCGAAGTAGAGCCGAACGGCCTCTCCGAAATCCACCTGGCGTTGGGCAGCGGGAGATCCGGGTGTCTGCGACATCCGTTATCAGACCCGCTCGATGACCGTCGCCGTGCCCATGCCCCCGCCGATGCAGAGGGTGGCGAGAGCCGTCGACTTGCCCGAACGCTCGAGCTCGTCGAGGACCGTGCCGAGGATCATCGCGCCCGTGGCCCCGAGAGGGTGGCCCATGGCGATCGCGCCGCCGCAGACATTGATCTCCGAATGGTCGAGATCCATCGCCTGCATGTAGCGCAGCACGACCGAAGCGAAGGCCTCGTTCAGTTCCCAGAGATCGATGTCGGATTTCGTCATGCCCGAGCGTTCGAGCACCTTCTTGGTGACGAATTCGGGACCCGTGAGCATGATGGTCGGCTCGGAGCCGACTGATGCCATGGCGCGGATCTTCGCCCGGGGCTTGAGCCCGAACTTCTTCCCGATCTCGGCATTGCCGACGAGGATGCCGGCGGCGCCGTCGACGATGCCCGAGGAATTCCCCGCGGTGTGGATGTGGTTGATCCTTTCGAGCTCGGGGTATTTCTGCAGTGCCACCTTGTTGAAGCCCGGCATCATCTCGCCCATGCCCTGAAAGGAGGGGTTGAGGGCGCCGAGTGTCTGCATGTCCGTCCCCGGACGGATGGTCTCGTCGTGCTTCAGGATCTCCATCCCGATCACGTCCCTGACCGGGACCACGGAGTTGTCGAACCGGCCTTCGTCCCAGCTCCGCTTCGCGCGCTTGTGGCTTTCGACGGCGTAGGCATCGGCATCGTCGCGGGTGATGCCGTACTTGGTCGCGATGATATCGGCCGAGATGCCCTGGGGCACGATATAGTTCTTGAAGGTGACCGCCGGGTCGGAGACCATGGCGCCGCCGTCCGAACCCATCGGTACGCGGCTCATCGCCTCGACGCCGCCGCCGATCGCCATGTCGGCCTCGCCGGACATGACCTTGGCTGCGGCCATGTTCGTGGCTTCGAGCGCGGACGCGCAGAAGCGGTTCACCTGCGCACCGGCCGTGGTCTGGGCATAGTCAGCCTGCAGAACGGCGGTACGGGCGATGTCGGCACCCTGCTCGCCCACCGGCGAGACGCAGCCGAGAACGACGTCATCCACATAGCGGGTGTCGAGTTCGTTGCGGTCGCGCAGCGCCTGCAGCATCTGGGCCGCGAGCTGGACGGGGGTGACCTCGTGAAGGCTGCCGTCGGGTTTGCCTTTGCCGCGGGGCGTGCGCACCGCGTCGTAGATGAAGGCCTCGGTCATGGACTTCTCCTTTTTCCAGTTGCGCAGGGACTAACCCGCCTGACCCGCGTTGACCAGAAGTCACCACTGCACATGCTTGAGTGCGGCGCGGGCGGTGCTAGAGGACACCTCCCGGGACGGGTCACGGGGGTGTAGCTCAATTGGTTAGAGCTGGCGGCTCATAACCGCTAGGTTGGGGGTTCGAGTCCCTCCGCCCCTACCATCCGCCCTGTCCTGCCCTCAGAGATCGGCCAGCACCCGGTGGACCGAAGCCCGGCTCCTCAGGGCGGCGGCCCTGGCCTGCACGGCCTGGTCCTGGATGTCGAAGGCGGTTCTCTGCGCATCGAGGAGCGCAAGGAGGCTGTCCTCGCCCTCGCGGTAGCGCACCTCGACCAGCTCGAGGGACTGAAGCGCCAGGCGTTCGGCATCGGACAGGAGGCGCGCCTGCTCCACCGCGCCGGTATAGAGCGCGAGGGCCTCGTCGGTCTCGGTCAGCGCCGTCAGGACAGCGTTCTCGTAGGTCGCAAGGGCCGCGGCGGCCTCGGCCTTCTGTGCGGCACGTTCCTTCAGGAGACGGGGATAGCTCAGGATCTGCCACGAGATCGTCGGGCCCGCCTGGTAGCCGAAGGCGTCATCCTCGGCGAGATCGGCGAAATCGAGCGCGATCAGGCTGGCCGTCCCGTCGAGGGTGACGGAGGGGAAGAGGTTCGCGGTGGCGAGGCCGATGTCCTGGGTCTCCGCCGCGAGACGCCGTTCCGCCGCTGCCACGTCGGGACGTCGCCTGAGGACCTCGGCGGGACTGGCGAGGACGACGACCTCCTCTGCGGTCGGGATCGGCGGCGCCTCACCCTCGGTGACGAGGCCGGGGAAGATTTCCAGGAGCGCAGGCACGGTGACCCCCATCAACAGGGCGAGCGAGCCGGTGGCATCGGCGGCGGCGGCCTCCACCTGCTTCACCTGTGCGGCCGTCGACCTGACGAGGGTCTCCTGTTGCAAGACACTGAGCCTTGGCACCTCGCCGAATTCAAAGAGCTGTTCGGTCAGCTCGAGTGTGCGTCTCTGGGCCGCCAGATTGCCGCGGGCGACGTCGCGGCGGTTCAGCGCCTCGACCAGCAGGAGGAAGCTGTCCACGGTCCGTGCGGCGACCAGGCGCTGGGTATCGGCGAGGAGCGCCGCCTGCTCCTCGGCCCGCGCCCTGGCTCCCGCGGCCTGTCGCCGCAGCCTGCCGAAGAGATCGACTTCCCACGACGCCTGCGCCGCCGCCTGGTAGGTGGTAAATTCCGGGGCGCCGCTGCTGCGGGCCCCGCCGGGGCCTTCGCCGCCCTCCCCGTCGCCCGCCGCGTCCGGGCCGAGAAGGCCCGCGAATGCGGCCTGCGCCTGCTGCTGCCGGGTGATCGAGAAGCTGGTCCCCCCTTGCGGCAGGAGGGCCCTGCGGGCCGCGCCGGCACGGGCTTCGGCGGCTTCGAGCCGCGCCGCCGCCGCCCTCAGGTCGCGGTTGTTGAGCTGCGCGAGCCTGACGGCCTCCGCGATCCGCTCGTCGGAGTATGCCTCCCACCAATGACGGTCATTCGTCGCGGCCCCGCTGACGAAGACGTCGCGGTCGCCATAGATGTACCCGGCCTGCAGGTTCGACGGATCAGGTTCGTCGTAGTTCGGACCCACGGCGATGCAGCCCGGGAGTGACACGGTCACTGCGAGCCATAGGTAACGGTTCATGGAATGCCCTCCGCCTTTACGCCCCCATAGCACGGCAGTGGTAAGGGTAGGTTGAGCCCCACGAAGGACAACGGGACAATGACGGGATCGCAGGAACAGGCTTCGTCCAGGCGCTGGTGGCTGGTCGCCGGGATCGCGGTGGCTGTCGCGTTCCTCATCTTCTTCGCCGCCGGGTGGATCGCCGATGCCCGCGAGGATGCGAGCCCTCCCGAGGAAGACACCCTGCCGCTGGTTGAAACGACCACGATCCGCGCGCTGCCCGAAATCTACGAGATCGAGGAAGAGGGTTTCCTCCGCCCACGGGCCGAAATCGACCTCGTTCCCGAGATTGCGGGCCGGGTGGTCGAGGTCTCGCCCAATCTCGAGCCCGGTGGCCGTTTCGAGGCCGGCGAGCTGATGTTCAGGATCGACCCGCGCACCTTCGAGGCGGACCTCGGTCGTGCCGAAGCCGACCTCCAGGCCGCGCAGGCTGGGCTCGAACGGGCCCGCAACGAGGAGACGCGGCAGCAGCGTCTCGCCGAGATCGGAGCTACGGCATCGGCCCGGCGCGAACAGGCCGTCAGCGACCTCGCCGCTGCCCGAGCCCGGGTGCGTCAGGCCGAAGCTGCGGTGACCGCCGCAAGCAAGGCGGTGGAGGACACCACGGTCAGCGCCCCGTTCGATGCCTCGGTCATCGAGGAGACCGTCGCTCTGGGCCGCTTCGTGCAGCCCGGCACCGTCGCCGCCACGATCTTCGACACTGGCGCCGGCGAAGTCCTTCTCGACCTTCTCCCCGAGGACGCCCGCGCGGTGAGGCTGGCTGCCGAAGCTTCCGACGAGCCGCTCGAGGTCACGGTGACGCCGAGCCAGGCCAGCGCCGGCGACCTGGTCCTCGACGGGCGGGTCAAGCGCTTCGGCCAGTCCGTCGACCGGCAGACCCGGACCGTACGCCTCGTGATCGAGGTCCCGGATGCCTTCTCGGCAGAGAGTTCAACTGGTGTCTTCGCCAACGATTTCGTTTCGGTGACGATCCCCGCGAAAGCGCCCGACGCCCTGTTCGCGGCTCCCAAGGGTACCGTCAGGGCCGAAAGCTATGTCTGGATCCTCGACCCGCAGAACAGGCTGCGGAGCGTCGAGGTGACCCCGGTGAAAAGGACCGATCGCGAAGTGATCTTCAGGGCCGCCCGCAATCTCAGCGGCGAGCGGGTGGTCACCACGCCCCTGACCGAGGAAGCTGACGGGATCGAGGTGCTCGTCGCGTCCGACGGGCCACGCACGGCAAGCCGGGACACGACCAGGCGATGAGGAAGTCGATCCGCTGGTTCGTCGACAACCCCGTCGCCGCGAACCTTCTCGTCATCCTCCTCGTCGCCGCCGGGCTCTTCAGTGCCATGAGCCTGACCGTCAGGCTGTTTCCCGACATCGAACCATATGCGGTGAACGTCACCGTCCCCTATCCCGGCGCCTCTCCCGAAGAGGTCGAGCAAGGCATTGTCGAACCCATCGAGGAGCAGATCCAGGGCCTCGAGGACGTGCGCAAGATCGACGCCCTTGCCGCCGAAAACGTCGCCAACGTCATCGTCTATCTCGATTTCGGTTCGGACACGGCGGAACTCACCAACGAAGTCAGGAATGCCGTCAGCCAGATCACGGTCTTCCCCGAACAGGCAGAGGAGCCCCAGATCTCCGAGCTTGAACAGGCCGAGGTCATCGCGCGGCTGATTTTGTCGGGCAACCGGTCGGTGAAGGATCTCAAGCTGCTGGCAGACGAGCTTCGCTCGCGCCTCCTGAACAAGGAGAGCGTCAGCCGGGTGGAGGTCATCGGGGTTCCCGAATACCTGATCGACGTCCAGATCTCGAGCGCCCGTCTCGAGGCTCTCGGGCTGTCCCTGGACCAGGTCGCCGGCCTGATCCGGCAGCGCAGTCTCGAACTCTCCGGGGGCGAGATCGAAGGCGACGAAAGGCGCCTTCTCGTCAGGACCCTCGGCGAGGCGGAAGTCGGCGAGGAGTTCGCGAAGATCGTGGTCCTGACCGCCGAGGAAGGCACACCCATCCTCCTCGGGGATATCGCGACCATCACCGACGACCTCAGCGAGGATCCGATCGTCACACGCTACGACGGGAAACCGGCGGTGGCGCTCAACGTCTTCCGGATCGGCGACGAGCAGGTCTTCGCCCTGATGGAGGACGTGCGCGAGGTTCTCGGCAACACGGACGATTTCCTCCCCACCGGGGTCGAGGTCGATATCTACGACGATGGCTCCGAGTCCATCGGCGACCGGGTGAACCTCCTGATCTCGAATGCCGTGATCGGCTTTCTCCTCATCCTGGTCCTCCTTCTCCTCTTCCTCGACGTCCGCGTGGCGTTCTGGGTGGGAGTCGGCGTGGCGATCAGTTTCGTCGGCACCTTCATCCCCATGGCCATCGCCGGCGTCGCGATCAGCCAACTCTCGCTCTTCGGCTTCATCCTCGCGATCGGCATCGTCGTGGATGACGCGATCGTGGTGGGCGAGAACATCTTCGCCACAATGGAGAAAGGCGAAGCCGACCCCAAGCAGGCGGCGAAACGCGGCACGATCCGTGTCGCCTCACCGGTCTTCTTCTCGGTCTCGACGACCGTCGCGGCCTTCCTGCCCCTGATGTTCGTCCCCTCGACCGTGGGCCAGTTCATCGGCGACATCGCCTTCGTGGTGGTGGCGGTCCTGGTGCTCTCCCTGATCGAGAGCTTCTTCATCCTGCCCCGGCACCTTTCGCATCTCGAGAACAAACCGGCGGGCAGGATCTCGGTCCGGCGCTTCACCGACCCGTTGCGCGACAGGGTGGCGGAGTATTTCGACCGTTTCAGCGACAACACACTGAGGCGCGGCATCAGCTTCGCCGTCTACAGACCATTCGTCACGGCGCTTCTTGCGCTTTCGGTCCTGGTCGCAACCTTCGGCCTCTTCACGAGCGGACAGATCAGGCAGATCTTCTTTCCCGAGATCGAAGGCAACTACGTCACGGCGGAGCTGCAACTCGCCGAGGCCGCAAGCCAGGTCCAGACCGAGCGTGCCGCCCAGCGTATCCTGCAATCCGTCGACATTGCCGCCCAGGAGATCGCCGACCAGGCCGGCACCGACAAGGGGCAGGTCGTCGAGAACGTCCTCTTCAGCCTGGGCCAAAGCACCGCCGGGCCCGATCTCGGCGCGACCGGAACGGCAGGGGGGGCGGCGGCCAATCTCGCCATCATCGAGGTGAAGATCCAGGACGCGGCCGAACGCAGCTTCACCGCGGCCCAGTTCGAGCGGGCCTGGCGGGAAGCCTCCGGCCGCATTCCCGGAGCGCAGAAACTCACCTTCTCCTTCGACCTCACCGGTGGGGGCCTTCCGGTACAGGTCAACGTCCTCGGCCGCGACGAGGAGGAGGCCCGCGCCGCCATCGCGGCCCTGCGCCAGCGCCTCGGCGAGATGAACGGCGTCTTCGACATCTCCGACGACCGTTTCCGCACCACCGAAGAGGTTCAGGTGCGCCTGAGGCCGGAGGCAGCATCCTACGGCGTCGATCTCGCCGCGGTCGCATCGGCCGTGAGGGCGTCCTATTTCGGAGCGGAGGCCGTCCGTATCCAACGCGACCGGGAAGAGATCGAAGTGCGCGTCCGTCTGCCCAAGGACGAACGCTCGACCATCGAGGACATCAAGCGGCAGAAGATCATCGTGGGCGGCAACGCGATCCCGATTTCGGCCGTGGCGGAGATCACCGTGGGCGATGCACCCGCCTCGATCACGAGGCTCGACGGCCAGCGGCTCTTCACCCTTTCCGCCGACGTGGACGATGCGGTGACCACGGGCGGGGAGATCACATCCCGCCTGCTCGGCCCGGTCTGGGACGAGATCTCCAGCGACTATCCGGGCGTGACGCTCAGCCCGGGCGGCGACCAGGAAGAACAGGCCCGCGCGCTCCCGGTCCTCCTGAGGAACTTCGTCCTTGCGATGTTCCTGATCTACGCACTGCTTTCGCTCGCCTTCAGGAGCTACACCCAGCCATTCATCGTGCTCGCGGTGATCCCCTTCGGACTCATCGGTGCCTTCTGGGGCCATGCCCTCCTCGGCCTCGACATCTCCCTCCTGTCGATCTTCGGCATCATCGGGCTGTCGGGGGTGATCATCAACGACGCCCTGGTCATGGTCGACTACATGAAGGAGAACTGGGCCAACGGCATGGACACTGCGAAAGGCGCGATCGAGGCGGCGATCAGCCGGTTCCGTCCGATCATCCTGACCTCGCTGACCACCTTCTTCGGGGTCACACCCATCGTCCTCGAGCAATCGGTCCAGGCGGCGTTCCTCAAGCCCACCGCCGTGAGCCTCGGCTTCGGCATCCTCGTGGGCACGGCTGTCCTGATGTTCGTCGTCCCGGCCATGGCCATGCTGCACGGGCGGGTCCGTGACGGCATCTCATGGCTACGGCACGAAGGTCCGCGGCGCATTCCGGGGAACTTCCGCAAGCTTCGGCGATTCGTAAGGTCGAAGAGCGCCGGCGCGGGGTCGTCATCCTGATCCCCTGCCGCTAAAGGCGCCAGTCCGCCGCGCCAAGGGAGACGATGAGCGAGAACGCCGCGAAAAAGCCGATCGGGCACAAGCTGATCGCAGAGGAGGTGCGTCGCCTTCCGCAGCGCCCCGGCGTCTACCGCATGTTCGGGGCCGAGGCTGAGGTCCTGTATGTCGGCAAGGCGCGGAACCTGAAGGCAAGGGTCTCGAACTACGCGACGCTGAACGGCCATTCGAACCGTATCGCCCGGATGATCTCCGAAACCCGTGCCATGGAATTCGTGGTCACCGACAGCGAGACCGAGGCCCTGCTGCTCGAAGCGAACCTCATCAAGTCACTCCGTCCACGGTACAATGTTCTCCTGCGCGACGACAAGAGCTTCTCGTCGATCCTCGTCGCCAAGGACCATGCCTTCCCTCAGATCCTGAAACATCGCGGTGCGCAGAAAAGGCCGGGCGAGTATTTCGGCCCCTTCGCCTCCGCCGGCTCCGTCAACCGGGGCCTCAACACGCTGCAGAAGGCTTTCCTGCTCAGGTCGTGCAACGACAGCGTCTTCGAGAACCGTGAGCGGCCCTGTCTTCTCTACCAGATCAAGAGGTGTTCCGCGCCCTGTACCGGGGTCGTCGACGAGCGGGAGTATGCGAGGCTCGTCGAGGAAGCCACGACCTTCCTGAAGGGCGGGAACCGTCAGGTGAGCTCGGAACTCTCGAAGGAGATGGAGGAGGCGGCGGAAAGCCTCGACTTCGAACGGGCCGCAAGGCTGCGCGACCGGATCCGCGCCCTCGCCCACCTGACCGAAAGCCAGGGGATCAATCCGGGCTCGATCGAGGAAGCGGACGTCTTCGGTGTCTATGCCGATGGCGGCCAGTCCTGCGTTCAGGCATTCTTCTTCCGTGCGGGTCAGAACCTCGGCAGCCGCGCCTATTTCCCGAAAGCCGACAAGGAGACCGGCGAGGCCGAAATCCTCGCCTCGTTCCTCTCGCAGTTCTATGACGGACGGATGCCGCCGCGGCTGATCCTCGTTTCCGAGGACCTCGAGGAGCGCGAACTCCTGGGCGAAGCGCTCTCGACCACCGCCGGACGCAAGGTCGAAGTCCATGCCCCGCAGCGCGGCGAGCGACGGGGACTCGTCAAGCAGGCGCTGATGAATGCGCGCGAAGCGCTGGGCCGCCGCCTCGCCGACACGGCCAGCCAGAAGAAGCTGATGACCGCGCTCTGCGAGACCCTCGAGCTCACGGCCCTGCCTTCCCGCGTCGAATGCTACGACAACTCGCATATCGGCGGGACAGGGATGGTCGGCGCCATGGTGGTGGCGGACGAGGAAGGCTTTGCGAGGAACAAGTACCGCAAGTTCAACATCAAGGATCCCGAAGTGGCTGCGGGGGATGATTTCGGCGCCATGCGCGAAGTGCTCGCGCGCCGCTTCTCGCGCCTTCTCAAGGAAAGCGCTCCGGGTCAGGACGACTGGCCCAGCCTCGTCGTGATCGATGGCGGCCTCGGCCAGCTCTCCGCTGCCAAGGCGGCGATGGAGGATGCCGGCATCCGCGTCGGGCCCGATATCGAGGGCGGGGAAATCATGCTGCTGACGATCGCCAAGGCGCGGCGGGAGGATGCCCGCGGCGGTCGCATCGCGGACCGCTCGGCCTCGGCGGTGGATCAGTTCTTCGCGCCGGGCCGCCAGCCCTTCATGCTGCCGCCACGCTCGCCCGTGCTCTATTACCTCCAGCGGCTGCGGGACGAGGCGCACCGCTTCGCGATCGGTGCCCAGCGCGCCAAGCGTTCAAAGCAGATGACATCCAATCCGCTCGACGCGATCGACGGGGTGGGCGCCGCCCGCAAGAAGGCCCTCCTGCACCATTTCGGTTCCGCGAAGGGTGTCAGCAGGGCGAAACCCCGGGACCTGATGGCCGTGGAGGGCATCTCGGAGAGCCTGGCGCAGCGGATCTACGATCACTTCCATCCGCAAGGATGACTGCCGCGCCGACTTGATCGGTGCGGTCCGATCGTTTCCCCTTCCCGGAAACACGGGAGGATGACGATGATCTTGAAACTGGCTGCTGCCTCTGCCGCGCTCCTGACCGGAAGCGCGATTGCACAGACCGAGGCGCTTCGCCTCAGCGACGGTTCGGTCCAGGCGATCCTGTCAGGGTGCCATGCCTTCGCAGAGGAGAACGACATCACGGTCGCCATCGCGGTCCTCGACGACCGTCTCACCCTCTCCGGTTACAGGCGCATGGACGGCCTCCGGCAGGGTCCGGCGGAACTTGCCATGGCGAAGGCGGACTACAGCGCCCGCTGGGGCTCGGAGACGAAAGGGCTGTCGGACGCGGTGGGCGAAGGCCGCTACGGATGGGCCTTCGCGACGGGCTCCCCGCCTGTGGAGGGCGGCGTCCCGATCTATTCGGAGGGCGGCACTCTCCTTGGCGCAGTGGGCGTCTCGGGAGCTTCGGCAGCGGACGATGCCCGCTGCGCGAAAGCCGGCATCGAACAGGCCGGGCTCAGCGCTCAAAGGCCGGAGCGCTGAGCCTCAACCTTCAGTTCTCGTACTGGCGGACCCAGGCGTCGAGCAGTTTCACGCCGTAGCCGGTCGCCCCCTTCGGCACGGTATCGCTGTCCTTCTTGGTCCAGGCTGTCCCCGCGATGTCGAGGTGCGCCCAGGGCACGTCCTTGCCCACGAAGCGTGAGAGGAACGCGGCGGCGGAGGAAGATCCCCCGTCGCGGCCGCCGATGTTCTTCATGTCGGCGACGTCGGACTTGATCATTTCGCGATGGGGGTCGCCGAGAGGCATCCGCCAGAGCTCATCGCCGGAGGTCTTGCCGGCCGAGAGGAAAGCTTCCGCAAGCTGATCGTTCTCGGTAAACAGGCCGGCATAGACATCCGCGAGAGAGACGAGGATCGCGCCGGTCAGGGTGGCGAGGTCGACCATGGCCTTGGGATGATACTTCTCCTGGGCGTAGGTGAGGACGTCGGCCATCACCAGGCGGCCTTCGGCATCGGTGTTCAGGATTTCGATGGTCTGCCCGGACATCGACGTCACGATATCGCCCGGGCGCTGGGCGTTGCCGTCGGGCATGTTCTCGACGAGGCCGATCAGTCCGACCACATTGCATTTCGCCTTGCGTCCGGCGAGAGCGCGCATCGCGCCCACCACGGCGGCCGAGCCGCCCATGTCCATCTTCATCTCGTCCATGTTCGCGCCGGGCTTCAGCGAGATGCCGCCGGTGTCGAAGGTGACGCCCTTGCCGACCAGCGCGAGGGGCTTGTCGTTCCCCGGACCGCCGTTCCACCGCATCACCACGAGCTGGCTCTCGCGGATCGAGCCCTGCCCCACGCCCAGCAGGCTGCCCATGCCGAGCTTGCCCATCTCCGCCTCGCCGAGGATCTCGACCTCGACGCCGAGCTCCTCGAGCTCACGGCACCGTTCGGCGTAGCTCATCGGGTAGAGAATGTTCGGCGGCTCGGACACGAGGTCGCGGGCGAGCTTGACCCCTTCGAAGACCTCCTTCCATTCGGAGAAACGGGTTTCGGCGTCAGTGTCGTCGGTGACGACGGTCAGCTTCCTGAGCTTCGGCAGGTCATCCGCTTCGGCCTTCTTCATGTA
>CAZAFU010000025.1:0-28938 GCA_964484475.1 uncultured Caulobacterales bacterium | reverse complement strand
TGGCTTCAGGTCGCCCCCTCGGCGACGCTCCTGGGAGTGGGCCGCTTTCGGGGGAGGCCGGAAGTAGCGACGGGCGGCCGCTGTCGCCAGCACTCCCCTCGGGAAAGCTCTTTTGCGCTGGGCGCAAGAATGGTGCGGTGTCAGATACCGCTGTCGGCCACCGCCACGCGGGTCACGTCAGCTGGATCGACCGTCATCCCGCCATCGAGGATGAGCTCCGTCCGCGTCCCGTTGTAGCGGACTTCGTTGACCCGGCCGCCAGAGAGAATGCGGCCTGCAAGCCGTCCCTGGTCGCCTTCGCCCTGCCCCTTGGCCACGATCTGGACCTTGTAGAAGCCCTGCGGAAGGTTGGCCCCGTTCTCGGCCTTCCCGTCCCACACAAACTCCCTCTTGCCGGCCGCGCCGTTCACATCGATCCGGTTCACGAGCCGGTCATTGCCGTCGAAGATGCGCAGTTCGGCATTCGCGGTGGGCGAGGTGACATCATAGACGAACCGGGCACCGGCCGCGCCCAGACCGACGGTCTCGGTCTCCGCCTCGACCACGCGGCCGAGATAGGAGAGGTCGGCCTGCCGGTCACCGCCCCCGAGGGAAGCGGCAATCTTGTTGAGGGTGGCGTTCTGCTCGACGCCCTGTTCGAGTTCGGAGAACTGGGTCAGCTGGTCGACGAACTGGTTGGTGTCCATCGGCTCGAGCGGATCCTGGTACTGGAGCTGCTGGGTCAGGAGCGTGAGGAAGGTGTCGAGGTCCTCGGTCAGCGCCTTGCGGGCGATGGCGCCGCGGCTGGTGGCTTCCGGTGCGGCGGAAGGGCGCTCGACGCTGATGGGGCTGATGTCGGTCATGGGTGTGGTCCGTAGAAGTCTCAGTTGAAGGGGATGGGGTCGCCGGTGAAGCGGGCGAAGCTCTCACGCCGCTCCGCGCGCTCGTCATCGTCACGGTTGCGCTGCCGCTCGTCGCGGTCGGAGGACTGGCGGTTCCCGTCCTGCTGCTCGCGGTGTTCGAAGCGCATCTCGTCGGCATCGAAGCCTGCCTGCTGCAGGGCGTGCTGGAGACCGCCCGCGCCGCGTTGCAGGGCTTCGAAGGCCTGCTGGCTCTCGGCCACGATCGTCACCCGGGTCATGGTACCGGACTTGTGCATCTGGACCTGAACGCGGCCGAGCTCTTCGGGGAAGAGATCGATCCGTAGCCGTTCCATACCGCCGCGCGCCATGTAGTGAAGGTTCTGGGCGACCTGCCGCACGACCGGGTTGGAGGTTTCGGCGGCTGCCTGGGCCTGCGCGGTCACGTCAAGACGGCTCGCAGGCGCAGCGTCGGCGCCCCGGGACGAAGGCTCGATCCGGGACTGGACCTGGTCCTGCTCCTTGCGGGCGGCCATCATCGCGTCGAGCTTGATCTCCGCGAGACTGCGCTGGTCGGCGGCGCGTTCGGCGGCATACTGGGGAAGGGGCCGAAGTTCGGGGCCCCGGACGTCCGCCCCGGCCGCAGCCGGACGTTCGGCGTTCCCGCGATCCCGGCCAAGCGACTTCAGCACCGCTTCGGGATCACCGAGCTGGGGCCTGTCGTCCCTCTGGGTGACGGCCCCGCCCGTCCTGACCGGAAGGTTGCCCGGCAGCGAGACAGGGTCGGAGATGACCGGCATCATGGGGGAGGGAAGCGGTCCGGCAGCCTCTTCGGCGGGCGCTGAACCAATCGTGAGAGCCTCTTCGCCCATGGCCAGAAGCCTCTTCTCGAGGGCTTCGAGATCAATGTCCTGAAGCAGTTCCTCGGCTCCAGCGCCGCTCAGCGGAAGCCGCGGCTGTTCCGCCGCGATGCTCTCAACCTGCTGAAGCAGAAGGGAAAATGCATCGTCGCCCTGACGGCGCTGCTGCTCGCCGCCCTGGCCTTTCGCCTGGGCCGCGGGGATCGTCGAGGGGCCTGACAGGATCTGTGCAGTCGAGGGCATAGGCAATCCTTTCCGATCCCGATGGAAACCCAAGTGCCTCAAGCTGAGTTTAAAGCCTTGTCGGGCCGGGAGGTCTTCGTAATCTCGTCGAGGGAAGGAAGACCCGACAGGCCTTGGAACCACGGAGTTGCGACCATGCAAAACGTGTTGAGTGTCGCCGTCGTAGGCGTTGCGAGCCGGACCAGCGTCATGGCGACGGCTCTTCTGGAACTGATCAGGCGCGGTCGGGATCTCACCGGCACGCTTCCCTTCGCCGGCCCCGCCAACCTCCCGCGCTACACGGATATTTCAATATCCGGCTGGGACTATCGCTGCGCGGACCTGGCCGAAGCCCTTCAGAGGCATGAGCTTTTCGATGGCGAAACGGAAAATGCGGTGCGACCCCGACTTGCCGCGATCCAGGCCTGGCCCGCCATCGGCGACCCGTCCTTCTGCGGCGGGGGGTCATCCTTCCTGCGTCAGAGCACCGTCACGCTCAGGGAAGCGGTCGATCTGTTGAGGGACGATCTCGACAGGCTGCACCGGGTCAGCGGACCCGACGTCGTGATGCTGGACTGCCAGGCCCTTGCGAGCCCGCGCACGGAACATGGCATCACGGATATGGCTGCCCTCGAGGAGGCCCTCGACGCCAACGACAGTCGCGTGGAGGACAGCGCTCTTTACGCCTACGCCGCGATCAGGAGCGGGGTCCCCTACGCCCGCATGCGGCCCGGTCCCCTCCCCCATGCGAAGGCCCTCGAAGCCCTGGCCGGGCACGAGGGCGTTCCCTTCCTGCCGAGGACCGATCTCGAACCCGAAGACCCGGTGGCAGCCGCGGCCCTGGCCATCGAGACGGCCCGGTGCCTTGCGCCCCGGACCCGAGGCGCCGAAGAGCGGGTGGAGGTCCCCCTCTCCCGGGAGGCGGCCGCAGGGCCGGTTCGCGCCCTGCCCTTCGGTATCGCCACCGGCGATTGAGCGTCCGGTCGCTCGGAGCGACCGGACCGGCCGGGTCAGCCCCTGTGGGCCGATGCCTTCTTGAGGAATTTCATGGTCTGCCCGCCGCCTTCCTCGAGCATCTCCTCGCCCTCCTCGTCCAGGATCGCCGCCATCCGGGCTGCGATCTCTTCGGGGGTCTGCCTGTCTTCGGGCAGGTAGATGCCGTCGGTCTCGGTGATCCGGGTCGCGGCATACCCGCCGGCACCCGCCGCGAGGATCAGACGCGCCGGAGCCTCGTCGCAGGCGAGATAGAGGAGCCCGGCAGTCACCGCCTCGGGCGTCATCAATGCGAGCATCTCTTCGGGGATCAGGTTTTCCGTCATCCGCGTCGCGGCAGTCGGCGCGAGGGTGTTGACGTGGATACCCTTCGACCGGCCCTCGAGGTGCAGGACGTTCATCAGCCCGACAAGGCCCATCTTCGCCGCGCCGTAGTTGGACTGGCCGAAATTGCCGTAGATCCCCGAGCTCGACGAGGTCATCACGACCCGGCCGTAACCGCGTTCACGCATGTGGTCCCAGACGGCCTTGGTGCAGATCACCGAACCCATGAGGTGGACATCGAGGACGAAGCGGAAATCCTCCACCGACATCTTCGCGAAGCTCTTGTCGCGGAGGACCCCGGCGTTGTTCACGAGGATATCGACCTTGCCGAAGGTGGCGATCGCCTCCTCGACCATCGCGGCCACCCCGGCCTCGTCGGTGACGGAGGTGGCATTGGCGATGGCTTCCCCCCCCGCGGCCCTGATTTCCTCGACCACCTTCTCGGCGGCTTCCGAGGATTGCCCCTCGCCCGAAACCGAGCCGCCGAGATCGTTGACCACGACCTTCACGCCGCGCTTCGCGAGCGCCAGGGCGTGGCTGCGCCCGAGGCCGGTTCCGGCCCCGGTGACGATGGCAACGCGGTTGTCGAAAGTGATCTTGCTCATGAACCCTCCGGTCGTTCTTGCGTACTCACTGTTCGATAGTCCTCATTTGTAGGGAAAGCCAAGACGCGCAAGCTGCGCCAGTCCATCCCACCATGGAACCGGGCGGGGTCTGGGTTTGCGCTTCGGGGGACGGGGCGGGGTCGGGCGTCGCATGGCGGTCTCCTCTTGCCATCGGGTAGGAGACCGGTTTATCGAACCTCAAGCTCAGTTGAGGTCAAGCTTTTGACTGCACAAATCAGGACCCTCACCCCCGGGCAGGTCGCTTCGCGCACCGGACTGACGGTATCGGCGCTGCACTTCTACGAGCGGGAGGGGCTGATCACGTCGCACCGCACGCCGGGCAACCAGCGCCGCTACGAGCGTTCGGTGCTGAGACGGCTTGGCGTGGTGAAAGCGGCCCAGGCGCTGGGCATCCCCCTCGCCGACGTCAAACGGGAGCTGGCCGCCCTTCCCCTCGACCGCCAGCCAGGCGCGAAGGACTGGAAAGTCCTGGCGGAGAACTGGGAGGCGGACCTGACCGCAAGGATCGAACGGCTGACCCGCCTGCGAGACTATCTGTCGGGGTGCATCGGATGCGGCTGCCTCTCGACGGCCAGCTGCCCTCTTTACAACCCCGATGACAAACTTGCGGAACGTGGCAGCGGGGCGGTCGCGATCGATCAGAAAATCTGACAGGCTCCCAGCCGAATGCTGACACTCTGGCGCCGGGGGAACCAAGGTCCTATGTGCGCCGCAACAGACCGAGAGAAGAAAGGGCGCCCGTGAGCCAGACAGCCGCCGCCGAAAAGCCGCAAGTGAACCCCAAGCTCGCCAGCGTGGAAAAGGTGCTTTCGGTGCATCACTACACCGACCGCCTCTTCAAGTTCAGGATCACCCGGCCCGCGAGCTTCCGTTTCCGCTCGGGCGAGTTCGTGATGATCGGGCTCCTGCAGGATGACGGAAAGCCCCTCCTGCGCGCTTATTCGGTGGCCTCGCCGGCATGGGACGAGGAGCTCGAATTCTTCTCGATCAAGGTGCCGGACGGCCCCCTCACCTCGCGGCTCCAGAAGATCGAGCCCGGCGACGAGGTGCTTCTCGGCAAGAAGCCGACGGGCACCCTCGTTCTCGATGCCCTGACCCCGGGAAAGCGGCTCTACATGTTCTCCACGGGGACGGGGTTCGCTCCCTTCGCCAGCCTGATGCGGGATCCCGAGACCTACGAGAAGTTCGAGGAGGTCATCATCACCCACACCTGCCGGCAGGTGAACGAGCTCGCCTATTCGGTGGAAATGGCCGAGAACCTCATCAAGGACCCGCTGATCGGCGAAATGGCCGAGGGCAAGCTGCGCCACTACACCACCTGCACCCGGGAAGAACATCCGCACACGGGCCGGATCACCACGCTGATCGAGAACGGCAAGCTCTTCGATGATCTCGGCGTGCCGAAGATCGACCCGGCCGTCGATCGCGCGATGATCTGCGGCTCCATGGAGATGATCAAGGACACCGCCGAGCTGATGGAAAAGGCCGGGCTCACCGAAGGCTCCAACGCGAAGCCCGCGGAGTATGTCATCGAAAAGGCCTTCGCCGGATGATCGATCTTCGCAGCGCGGTCAAAAGCGGCCGGCCGAACCAGTACCTGGTCGCTCCCGACGGTTATCTCGCGGGCGAAACGGCCGACGAGGTTTCGCCGGTTTTCTCGCGATCGCCGGCGGAGGTCCTGCGGGCCACCGTTGCCCTTCTGGAAACGCGCAGCGGCCTTGAAGACCTCCGCGTGGACGAAGCGGCGGGCCGCATCGCCTATGTCGCGCGTGTCTTCATCTTCAAGGACGATGTCGATATCGCCGTCACGCAGGAGGCGGAGGGCGCTGCCCTCGCGGTCTTTTCCCGCTCGCGGGTGGGTCACTCCGACCTGGGCGTCAACCGGCGCCGCGTGAAGGCGCTGCTCTCCGACCTCTCCGACGCACTGGGCGAGCCCGCCCGCCCTTAGAAGAAGCGCCAGAAACGGCCCTCGGCGTCCCCTTCCTCGCAGTAGGTGCTCTCGGTTGTGAGGCAGACGAGGTCGCCCCGCGCCTCGATCGGCGAGCGCCGGGTTGCGTCCATCACCGCGCCGATGTCGCTGAACACCACGGAGTCCTCGAACGCATAGCCGTGGAGGCCCGGAATGCCGTGCCACCAGGTGTTCTTGTCCACGTAGGATGCATCGACGGACTGCACCCCTTCGACGATGACCGGGACGTCCATGGGCGGTCTGGGCACGTAGCCCGCGCGGTTGTCGCAGGTAAGAAGCGCCAGCTCCTCCCGCTCGGCTTCGCTCAGACCCGGGGAGCGGTTCTCGAGGTCGTCGCGCCGGCGCTGGCAGGCCGTGCGCGAAAGCCGCAAGGCCACGTCATTGCGCGAGGCATAGAGGGTGGCGCCCCGGGCAAGCTCCCGCACGTCGGTGATCAGGCGCTCATATTCGAGCACCGAAACGTCCGGCGCGGCCATGATGATCTGGTCGAAGGGCTTCCCGGCCGTCACCGCTCCTTCCGCCGCCAGGTCGTCGAGAGCTTCCAGAAGGGCGAAATTACCCATCGAATGGGCGATGATGTGGAGCTCCTCCGTACCGAGAGCCTCCGAAGTGAGGGCGAGGAACGCGCGTAGCTTCTCGCCGGAGCGCAGGGCATTGCGCCTGGCCTCGAAGTAGTTCCCTTCCGAAAGGCCCGCCACCGAAGGCCACGAGAAGATCATGGCCTGGCCCTCGAATTCTCCCACGACCTTGATCTGTGCAGCGCGGAAGGCAGCGGTGATCA
Source organism: uncultured Caulobacterales bacterium (assembly GCA_964484475.1). Classification (GTDB taxonomy): domain Bacteria; phylum Pseudomonadota; class Alphaproteobacteria; order Caulobacterales; family Parvularculaceae; genus Parvularcula. The sequence continues at coordinate 22,324 of CAZAFU010000025.1, read as the reverse complement.
ACCCCTCCTGATAGCCGTGGATATAGACGAAGGCCCGCTTCTTGCCGGTCAACTCGTCCCTGAACTGATCTTCGGGAAGTTCGTCGTAATCCCGGAAAACGTAGTGCCGCTCGCCATCGATTGTGGGGCCGATGCGCAGGATGCGCTCGAGCCGGTTGGGCTCACGCGGCCGGAAGAGCTGGTTGTCCTCGAGGCTCGCCCGGCCGGGGACCGTCACCGTGATGAAACCGAGGGAGGGGGCCGAACGCTCCTCGTCGTAGGTGTCCAGAAACGGGGTGAGACCGTCATCGACGGTGTCGCCGTCCTGTTCGGCCGGGACCTCGTAATCGATCAGACGCGACGTCCCGTAAAGAACCCTGACGGGCGCGCAGGTCTCGTCCATCACGCATGCGGGCGTCACATCGCGGCGGGCCATCCTGCGCGCGGCAGCGGGTCTTTCCATTGGCGGCGGACCGAGGTCTGGCTCCGGCTCCTCGCGCTCCATCGGCGCGGGGGCGGGAAGCGGCTCGGGGTTGAGAGGGAATTCCTGCCACGTTTCCCTAGCTGCGCGAGGTGCCAGATAGAAGACGTAGAGCCCGCCGAGGAGGACAATCGCCAGAAGCCCGAACGCAGCTTCCCAGCCCGAAAGGCTTCGCAACATGCGAACAACGACGAAGAAGACAAAGCCGCCCGCAAGAACGGCGAGCCCCACCATCGTCCACGCCAGCGCGGTCATGTCAGCGAACATGGTCCCCTCCCCCCAGTCGCGGGACCATCCTAGCACTTTAGAAGCCAGCTCGCGCTCGCGTAACGCAGCGCGGATATTTCTTGCGCCGGATCAATGGCTTTGACGGGGCAACTTCCCGTCCGCCGAACACGGTGCTAGCGGCGGGCGCTATGAACGACACCCAGACCCTCGACGTGCCCGTCCTGTCCCTCCGTAACGGTATCGATGCCGATGCCCTCTACCAGGCGCTCAAGGACACAGGCTTCGTGGTCCTCACCGATCACGGGATCGACCTCAGCCGCCTCCACGACACCTACCGGACCGTGGAGCGTTTCTTCGCCCGGCCTTCGGAAGAAAAGGAGACGTTCATCGTCGGCCAGGACGGGCAGCGGGGATACACCGCCTTCGGGCGGGAGAACGCGAAGGGCAATCCCGTGCCGGACCTCAAGGAATTCTGGCATGTGGGACGGGAGAAGATCGCGCCGAATGTCTGGCCCGACCGGCCCGAGAGCTTCCGCTCGGACATCGCGTGGCTCTACGGCGAACTCGACAGGGTGGGCCTCGATCTTCTCAGGGCGCTGACGAAGCCACTCGGGGTCGCCGAGGAGACCTTCGACGAGATGGCCGCGGGGGGCAACTCGGTCCTGCGCCTGCTCCACTACCCCCCGGTGCCGGAAGGTGCCGACCCGCGCGCTGTCCGGGCCGCGGCGCACGAGGACATCAATCTCATCACGCTCCTGGTGTCCGCCTCGGCGGCGGGCCTTGAGCTTCTGGGCCGCGACGGTGCCTGGCGTGCGATCGAGGCGCCCGAAGATGCGATCATCGCGGACGCAGGCGACATGCTGGCACGCATCACCAACGAGGTGATCCCCGCCACGACCCACAGGGTGGTGAACCCCGACGGTCCGAACACCTCGCGTTACTCGATGCCTTTCTTCCTGCATCCGAGGCCGGACGCCGTCCTGTCCGTCTTCCCCTCGTTCCGGGATGGAAACGAGCCCGAAGACATCACCGGCGACGCCTTCCTGAAAGAGCGGCTGGCGGAGATCGGGCTGAGCTGACCGCGCAAGCAGGATCGCGCGTTTTTTCGCGATGCCGAAGAACCATATTGCGTTGCCCGCGGAAGCTTTGCAGTGAATCGGCATGTTGCTTCTCGCCATCGCCCTCTATGTCCTCGCGCAGCTTGCCCTTGCGGTCTTCGTCGCCAGGGACACCAAGAGTGAGGCCGACTACCTTGTCGCAGGCCGTGGCCTCGGCACCTTCCCCGTCGCCATGTCGATCTTCGCGACCTGGTTCGCGGCGGAAACCATCATCGCCACCGCGGGCGAGACCGCAGGTCAGGGCCTGCCCGGCGCCCGGGTCGAACCCTTCGGCTACACCGTAGGGATCCTGGCTCTCGCGTTAATGGTCGCGGTGAAGCTTCGCCGCGAAGGGGTGCTCAGCCTCGCAGGCTTTCTCGGTCATCGCTTCGGGGACAGGGTGGGTGCGGTTTCCGCGGTCCTCGTCGCTGTGGCAGCGACCGTCTGGGCGGGGGCCCAGCTGTCCGCGCTCGCCACGCTTCTGTCCGAGGCAGGGGACTTTCCCTTCATCCTGGCCCTGGTGATCGGCACCGGGGTGGTGCTGCTTTACACCTGGGTCGGGGGGCTGAAGGGCGACGTCGCCACGGACGTCGTGCAGGGCCTCGTCCTCGTCGTCTGTCTCATCGTCATCTTCGCCCTCGTGATGAACGAAGCTGGCGGCTTTCAAGCGGCTCTTTCCTCCGTGCCCCCTGAACGCTGGCAACTCAACAGAGATGGTGAGAGCTGGCTCGGCCGGGGCGAGCTTTGGGTGCTCCCGATCTTCGGAACGATCACCAGCCAGGAGGCCATCAGCCGCGTCCTCGGCGCACGCTCGGTGAAGGTGGCGCGCAATGGCGCGCTTCTCGGCGCGGGCATCTATCTCGCAGCCGGAATGATCCCTGTCTTCCTGGGGCTTGTGGGCCCGAGCATCGGTATCGGTCTCAGCCGCGATCTCGGCGATGCCTACTTCCCGGCCCTCGCCCAGGCCGTGCTTCCGGCGTGGGCGTACGTCATCCTTTCCGGCGCGCTGCTTTCGGCGATCCTGTCTTCCGTGGACAGTGCGCTTCTGGCGGTCTCGGGCGTGACCACGGAGGTGAAGCTTTCGATCGATGACGAGGCCATCAGTGCGAAGAGGCGGCTTCGCCTTGCACGGACGATCACGATCATCGCAGGACTTGCGGCCTTCACCATCGCTTTGTTGGGGGAAAGCCTGCGCGCGATCGTTTTGCTCGGCTCAGGCATCAGCGGCCTTCTGACGGTCCCGCTTCTGGCAGGGCTCTTCCTGCCGAGCTCCGCTCCGCGCTCTATTGTTGCGGCGCTCATCGCGTCGATCGGCATTCAAGCCGTCAGCGGGTGGATCCTCGATTGGGACGGCGCCTTCATCGCGGCCATTACGGGCGGTGCACTGGTCTTCGCCGCGGCCGAGGGTTTCGCCCGGTTCAGGCCCGGACCCACTCGCTTTCGGGGATCCCCTGGAGCGACAGGAGGGCGGTCAGATCAGAACGCCTGAGAACGGCGTCGGCTGCCTTTTCAAGGATCGGCTTCGGGCGGTACCCGACCCCGATGCCCGCCGCTTCGATCATGTCGAGATCATTGGCGCCGTCACCGACCGCGATCGCATCGCCCGGCGTGATGCCCAGTTCCTCGCACAGCGCACGCAGCCTCGCGGCCTTTGCCGCCCGTCCCAGGATGGGTTCGGCGGCCTCCCCGGTGAGGTAGCCGTCCACCGATGTCAGGCGATTGGCGAAGACGTCGTCGAAGCCGACCCTCTCGCCGATCGGCCCGGCAAACATGAGGAAACCGCCGGTGACGAGGGCCGTCCGCGCGCCCAGGGCCTTCATGGTACGGACGAGGGTTTCGGCCCCCTGATTGACCACGAGCCGCTCCCGCATCGCAGCGGCGGCGTCTTCGATCCTGATCCCCTCCAGCAGTTTGACCCTGGCGCGCAGCGCTTCCTCGAACCCGATCTCGCCGCGCATGGCCCGTTCGGTGATGACCCGGACCTGCTTTCCCACGTGCAGCGCGTCGGCAAGCTCATCGAGGCTCTCCTGCCCGATGATGGTCGCATCCATGTCCGCGACCAGCAGGGTCTTCCTGCGGTTCTCCAGAGGGACGCAGGCCACGTCATAACTCGTGTTGCGTTCGAGCGCGGCGGCTACCCGTCTTGCGAGGTCCGCTTCGAAATGGGCTTCGGCCGCCCTGGGGCCGAGCGGCCGCACGACGACACCGAGCTGGCGCACGGCGACCTCGAGCGCTTCGGGCGCCCGGTCGCCGAGAAGAACCACGGCATGGCTCACGGCTTCAGAATGTCAGCGGCTCTGCCCGCTTGACCAGCGGCAGCGCACGGATACGCGAGAGGGTCGTCTCCCCGACCTTTCCGTCGAGCGCGATCATGGCCATGGCCTCTCCTCCTTCGGACCTTCGGCCGAGGGTGAAGGTGGCGACGTTAAGATTCTCTTCGCGCAGGACGTCGCCGAGGGACCCGATGAAGCCCGGCTTGTCCTCGTTGATCACGAACAGCATATGCTGGGCGAGGGAGCTTTCGAGGCGGACCTCACCCACACGGACGATCCTCGCCTCGCCGCCGAACAGGGCGCCGGTCACGCCGAGCTCGCCTGCATCGGTCCTGACCTTGACGGTCAGGGTGCTGCCGAAGTTCGGCGAGGTCTCGGTCTTTTCTTCGGTGATGCTGATGCCGCGGTCCCTGGCGATGGTCATGGCGTTCACGTTGTTGACCGTTTCGAGCTGCTGGCGAAGCGCGGAGGCCACCGCCGACGAGACGATCGGCGCGGTCTTGTAGCCTGCCACCTGCCCTGCCAGCCTGACCCCGATCTCGTTCACCGCACCATCGGCAAGCTGGCCGACCAGCGAACCGAGCTTTCCGGCGAGGCTGATGAAGGGCCGCAGGCGGGGCGCCTCCTCGGCGGAAACCGAGGGCATGTTCAGAGCGTTCTGCACGGCGCCGGTCAGGAGATAGTCGGCGATCTGCTCGGCGATCTGGACCGCAACGTTCTCCTGCGCCTCGCGGGTGGAGGCACCGAGGTGAGGGGTGACGACCACGTCCTCCCGCTCGAAGAGCGGATGGTCCTTCGCGGGCTCCTCCAGGAAGACATCGAGGGCAGCACCCGCAAGCCTGCCCTCCTCGAGGGCTGCAAGGAGCGCATCCTCGTCCACAAGCCCGCCACGCGCGCAGTTGACGAGAAAGGCACCCGGCCGCATCCGTCCGAGTGCGTCCTTGTCGATGATGTTGCGCGTCTTGTCGTTCAGGGGCGTGTGAAGGCTGACGAAATCCGCCCGGCGCAGGAGGCTGTCGAGATCGAGAAGCTCGACACCGAGATCCTCGGCCTTTTCCTTCGTCAGGAACGGATCGAACACCACGACCTTCATCCTGAGCCCGAGGGCGCGGCTCGCGACGATGGAGCCGATATTGCCGCATCCGACGAGGCCGAGGGTCTTGCCGTAAAGCTCGCGGCCCATGAACCTCGATTTCTCCCACTTCGACTGCTTGGTTGAAGCGTCAGCCTGCGGAATGTTCCTCGCCACGGCGAACATCATGGCGATGGCGTGTTCGGCGGTGGTGACGGCATTTCCGAAGGGAGTGTTCATCACCGCGACCCCGCGGGAGGTGGCGCTCTCGACATCGATATTGTCGACCCCGATCCCCGCCCGTCCGATCACCTTGAGACGGGGCGAGACGGCAATCATGTCAGCGGTCATTTTGGTGGCGGAACGGATTGCTATGCCGTCGGCGGTCGCAAGTTCCGCCTTCAGGCGCTCGGTGTCCCTGGCAAGGTCGGGATCGAACAGGACCTCGATGTTGCGGGCTTCGAGAATGCGAACGGCGTCTTCGCCGAGCTTGTCGGAGATGATGACTTTGACCACGGGCTTCGGACCTCTGGTTGGAAATTCAGGTAGACAGGCTGCTGAGGGTTTCGGCGTAGGCCCAGTCGAGCCAGGGGAGGAGCGCCTCGATGTCGCTCTTCTCCACCGTCGCGCCGCACCAGATCCTGAGCCCGGGCGGTGCCGAGCGGTAACCTGCGATATCAAAGGCCGCCTCTTCGTCGGCGAGCAGCTTCGTCATCGCCTTGATGAAACCCTGCTGCTGGTCCGGCGGAAGCTTCTCGACTTCGGGCGCGATGATCTTCAGGCACACGGACGTGTTGGAGCGGGTCTCCTCGGGGGCGAGAAAATCGGCCCACGTGCTTCGGGCGACCCAGCCCTCGATTGCGCCGAGATTGGCATCGGCCCGTGCTTTCAGGGCCTGAAGCCCACCGATCTCCTCCGCCCAGCCCAGGGCATCCATGTAGTCTTCCACGCAGAGCATCGACGGGGTGTTGATCGTTTCGCCAGCGAAGATCCCGGCGTTGAGCTCGCCTTTCTTCCTGAGGCGGAAGATCTTCGGCATCGGCCATGCGGGCTTGTGGGTGTTGATCCTTTCCACCGCCCGCGGGCCGAGGATGAGAATGCCGTGCTGCGCCTCGCCGCCAAGCACCTTTTGCCAGGAATAGGTGACGACATCGAGCTTCTCCCAGGGGAGATCCTGCGCGAACGCGGCCGAGGTTGCGTCGCAGATCATCAGCCCTTCGCGGTCCTCCGCGATCCAGTCCGCGTCCGGAACGCGGACGCCCGACGTCGTACCGTTCCAGGTGAAGACGACATCGTGGGACTGGTCGATCGACCCGAGGTCCGGCAGTTTCCCGTAAGGGGCCGCGAGAACGACCGGATCGAGCCCGAGCTCCTCGACCGCGTCCTTCACCCAGTCCTGTCCGAAGCTTTCCCACGCCGCGACGGTCACGGGTCGCGGGCCGAGCAGGTTCCACATCGCCATCTCCACCGCACCGGTGTCGGAGGCCGGCACGATGCCGATGAGATGACTGTCCGGGATGCCCAGGACCTCCCTGGTCTTGTCGATCGCGGCCTTCAGCCGGGCCTTGCCGAGTGAGGAGCGGTGCGATCGCCCGAGCACGGGGCTGGCAAGCCCCTCGGGGCGCCATCCCGGCCGCTTCGGGCAGGGACCGGAGGAGAAGGAGGGCTGTTTGGGGTGACGGGTCGGCTTGTCCATCCAAGCCTCTTGGCGCAGCTTTATGTTGCGGCGCAAGAGAAAGCGAAGGAACTTCGGCGTCCTTTCGGATCAAACTGGCAGATCCTGTGCGAACCTGTCCCATGCGTTTCCGGGGAGGAAGCGCGGACAGGACAGTCTTGCAGCCTCACCCAGAATAACCGGGACAGTGGAACCGTTGACCGCTATAACGGTTCCATGACGCCCCTCAAGCCTTCTCTTGTTGCCGATGCCGCCCTGCGGCTTGGCAGGATATCCGCCGCTGCGGAACGTTCCGATCTCCGCAGCCTCTGGGTCAACCACGAGACCGCCCGCGTGGTCTCCAGCCTGTTCAGCCGCGGCGCCTCGCCCCTAGAGCCCGCAGAACTCCTTGCCCTCGCCGCGAACCTTCCCACCGGGGTGCCAAGCCTCGAAGAGGCTGCGGCTCGCAGGTTCTGGGTTCAGGGGACCCGGCTCTGGCGGCCACGGGTCAGCCCGCGGGTCGAGGCAAACGTCCTCGAAGTCACGAATCAACTCGCCGGTCTCGCCCGGGAGGGGATCCCGCACGGCGATCTGGCTCTGGAGGCTCCGGTCCGGATGGGAGCGGTGACGTTGTACGCCGTTCCCGCGATCGCCCTCGCCCTTCCGCCTGAAAGCGAGGCGGAGCGCTTCGAAGAGGTCTTCCTCGAAGGGATCGTGCGGGAGAGCAGGACCGCGATGGAGCGGCTCGAACAGCTCGAGCGGGATTTCGAGCGGTGGCGCAGGAAGCTGGAAGGCGTCCGCAGTGACAGTCGGCTTTCGGACCTTCTCGTGCTATTGGGGACGCTCCACGCCCTGACGCCGCGCTACGTTGCGGAGACGCTGGGCGTCACCCGCCAGGCTGCCGCCCGGCTCCTGCGGAAGCTCGAAGAGGCCGGGATCGTCAGGCAGGCGGCCCAGAGGCAGCGCTGGCTCAACTATATCGCGGAGAATGCGGCGCCGACGGGTCTTGTCCCCGAAACAACGAACCCCGCCCTGGAGGGGGGCGGGGTCGATGTCGAAGCGATCGAGAATGTGCTCGAGAAAGCCTACGCGGCGCTCGACCGCGCTGCTCGGCGGGGTAGCGGCGATCAGTCGCCGTAAAGCGCCTCTTCGATAGCGGCCATCATCGCGTCACGGTCGCGGAGCCTGCTGCGGGAGATGGTCAGGACGGCGCTTCGTGCTTTCGTCTCCGCAGTGAGGAGGAGCCGTCCATCCCGGTCCTCGAGGCGGCGGATGTCGCGCGACGGGCCCTGCTTTGCCGCCTTTTTCAGGGCTGCGAGCACCGCGGAGGCAGAGGGTTTGTCCCCGTTGGCACGAGCATCGGCGAGCCTCTTCGCCTCTTCGATCACCGCACCCCGGCTCTCGCCTGAAAGGAGCGGCGAAAGCTCCGCGGCATGGCGTATCCCGATCTCCCGCACGTCCGGATAGGCCCGAAGCACCTCGTCGGGGAGCTCACCGATCCTGAGAAAACGGGAAAGCCAGGTGCGCTCGACACCGATGCGCTCGGCCATCAGGGCCTTGTTGCTCTGGTAGTAGGTTTCGAGGGCCCGGCTGTAGTCCCGCGAACGCTCATAGTCGGAGATGTCCTCGCGCTCCCGGTTTTCGAGGTCCGCGATCCGGAACGCTTCCTCGTCCGACAGGTCCCTGATGTCGATCAGGTAGAGAATGTCGGTCCGGTGTTCGGCCTCGCGCAGATAGCTGACCGCGTAGTGGCGACGGGCGCCGCAGATCACCTCGAACTCGTGCGGGCCGCCGTCGCTGACAGGGCGGACGATCGCTGCCATCTCCTGCCGGCCGACAGCCTTGATCGACTTGATGAGGTCTTCACAGCTTTCCGGCGTGAGAAGGTCATAGAGCCGGTTGTGCCCGGACCACATCCGGCAGGTCGAAGGGTCCACGAGACGCAGCTTGCCGTTACGGAGCCTGCCATCGGCAGCCTCGGCAATCAGGCTTCCCCGCTCGGAGGCGTAATCGCGTTTCGGTGCTTCGGCGTTCTGTTCGCCCTGCTCGAGCCGGGCGGATATGGCATCGGCGAGGATACGGGCGCGTTTTCTAGCCATGTTTCGGTCTCCTTAGCCGGGCGTGCACATGTGCACACTCAAGCGATTCCTTCCTGACGCAACTTCTGACGGTGGGAGGGCCAGGTCTGCCGTACCTTCACCTCGAGATCATGCATCACCGCCAGAAGATTGTTGCGGCAACGCCGCGCCGTGCGCGATTGGCCGCCGCTGGCCTCGAACACTGTGCGCATCTCCACCGAAGCGGTATCGAACTCGGCCGAATCCAGGAGGGCCGTGGGCAGGATCGACCCCGAAAACGCCCGCCCCATGACGTCGCGCATCACCTCATGGGCCCCCTTCTGTTCGACGACCTTGGTCGCGAGAAGGGTCACGAAACTGTATTCGACGGGCGTGGAGGTCTGGCTGTTCAGCGCCTCCACCACCTCTTCGAGCATGGCGAGATAGGCGGCGGTGGACGCGAAATCGATCGAGCTCGGCGGCGTGGGAATGAGGATTGCCGTGGCAGCCTGGAGCACCGAAAGCGAGATCATGCCGAGGGCCGGCGGCGGGTCGATGATGACCACGTCATAGCTGCGCGCCGCATCGAGCAGCCCGACCTTGAGCCGTGACAGCCGCGCCACATCGCCCTTCACCTGCTGCGAGAGAATGTATTCGGCCGAATAGAGGCCCAGATTGGCGGGGATCAGGTCGAGACCATCCCACTTCGTGGCCCTGACCGCATAGCCGAGCCCGTCGGAACGATCGGCGATGAGATAAGGGAGAAGCGTCGTGTCCGTGTCGATATCCACGTCGGGATTGAAGCCGAACAGGGTCGTGGTCGAGGCCTGGCTGTCGGTATCGACGATCAGCACCCGATAACCGCGCTCGGCGAAATACTGGGCGGCATGGGCCGCGATCGTGCTTTTGCCGACACCGCCCTTGAAGTTCTGGACGGCGAGGATGAGCGGCGGATCGGACGGGTCGCGGTGCGGACGGGTCCCGAAATGCTCGCGCATGCGGTTCACCTCAGCCAGGCTGTACCCGGCCCGCTGCCCTGAGCTGCGCAGCTGCGGCTGCGGCAGGTCTCCCGCCGCCTCGGCCCGGCGAATGGCGTCCACCGATCGGCCGACGAGCTGGGCCGCCTCGGTCAGCCGGTAGCGTCGCGGACCGGAAGTCGCCACCCGGTCCTCGGCCACCTCGCGCATCGAGCCGATAATGCCGTCGGCGGTCGTGACGAGTTTGCTGATCGTATCGAGGGTCGCTGAACCCGGCCCCTGCGATTGTTCCATAGAGATACCGACCTTGCTGCAGTTTTCCTGACTGAAGAACCAAAACCGCAGCAAAGGCAAGCATCATGATTCGAGCGCCGGAGTCCCTTCGTTGTTTCGGGGACCCGGTCGGAACCCCCATCGTGCTTTCGGACCGTGCGGGTCGTGTCATCACGGACGCGATCATCGTGACTCCGCGGACGGGTTTTCGTGCTAACGCGCCATCGATCCGCGTTAGTCGCCAATGATTTCAGGGGTTTGGTCGATCGGTAACTCGATAACCTCAATAACCCAGATAATCTCGGGTTTTGCCGGGGTTTTATGGTTGAGGTCGACAAAACCGCAGCACGCCCCCCCGAACGATTCGTGCAAACGGGAATCGATTCGCATTTGGTGGCTTCGTGTCTTCGGGGATCGAAGCCGAACAACGTCCCCGAAACCACGAAGAGACCGGACCGGGGCCGGCAGGACGCGCACAAACCCAGTGTCTACGCGGGGTTAGGAGATCAGACCCCGCATGGACTGTGGATGAATCTTCGTACCTTCGGGGATGAATCCCCGATGACACGAAGGCGAATCGTGGACTCTCTACCTGACCGGTGCGGCAATGCCGGCGACCGCTCGTCTATGGAGTGCACGATGAATGAGCAGATGACCCTCGTCGATCTCGACAGCCCCCTGCATGGCAACGTGAAGGGGGAACGCTCGGTGATGGCCTTTCCGTTCTTCGCCCTTTCGAAGGGCCGGCGAATGCAGCCGATCACCTATGCCGACGATTATGTCTCGATCGAGGTCCGGCCCAGCCAGACCGGTGTCGCCACGATCTACGACAAGGAGATCCTTCTCTATATCGCGAGCCTCCTCGTCAGCCAGATGAAGTCGCAGGCGGTGCCGAGCCAGGAATACAGCTTCACCGCCCACGACTTCATCCGCGTGATCGGCGCGAACCGCTCCGCTCGCAGCTACCAGCGTATCCATGGTGCGCTCGAAAGGCTCCAGGGGACGCAGATCAAGACCAATATCGAAGCCGGCGGCGAGGGCGAGGATGGCTTCTTCTCCTGGGTGTCCGAAGCGAAGATGAGCTATACCAAGGCCGCTGACGGTTCGAAGCGCCTGAACAGGGTCAAGGTCCGGCTCTGTGACTGGCTCTACCGCGCCCTTATCAAGGATCAGAAGATCCTCACCTATGACCAGAACTACTTCCAGCTCTCGCCGATCGAGCGCCGTCTCTACGAGCTCGCGCGCGTGCATTGCGGCCAGCAGCGCTTCTTCCATATCGGGCTTCAGAAGCTCCAGAAGAAGGTCGGTTCGGAGGACCGCATGGCGAAGTTCAAATCGGCCCTGCGCGAGATCCAGACCCGCCAGCCGATCCCCGAGTATGACCTCTTCGTCGTGGATGATCCCCATTCCGACGGCGCGCGCATGATCAAGGCGGCGGGGTTCAACGCGGCGGTGGGCAAGCGCAATCCCATGGTGGTGTTCAAGCCCAAGGGGAGGGGCCGGCCATCCCACCGGCAGGTGACCATCGAAGGGCCGGGGACCTTCGGCTCCCCCGGTCATACCGAGACGGCACAGACCGCCGAGCCCCAGGACCTCGAGATCAGTTCCCATACCCTCGAACAGGCCGGGCGCATGTTCCCGGGCTACGACAAATACGCAGTGCTTGATGAATGGAAGCGTTGGGCCCTAACCAAGGAAGCCCCGCGTCGCCCCGATGCGGCGTTCCTTGCCTTCTTCACCACCTTCGCAAAGCGGAACCCGCTGCCCAATTGACCCCATGAGTTTTCGCTTCGTCCACACCGCCGACTGGCAGCTCGGGAAACCGTTCGGTCGTTTCGATCCCGAATTGAGGGGCAGGCTCGAGCAGGCTCGGCTCGACATGATCGACCGGCTGGCGGCGGCGGCGAGGCAGGCGGGCGCGGAGCACGTCCTCGTCGCGGGGGATGTCTGGGACCAGGAACAGCCGCAGGATCGTGTCCTGCGCCGCAGTTTCGACCGTCTGAAGGCCGCCCACGACCTTGACTGGTGGCTTCTGCCCGGCAACCACGACCCGGCAGGCCGCGAGTCGCTTTGGGAGCGGGCGGCACGTGAGGGCCTTCCGGCCCATATCCACCTCCTGACCGAGGCCGCCCCCATCGAGATGGCGACCGGGGTGAGCCTTCTTCCCGCGCCGTGGACCGGCAAGCGGCCGGGACGGGACCTGACCGCGGACTGGTCCGCCTGGCAGACACCGGCCGATCACCTGCGCATCGGGATCGGCCATGGCGGGACCCAGGGGTTCGGCTCGGAAGCCGAAGAGGCGGTCATCATCGATCCCGGACGGGCAGAGGAGGCGGGCCTCGACTACCTGGCCCTCGGCGACTGGCACGGAACGCGGAAAGTGGCGCCGAGGACCTGGTATTCGGGCACTCCTGAGCCGGATCGGTTCCGAAACAACGACCAGGGGCACGCACTTCTGGTCGAGATCGGTTCCGACCCGACGATCCTGAAGACGGGGCATTATGACTGGCAGCAGCCCGACCTGTCGAGTGAGACGGAGCGGGATGTCTGCGCCGCGTTCGCCGGCCTCTTCCCCGACGGCGTTCTCGATCATGTTCTCGTCAGGGCGCAGCTCGCCGGCGAGGTCTCGCTGGCCGAATGGTCGAGGCTGGAAAGCCTGGCCGAAAAGCATCGCGAACGGGTCGCCTATCTCGAGATGCGGACGAGCGGCCTGCACCTCCGGGCCGAGGGTTCCGACCTCTCGGCGCTGGATGAAGGCATCCTGCGCGAAGTGGCCGAACAGCTCCTCGCCGGTCCCGCACAGGCCGAAGACGCCGATCGCGACCGGGCGCTGGTTCTTCTCGAACGCTTTGCCAGGTCCTGACCATGCGCCTCAGAGCCATACGTCTGCGCCATGCCCGGCGGTTCGGAGAGGGCGGCATCGCTCTTGAAGGCCTCAGCGACGGGCTGAACCTCCTCGCGAGGCCCAACGAATTCGGCAAGAGCACCCTCCTCGACGCCCTGCGTCTGGCGCTGTTCGAGCCCCTCACCACGCAGAACAAGACCTGGCAGGGCATGCAGCCGGTGGATGGCGGAGGGCCCTTCACCGCGGAACTCGATTTCTCGGCGGATGGACGGGAATTGCGGCTTCGCAAGGTGATGGCCGGGCGCAAGGCGGCTTCAACCTGCCAGATCATCGATCCTTCGACCGGCCGCCTCCTTTCGGAAGGGGAGGAGGCCGAGCAGGAGATCGCGGACCTGATCAGGGTCGCCGGAGCGGCAGCCGATCCGAGCCGTCTTCTGTGGCTGTCGCAGGGCGATGGCCTCAGTGCGCGCCTCGGGCCCGAAGAGGGTGCGACCGTCCGCAACCTCCTGTCCGACGAGGTCACCGCCTTGGCGGGCGGTGACGAGCTCAGGCGCGTGAAGGCCCAGGTTCTCGAAAAGCTGGGCGAGCTGGAAACCAAGGCAGGCAAGCCTCGCGGTCTCCTGAAAGCCGCGCTGGAAGAGCGCGAGCGACTCATAGAGGTCCGGGATGGCGCCGAACAGGACATCAGGAAGACCGCCCGGCTGCGCCGCGAGCTCCTCGACGCGCAGGAGCAGCAGGTCCGCCTGAGCGACCCCGGTCGCGAAGACGAGCAGCAGAGCAGGATCCGGGCGGCGGAGGAGGCGCTTCGGGCTGCCGAGCGGGCCAGTGAAGAAGCCGAAAAGGCCCAGCGCCGTCTCCAGACCGCCATGGTTCGCGAAACCGAAGCAGCGCGCGCCCTGTCGAAATACGACCAGGATCTCGCCGCACTGGAAGAGGCCGATCGCGAGCTTGGCCATACCGAGCGCAAGCTCGCCGAGACGACAGAAGACGCAGGCCATACCTCCCGCAGGTGGGAGCAGGTCCGAAGCCGGATCGCGGAGGCGGAGGCTGCTCATCTGGCAGCGAAGAAACGGCTCGCTGCGAAGCAGCACTACCTGGCGGCGACCGCCGCGGACCGCCGGCGCGGGACGCTCGAGAAAGCCCTCTCCCGCCTTGACGACCTCAGTGCCGAAGAAGCTGCGCTGGTGGCCGAAGCCCGCAAGCCGGCCCTCGACGAGGCGGCGATGGACGAGCTGGAGCGGAACCTGTTCCTCGCCGAGGACCGGAGGCGCGCCCGGCTTCCCGACCTCGAAGTCGTTTCCGGTTCCGCCGTCCTCGACGGCGAGCTCGTTTCGGAAGGCCAGACGGTTCCCGTGGCCGGTAAGGGCGCGATCGAGGTCGGCACGACCGTTCTCCGGCTTCACCTCCCGAAACAGGACGAGAATGAAAGCGAAGAGCGGGCAGCCCGCGAAGCGCTGAAGCGGTTTCTCGATGATTTCGGGGCCGCCGATCCGCAGGAGGCGCGCGCCATTCACCGGCACCGTGAGGAAGCGCGAAGCCAGCAGCGGTCCCTCAAGGCCCGGATCGAGGAAATCGCGCCCGAGGGCCGGGCTGCATTGGAAAGGGAGCTGGCCGCCCTGCCGGACGCAGAAACGGCGCAGGATCCAGACCCTGGAGCGGATATCCAGAGCCTGGCCAAGGCCGTTTCGGAAGCGGAACGGGAACATGCCAGTCTCACCGACGAAGCCACCCGGCTGCAGGACATGAAGGCGCGTCACGCCGAGGCCGTGGCATCCATCAGGGCGGACCTTCGGATCATCGCCGAACGGCGGGGGCGTCTCGTCGAAGCCCTCGGTCCCGAGACCGGGAGAGGCGACAGACGCGCCGGTCTTGCCCGGTCGCTCGGCGAGGCTGAACGCGAAAGACGTGAGAACGAGGACGCAGCGAACGCCTCGAAAGCGCGGCTCGACCAGCTCGACTATGCGAAGGCCGAATTCGGCCGCCTGCAACGGGCCGCGCGCCAGCGGCGGAATGAAGAAGCCACCCTGCGCGAACGGATCAGCCACCTCAGGGGCCAGCTCGAGGCCAGCTATGAAGACAATGCGGAGGAGAGGGCCGTTGCGGCGGCCGGTGCCCTGGCGAGGGCGGAGGAGGAGATCATCCACTGGGAACGGGAACGCCGCGCCCTGATTCTCCTGCGGGATCTCATCACCGCCCAGGAGGAAGCGCGGCGTACCCATCTCGTGGCGCCGGTCCTGAAGCAGGCCCAGCCGATGCTGGACCGGATCTTCGGCCGGGCCGACATTCGTTTCGATGACGATTTGAGCCCGCAGGCACTGGAACGCGACGGCGAAACCCTCAACGTCGAGCGCCTCTCTTCGGGAACCCAGGAACAGATCAGCATCATCACGAGGCTCGCCTATGCCAGGCTGGTCGCGGAACAGGGCAAGCCCTTTCCGGTGATCTTCGACGACCCTGTCGTCTACGCCGACGACCTGCGGCGCGGGCGGCTGTTTGATCTCCTCAACGAAGCCGCGAAGGTCACGCAGATCATCATCTTCACCTGCCACGAGGATGCTTTCAGGGAACTCGGTGCCGAGCCGGTCCGGGTCGAAGGCTTCCCGCCCGCCTGATCGCGATTGCCGATGACCGTGTCTGTGTTAAGCTCCTGTTAGGGTAGATGGGAACTTGGCATGGCTTACGGCGATCGCGCCCGCAATTCAGCTCGCAGCTTCGGGCCTTTGAGCATTTTCGGTGTCAGTCTCGCCTCGGCCTTCGGGATCGGAACCGCGGTGGTCGTGGACCTCCTGCAGCAGCGGGAGGCCTCCGCGCTTTTCGTCCTCAACCGGGTGATGATGGACCTGACCAGTCTTCTCGGCCTCGGTGCCCTTCCGCTCTACGGGGTGATGCTGGTCCTGATGACCGTCGGCGGTCTTTCGATCTTCTTCCTTCAGCCCCAGACCATGCGCGGCGCCTTCGTCCAGGGGTTCGGCCTTCTGGCAACGGTGCTGACCATCGCTCCTTCGGATCTCGGCGCGCCGCTCGACGCCCCGAGCAGCCAACCTGCCATGCTGAACAATGCCGGGCTCGCCCCTGTCGGGGGTGGAGGGGAACGGCTTGTCCGGGCCAGCGCCGCCCAGCGCAGCGACCAGGCCGCATCCACCAGCTACCAGCTCAGGCTGCAGATCGAGTTCCCGGAGGGTCTTCCTTCGGACCTCGAAACGATGCTTCGCCGGCGCAAGCTGACGGGCAAGCTCTTCAATCCCGAAACCGGCGTGCGGTACGACCTTTTCCGCAATTCAGGCGCGGAGCTCAGCTTCGAGAACGATATCCTGAGAATCAGGACGGACGTGCGCGGAGCCGATGGCAGCGCCGATCTCAAACTGCTGGTCGAGGCTGACGGCTACAAGATCCTCGAAGACGAGTTCGCGGCCCAATCCGGCCCGAACAGGATCTGGTCCGTCACCATGGAGCCGTCGAACATGCCTCTCGTGGTCCAGCGCCTGCGGCACAGCTATTCGTTCTGACGGCCACGCCAACCCCTAGGCTTTTCCGAGCGGCGGGCTAGGTCCCGCGTGAAGGGAGCATGCGATGGCTTCGACCTCGATATTCGTGATCGGCGCGGGCGTGGCCGGGCTGGCCTGTGCCAAGGTCCTCGCCGAGGCCGGCTACCCGGTGCGGGTTGCCGACAAGGGCAGGGGACCTGGCGGGCGATGCTCGACCCGGCGGTCGGCCGTCGGCCCGTTCGATCATGGCGCGGCCTATTTCACCGCGCGGGACGAGGACTTCGTCAGGCAGGTCGAAACCTGGCAGCGCGCGGGCGTTGTGGCGCCCTGGGAGCCCCGCCTCGGCCCCGACGTCAGGCGCACGGACGACCTGTTCTATGTGGGCGCGCCATCGATGAACGCATTCATCCGTCACGAGGCGGAACGCATGGAAGCGGAGTTCGGCCTCGAGATCGGGGTGCCGATGGAGGGCCGCGACGGACGCTTCGATCTCCTTACGAAATCGGGACATGCGGTGGCCGACGCCGATTTCCTGGTCCTGGCGGTTCCGGCGCCTCAGGCAGCAATTCTTCTGCCTGAGGACAGTTTTCTCAGGAAAGAGGCGGAGCAGGCCGGGCTTGCCCCATGCTGGACCCTGATGGCAGGCTTCGACGATGCTGCGATAGAGCCTTCCTACGACTACAATACACCACAGGCAGACGAACTGGACGCGGTCATCTGGCAGTCCGGCCGCCCCGGCCGGAAAGCCGGCGCGCGCGTGGTCGCTCACGCCTCGGCCTCATGGTCGCAGGCCCATCTGGAGAATGATCCCGACGATGTCAGTGACATGCTGCTTCGTGCCCTGATGAACGAGATCGGGTCCACGGTCCGGCCGACCCATCTGGCTGTCCACCGCTGGCGCTATGCGCGGGTGACGGAGCCTGCGCAGGACGATTTCGGTCTCGATCTCGAGCATGGCGTTGCGACCTGCGGCGACTGGCATATTGCCCCCCGCGTCGAAAGCGCGTGGGTCAGCGGCCACAGACTGGGCAAGGCCCTTCTTTCAGCCCTCTGAGGCTTCGTCCGGATACCTTGCGACGAGCGACGGAATCTCCTTCTTCAGCCTGAAGAAGCCCTTGCCGCAATGGGGCCAGGCGTCCGCGTCGTACCGCCTGAGAACGGGGCGTACGGCGAGCCCGCTCTCTTCCCAGCCGCGCGCCGCGCTCGTCAGCCTGTCCTGCACCGGCCCGGCCGGGGCGTAGCCGAAGACCACCTGCGTTGCCCCCTGTTCCCTTGCGAACCCGGCGAGCCCGTCAGGGTTGGCCAGCTTCGCGGTCGAAACGAAGAGATCCTCGTTCGCGCGCGAGAGTGCGTCCTCCACCGCCTGGATGGTGAAGCGCTTGACGTTTTCGCTCACGCCCCCGGGCGAGCGGTCATCGGTCACGGTGATCCCCGCGATCCCTGCAATGTTCAGGTCTGCCCCTATCAGCGTCTCGAAACCGAGATCGTCCTCGTGCAGAAGAAGGATCGTCGGCGCGTCGGGGTCGGGCCTCTCGGGGGAAGGCAGGGGAGCGGCTTCGCGGTTCCAGTCGTCTTCCAGCGGGGCCGGGTCCTCGTTGAGTTCGCCCGCCGGATCGAAGCGACCGTCGGTGTACCTGGCGATGTTCGAAGCTCTCGCGACGTAGGGCTCGTTTCTGGTGTGCAGCCCCGCGACCCAGCGCCACGACAGGGTGTTCGATGCCGCATCACCATCGAGGAGGTTGCGGTAGAAAAAATCGGCCCCGAGCGACCACGGCAACTCGAGGGTGAAGATCCAGATCGAGGCGAACCACATCCGGGCATGGTTGTGCAGGTAGCCGGTCTCCGTCAGCTCCGCCGCCCATTGATCGAAACAGGCGATCCCCGTCCGGCCCTCGCAGGCCTGTTCGTAGGCCGTCATCCTCTCGCCTCCGAGGGCGGCCAGGTCCTGCGCGACCTGCGTCTTCGTCCGCAGCCAGACGGAGGGGTGCTGTTCCAGCCAGCCCTTGAAATAGGTCCGCCAGTAGACTTCCTGGATGAATTTCTCGGCACCCTCGACGCCGTGGGCATCGAGGGCGGCCCTCACCGTTTCCTCCTCGAAGAGGAGGCGGTGAGCGTGGAAGGGGGACAGGCAGGAGATGTTGTCCCGGTGATCCGGTCCGTAATCGGTATTGCGTTCGGAGGCGTAGTGGCCGCCCATCCGCGGCTTGAATTCCTCAAGCCGTGCAAGGGCATGCCGCCTGGTGGCGGGAAAGAAATCGAAGCGGCTTCGGTCGTCTGCCATGGCCTCCTCAGCAGTCAGCGCGACGGTTTGAGCGAGGCTGCAATCACGCCGTCGGCTGCCGCATTCGCCCTGAAACTGGGTTCTACCCTTGGCGGCAGGATAGTTTCGAAAGCCTGACCGACCGCTAACACCTCGCCATCGGACCAGCGCGGGCCCATGATGCTGAGCCCGAGGGGCAGTCCCTTGAAGTCCCCCATGGGTACGGTGAGGTGCGGGTATCCCGCAATCGCGGCGATCCAGCCCGCACCGGCATTGCTGGCGATCACGTCCCCCCGGATCTCGTCGATCACCCAAGCCGGCCCGAAGCTCGGCGCGATCAGGAAATCGACGTCGTTCTCTACGAGAAGGCGGTCCATGCCCTCGCGGCGGGTGCCCTCCTGGGCGGTGCGCACGGCCTCTTCATAGGCCTCGCCGCGCATGCCTTCCATCGCCTGGCTTTCCTCGAGGATGTTCTGGCCGAAGAGCGAGAGCTCCCGGTCGTTCTGACGGTTGAAGGCGATCAGTTCCTCGAGGCTGCGCACTTCGACGTCGGGCGCGGCATCGGCGAGATAGGCATCGAGGCTGTCCTTGAACTCCGCCTTGAGGAGATCGTAGGCCGCCCCGCCAAGCTGCGGGCCGCCCCATTCCTCGATATCCACGAGGACCGCACCCGCGGCCTCGGCCCGGCGCAGGGCTTCGTCCCAGACGGCTTTCTCCCGCGGGTCTTCGGCTTCGGCGAAGCGCAGCACGCCAAGCCGCACCCCCTCGAGGGAGGCGGTATCGAGGCCATCGGTGAAATCGATCGCGTAGTCATCGGCTTCGGCGGTGGCCTCGTCGTCCGGGTCGGTCCCGGCCAGTGCGGTGAGCAGGAGGGCCGCGTCCCTCACATTGGTGGTCATCGGGCCGATCGTGTCCTGGCTGGGTGAGATCGGCACCACCAGGCGGCGCGAAACGAGCCCGACGGTCGGCTTGAAGCCGACGATGCCGTTGACCGCCGCGGGGCAGGTCACGGATCCGTTGGTCTCGGTCCCGAGCGCCGCCCAGGCGAGGCCGGCAGCGACCGCCGCACCCGAGCCCGAGGACGAGCCGCAGGCGTTGCGCGACAGGTCATGGGGATTGCGCGTCTGCCCGCCGAGGCCCGACCAGCCCGAGATCGACTGCGAGGAGCGGAAGTTCGCCCACTCGGAGAGATTGGTCTTGCCGAGGATGATGGCGTCGGCCTCCCTGAGGCGCGCGATGGCCGGGGCATCGCGGCCAGTGTCGTTGTCCTTGAGGGCGAGGGACCCCGCCGTCGTCGGCATGTCCCTGGTTTCGATGTTGTCCTTCACGAGGATCGGCAGCCCGTAGAGGAGCCCGGGCTCCTCGCCTTCCCGCCGCTTGGCCTGAAGTTGTTCCGCCCTCGAAACGGCATCGGGGTTTACGGTGAGCACGGCCTGAAGGGTGGGTCCGGTATCGTCGAGAAGCTCGATCCTGCGCAGGTAGGCGCTGACGGTGTCGACCACGGAGGTCTCGCCCGTGCGCAGCGCTTCGGGAAGCGCCGCCGCATCGGGGGCCTCCACCAGCTGGGCCCGTTTCATGCCGACATCGGCGCGCGGGCGCGGGTCGTCCCCTTCGGCGCATCCTGCAAGCACCAGCGCACCGAGCGCGATACCCCTCATCCATGTCATGGGCTTTCGTCCCCTCTCCACTTGACCCCTCCTCATGACCTGCTACGGCCCCTCGCTTCAAGACGGGACGTTCGGGTTCCGCCGTTGTAATCGCAGGCTGCATGGGGCGGCCTGCCGGACCCGGACACGAAGAGAGTTCAGGATGAGCAAGCGGATCTCCGCCAAGTACAAGATCGATCGCCGCGTTGGCGAGAACATCTGGGGCCGCCCCAAGAGCCCGATCAACCGCCGCGACTACAAGCCCGGCATGCACGGCCAGCGCCGTCAGGGTAAGCTTTCGGACTTCGGCCAGCAGCTGATGGCGAAGCAGAAGCTCAAGGGCTACTACGGCAACATTTCCGAAAAGCAGTTCGAGAAGATCTATGACGAAGCGGCCCGGCGCCGGGGCAACACCGCCGAGTCGCTGATCGGTCTTCTGGAATCGCGCCTCGACGCTGTCGTCTACCGCGCCAAGTTCGTGCCCACGGTCTTCGCGGCACGCCAGTTCGTCAACCACGGCCACGTGCTGGTGAACGGTCGCAGGACCAACATCCCCAGCTTCCGGTGCCGTCCGGGTGACGTCATCGAGGTCCGTGAGAAGTCGAAGAACATGGCCCTCGTCCTCGAGGCCCTGCAACTGCCCGAGCGCGACATCCCCGACTATGTCGATGTCGACCCGAAGAAGATGACCGCCACCTATGTGCGCGTGCCCGAGTTTTCCGAGGTGCCCTATGCGGCGACCATGGAACCGAACCTGGTTGTCGAATACTACGCTTCGTAAGTTCGGCGCAGAAACAACCCAGAAAAAGCCCGGCCTTCGTGCCGGGCTTTTTTGTCAGCGGTTGATGCGGCGCAATGCCCCGAAAGCCGCCAGCCCCACCGGGAACAGGACTGCCGCCATCGGCACCGGCACCTCGCCGATCGTCTCCAGGGTCCCGAAGGTCAGGTTGTCGAAGAGGATGAGTGTGTTTCGCGTCCCATTATCCAATACGATGGAGGCAATCGGGGACAGGGCCGACGAAAAGGAAAGCTCGTCATAGGTCCTGAACACGGGCGTCTGTTCCGACGATCCGAGGCTGTTCCCCGCGTCATCGAAGGCTGTCAGCGAGACCGGACGGCCACCCGCTCCGCTGAGGTCCAACGAGACGAAGGTGACCGGGACGCTGAACTGGATCTCCACCGCAGTGCTGCCGAGGAAGGCCAGGCTGCCTGCGGCGGTGGAAAAGCCGGCGACGCCACGACTGCCGTCAGGACCGTAAGACGATGAGAAGTAAGCGTTGTTGCTGAACGTCACGCCGAGTGCTGCGTATTTGTCGAGCACCGCGTTTTCTTCAGTGAAGCCGCCGGATCCAGTGAGGACATCGCCAGGTGTTCCGCCCGAAGGCAGGCTTTCGAAGTCGATCGTCGTCAGTGCGGCATGGGCCTGCTGCCCGAGACAAAAGGCCAGGCCGATTGCGGCAATATTGCGAAGTATCATGGTTATGCTCCCCTTAAAGACAGGGTAGCATAAATAGCGCTTTGGGCAACTGTCCGGGGTTTCACTGCCTTGCACTTTCAACAGCAGAGAAACCGAAGGCCAGTAACGAAGGCCAGTCACCCTGGGGTTTTGGGCGGTTGCTGGCCGGGCCCGGTGAAACCCTGTTGGCACCTGAGCCAGCCCGCGGCGACACGTCGGCAGAGGGTTCCATGACCCCGCCACCGGCCGCAACTTTGAGACCGGCCTGCGAAATCCGCACAAGGGTCGGTCCTCTCCGGCGAGTGCCGGCCGTTCCGTTCCGGAAGCGGGCTCTACGCCGCTTCGAGGACGCCCTTTTCCTGCAGGAAGGGGCGCAGCTCGCCCTTCTCGAACATCTCGCGGACGATATCGCAGCCGCCGACGAACTCGCCCTTCACGTAGAGCTGGGGGATGGTCGGCCAGTCGGAATAGGTCTTGATGCCCTGCCGGAGCCCGTCATCGGAGAGCACGTTCATCGAGCCGTACTCCACCCCGAGATAAT
>CAZAFU010000024.1:0-28996 GCA_964484475.1 uncultured Caulobacterales bacterium | reverse complement strand
TCCCGGGTTCTGCATCAGGTGGTCGAGGAGGCGGAACTCGGTGGGGCCGAGATGCACTTCCTCGCCCCGGCGGCGGACCCGGTGGGCGGTCCTGTCGATCTCGATGTCGCCGCAGGTCACCAGATCGGAAACCAGGGTCGGGCGGAGGCGGCGCAGCACGGCACGGATCCGGGCGGCCAGCTCCTCCATAGAGAAGGGCTTCGTGACGTAATCGTCCGCGCCGGTATCGAGGCCGCGAACCCTGTCGGATTCCTCGGCCCGGGCGGTGAGCATGATGACCGGCAGCCCCTTGGTCTCGGGATTCTGACGGATCCGGCGGCAGACCTCGATGCCCGAGACATTCGGCAGCATCCAGTCGAGCACGACGATGTCCGGCTTGTCCTCCTCGATCCTGAAGATCGCCTCTTCCCCGTCCTTTGCCACGAGGACGGCAAAGTCTTCCTTGGAGAAGTTGTACTCCATCAGGGTGCGCAGGGATTCGTCGTCTTCGACGACCAGGACGGTGGTGCGGGCCATAGGCTTACTCCGCTGCGATGAGCGTGCTCGTGACGTCGGTTTTCAGGCGTTCGGGCGGCAGCTCCTCGCCAGTCAGAGCGAAATGCACCCGTTCGGCAATGTTGGTGGCATGGTCGCCGATCCGCTCGAAGTTCTTGGCGACGAAGATCAGGTGGGTGCCCGTGGAAGCGATGCCCGGCACCCTGTTCATCAGGCCGAGGAGCTCGGAGAAGACCGAGTTGTAGATGTCATCCACCTGGTCGTCGGCATTCCGGACCGCGCGGGCGGCTTCCGCGTTGCGGCGGAAAAGGGCGTCCAGGGCTTCGGAAAACTGGCGGAGCGAGATCTGCCCCATCCGCACCACGCCCGCATGCTTGGAATGCTCGCCCTCGTCGTCGCTTTCGGCGATCACGATGGCGCGCCGCGCGATGTTCTTGGAGAGGTCACCCACGCGCTCCATCTCCGAGGCGATGCGCACGGCTGCCATCATGCGGCGGATTTCAGCCGGACCGCGGCGGCGGTCGTGGAAGAGCTCCGCGACCAGTTGCTCGATCTGGCGCTCGTAGCGGTCCGTTTCCACGTCGTTCGCCCTGACCGTGCGCGCGAGCGCGGCGTCGCGATGCTCGAACGAGCCCAGTGCGTCGGCGAGCTGCTGCTCGACGAGCCCGCCCATGGTCGCCAGCGCCACGTCGAGCTTCTCGATGCGGTCAGCCTGCTGCTTCAGAATGCCGAAAGGCATAGCCTTCTCCCTTGGCCGACGCGATTGCCTGATTTGTATGACACAATCTTGTACAGTTCGGAGTTCGGTGAACTTTTGTGCTTTTTGTAACCGAATTCACGAACTGAAGACTGGTGCGGGACTTAGCCCGCCTTCGCCCGGTCGATTGCCTTAAACGGCGGGAAGTAACAGGTAAAGGCCGCGCCTTCACCTTCCCGGGATTCCACAAGAATTCCGCCCTGGTGGCGGTTGACGATGTGCTTGACGATCGCAAGTCCGAGGCCCGTTCCGCCCTTGGCATGGCTCTTTTCGACGTCGGTACGGTAAAACCGTTCGGTGAGGCGTGGAAGGTCGTTGCTGCTGATGCCCCGCCCTTCGTCCCGCACCCGGAGAAAGACGAGTTCATTGGTCCTGCAGCCCGCCCTGACGGCGATCTGCTCGGGGCTGTCGCCGGAATGGTGGGCCTTGGCGAACGCCCGTGCCGGCCCGCGGCCGACGCAGATATGCACCCGGGAATGCGCGTCGTTCGAGCCGCTGCCGTATTTGAGGGAGTTGTCGACGAGGTTCTGGATCACCTGGGTCAGTTGGTCCCGGTCGCCGGTGATCTCGAAGTCCTGGCCACGGGGAATGTCGTCCACCAAGACGCCTTCATTGGCCGTTGCCACGGGCACCATCATTTCCATAACGGTCTCGGCCACATGGCCCAGGTCGACCTTCTCGCTCGGCAGGCGCCTCTCGTTGAGCTCGAGGGCGGAGAGGCTGACGAGGTCCCGGACCAGGCGCAGCATCCGTTCGGTCTGGGTCTGCATGATGCGCAGGAAGCGGTCCCGCGCCTCCGGGTCATCCTTGGCGTGGCCCTGCAGGGTCTCGATGAAGCCGAGAATGGCGGCGAGGGGCGTCCTCAGCTCGTGGCTCGCATTGGCGATGAAGTCGGTGCGCATACGCTCGAGCTTCTTCTGCTCGGTCCGGTCACGGACCATGATGACCATTTCGCCGGTCGTGCCCTGCTTGCGTTCGAGGGGGGCCACATAGAAAAGGGCCGCATAGTCCCGGGGCGCGGCGAGGGAGAAATCCGCCTCCCTGGCTTCCTGGACGTGGCGGGCCTCACGGAGGACTTCGAGGGCGCTTGGCGAGCGGACAACCGAGCTGATATGCGCGCCGATGCCCTCGTCGCCGAAGATCCTGACGCAGGCGGCGTTGGCAAGCTCCACCCTGTCGTCCGCATCGAGCAGCATGACGGGCTGGGGCAGCGCGTCGAGGAGTTCGGCATAGCGCTTGAGGCGCCGCATCTCCTCGCTTTCGACGGCCGCCGCCTCGAGGGGGCGTGCCCGCGCCCGCTGGAGCGCACGGACGAAGATCGCAAGGGACAGCGTGGTGGCGAGGATCACCGCGCCGGTCATCGCATCCAGCCGCCCCTCGATCACCGTGATGATCAGGGGAAGAGCGATCACGCAGCCGGTCACGAGGACCGCCCAGAGGTCGCGTTTCCGCCAGCGTCCTGCAGCGGAAGGCTTCACAATGTCTTCGGTTCGGCGCACGTCCATCGATATTGTTCTAGGCGGGCCGGGGCCGGGAGCGCTAGCCCCTGCTCAGAGGACCCTTGCAGCGAGACGCCGGAAAACGCCCATGCCCGACGCTTTCAGCCAACGCGCACGTACCAAGATTCTCGCCACCCTCGGCCCCGCGTCGAGTGCGCCCCACCGGCTCGAAGCGATGATCCGGTCCGGGGCTTCCGCCTTCAGGTTCAATTTCAGCCATGGAAGCCATGAGGACCACGCGGAACGCTTTGCCACGGTCCGGGAGGTCGCCGGGAAACTCGGTCGCCCGGTGGCCATCGTCTCGGACCTGCAGGGCCCGAAACTGAGGGTCGGCAAGCTCGATGGCGGGAAGCTCCCCCTCTCCTACAACGAACGTTACGAAGCGGTCCTGGGCGAGACGGCCGGAGCCGGACAGATCCCGGTGCCGCATCCCGAGCTTTTCGAGGCTCTCGAGAAGGGCGACGTCGTCATGATGAACGATGGCGCCTTCCGCTTCGTGGTGGAGGAAGCGGGCGGGGACCGGCTGGTGCTTCTCTGCGAGGTGCCCGGCTGCCTCAGCGACAACAAGGGCATCAACATTCCCGGCCGCAGATTGCCCCTCAGGGCCCTGACCCCGAAGGACGAAGAGGACCTCGCCTTCGCGCTCGAACAGGGCACGGATTACGTGGCCCTGAGTTTCGTGCAGAGTGCGGAAGACCTTCGCCATGTCCGCTCGCTGATGCGGGGTCCGGCGAAGCTGATCGCGAAGATCGAGAAGCCCGGAGCGATGGACGATCTCGACGCCATCGTGGCCGAGGCGGATGCGCTGATGGTGGCGCGGGGGGATCTCGGTGTCGAGCTGCCCCTCGAGGAGGTGCCCCGCGCGCAGCGGCGGATCATCCGCACGGCCCGGGGGCAGGGCAAGCCGGTGATCGTCGCGACGCAGATGCTCGAGAGCATGATCGAGGCGCCGACCCCGACAAGGGCGGAAGCCTCCGACACCGCCGCCGCGGCCTATCTGGGCGCCGACGCGGTGATGCTGAGCGCGGAGACGGCCGTGGGCCGCCATCCCGAGGCGGCGATCGCCATCATGCACCGTATCCTGAAGGCTGTGGCGATGGACGAATCGGCTCCCGCCGAAATTGCCGCCGCCGCCGACAAGGTGATTCCATCGAGCGATGCCGAGGTGATCGCGCTCGCCGCCGCGCAGGTCGCTGGCCAGGCCCGCTGCCGGGCGATCGTGGCGGCGACGCAGAGCGGCGGCACAGCGGGCTTCGTCGCCCGCAACAGGCCGGGGGTCCAGATCCTCGGGATCACTCCGAACCCGCAATCGGCAAGGCAGATGGCCCTTCTGTGGGGGGTCGAGCCGATGCTCATCGACAGGGACGAGAGCTTCGAGGAGCTGGCGTCCCATGCCGAACAGATCGCCCGTGAGCGGATGGACCTGGGCGAGGGTGCCCGGGTGATCCTCGTTGCCGGGCTTCCTTCGGGGGTGAAGGGCGGGACCAATACGCTGAAGATCGTCAAGGTGGGGGCGCCATGAACAGCCAGGCCGAAAAGATCGATGCCCTGCTCGGCGGGGTCGGGGTGATGCCGGTGGTGGTGATCGAGCGGGAGGAGGACGCGCTTCCCCTTGCCGATGCCCTTCTTGCGGGCGGAATCCACGCAATCGAGATCACCCTGCGGACGAAGGCCGCGCTGCCGGCGGTGCGGATGATCGCGAAGGAACGTCCGGAGATGGTCGTCGGTACGGGGACGGTCCTCTCCGAGCGCAACCTCCTCTCGTCGATCGATGCGGGGGCGAGGTTCGCGGTGAGCCCCGGGCTGACGACGCTTCTTGCGACCGCGGCGGGCCAGCACATGGATGAATGCCCGCTCCTGCCCGGCGTCGCGACCGCATCGGAGGCGATGCGTGCCGACGAGGCGGGGTTCGGCAGGCTCAAATTCTTCCCGGCCGAGGCGGCTGGCGGTGTCCGCGCCCTCAAGGGCCTTGCCGGGCCCCTGCCGCATCTGGCGTTCTGCCCGACCGGCGGCGTGACACCGGACACGCTTTCCTCCTACCGGGCGCTTCCCAATGTCTTCTGCGTCGGCGGCTCGTGGCTCGCGCCCGCGGACCTGGTGGCGAAGGGCGCCTGGGACCGGGTCGAGGAGCTGGCACGAAAAGCCTCCGCAGGTTGAAGGAGGCTACCAATGACGGAGGATCGCTCGCGGGGGCGCCGGTCAAGTCGATGCCGGGGCGTTGGCAGCTCCATCTCGCCGATGCGCTGCTTCAGGCCTGCTCGAGACCCAGCTGACCGAGCCCGAGGTCCCGCTTGGCCACGAAATTGGCATGGCCGTTCACGACATCGATGAGGGCGTGAAGGACGATGACAGGCAGGAGCGATCCGGACAGAAGGAAGAGGCCGGTCATCAAACCGCCCGCCACGATCGAGGCCACAAAGCCGCCAATGCCCTGATAGGCATGGAAGGCGCCGAAGAGGAGGAGGGCGAGGGCCGCTGCGATCGGCAGGCTGACCAACTGGCCGAGAACCCAGATCAGATAGCCCCTGAAGATGACCTCCTCGGTGATGCCAGCCGTCAGGCCCAGAAAACTGAAGGCCCTGAGCTCGCCTGCGGTGTCGGGCATGAAACGGAACGCCTCGCCAGCCTTTTCCAACTGGACCCGGTAGGAATGGCGCGCCCGGTGGCTCAGGAGAAGCGCGAAAAGCTGGTAGGCGAAGAAACCGGCGACCAGCCCGCCCGCGATCCAGACCGACGCACCGCGCCAGCCCTCATCGGGCAGAACGAAGCCGAGAGGATCGAACGCGCGGCCTTCGAGCAGCCAGGCTCCCAGCACGCCGGCGCCGACCAGCCAGAGCTTGAAGGCCGCTCCGAGATAAAGCGGCGTTTTCCCGCCAGGCGGGGTATCGCGCAGCTTTCGGTTCAGGGCCGGAAGGCTGACAAGTTCGTGGACCAGGAAGACCATCAATCCGGCGAGGACGACCATATCCGGAAGGCCGAGGCCCGAAGCGGTTGCGGTGGCGACGAGACTGGACAAGGCAGACCTCCCGAACAAGAATGGCGTGAATATGAATTCAGATTCAAAAATTGTCAAGCAGCCTCGTGCGGTCCGCACGCGGGCGAAGCTGCTTGGGGCGCTCGAGCGCCTTCTGAAGGAGCGGGAGTTCGAGCGGATTTCGATCGTCGATATCGCCGGCGAGGCCGGGGTGGCGGTGGGTTCGGTCTACAGTCACTTCAGCGACAAGAACGCCTTTCTCGACGCGCTGCTTGAAGAACGCTTCGGCACCATCGCGAGGCGGCTGGCCGAGAGCGGGAAGAGCGAGGCCGGAGATGAGCCGGAGACCCTTCAGGCGGCCATCGATCTTGCCGTTCGCTCCGCCTACGCGCAGGTCATGGAGGACGCCCATATCCTCCGGGCGCTGCATACCTATGCCCGCCTGTCCGGCACGGAGCACCCCGCAGGCCGGACCCTCGCCCGCGCGGCCTTCGACGGCATCCTGGCCTACCTGAAGCGCTATGATGACGAGATCGTCGTTCAGGACATCACGCAAGCCGCGAAGGTCGTCCATTACATGCTGAATACGGCATTTCTCGATCGCGTCCTCGTCAGGGGCGGCTCGCTTCCCGAGGAAACCACCCCTGACGACGCCTCGCTATGCCAGGCGCTCTCCAGCATGTTGACGGGCTATCTCAAGAGCGGGCAGTGAATCGAGACCGGCATCGCACGGCCCGTTCGGCTCCGGTCATGCGTCCCGCCGAAGATTGCTTTGACCAGCCTGCCGCTGCCGCTAAGTTACGCGGCATGAGCAGAACATTCCTTGCCCCCGCAGTCCTGACGATCCTTTCTGCCTGCGCGACACCCGAAACGATGTCGGGCGAAGAGGTTCTTCCCGCTGCCGGAACTGCCCCCATCGAGGTCATGATCGTCGGAACGTGGCATTTCGAAACGCAGGATTCCAACCTGATCGATGTCGCCGGTCCTGATGTTCTCACCCCGGAGCGTCAGCGGGAAATGGGGGCGGTCGTCGGTGGGCTGATGGCCTTCGATCCTACCGTGGTGGCGGTCGAAGTCCAGACGAACAATCCCGACTTCGTGGATACCGGCTATGAAGGGTATTCCCCGGCACGATTGACGCAGACCCCGAACGAGGTGGTGCAACTTGGCTACCGGCTGGCCGATCGCGCGGGCCTTGGCACTGTCTACGGCATCGACGAGCAGCCGCGCGGTGACGAGCCCGCCTATTTTCCTTTCGACAAGGTGATGGCCCACGCGGCTTCCACCGGCGATGACGAACGCTTGCAATCGACGATCATGGCCCTTCAGGCGAAGCTGGTCGAGCAACAGGCGGCATTCGATGGAATGACCATGGCCGAAGCGATCATCGAGACGAATGAAGGGTTCACCTCGTCCGCCGATTTCTACTACGACATGCTGCGCATTGATGCGGGTGAAGATCAGCCTGCGGCTGAATTGATCGGTTACTACACCATGCGGAACGCCAAGATCTTTTCCAAGCTGCTCGACGTAGCCGGGCCGGGAGACCGGGTGGTTGTGATCTACGGTGCCGGTCACAAGCACTGGCTTGAGCAGCTCGCGGAGAATACTCCCGGCGTCAGGCTCGTCCAGCCGACGCCGTTCCTCGAAGCTGTCCGCTGACACGCCCTCCAGGGGGCTGGGCGCTCGCCGCCCCGGCGGTGGCCTACCACCCCCGCGGCAGGAACCCCATGATGTCCTTCACCTCGGCGAGGATGGGGGCGGCGATGGCGTCGGCGCGTTCGGCCCCTTTCATCAGGACGCGGTCGATCTCGTCCGGCTCTGCCATCAGTTCGCGCATGCGGCGCGAAATCGGGGCGAGCTTCTCCACCGCGAGATCGGCCAACGCGGGCTTGAGAGCGCCGAAGCCCTGGCCGCCGAAGCGGGCGAGAACCTCCTCCACATCGCACTCCGCAAGGGCGGCGTAGATGTTGACGAGGTTGCGGGCTTCGGGCCGCCCTTCGAGGCCCTCCTTCTCCGAGGGCAGGGCGTCGGGGTCGGATTTGGCCTTCTTGAACTTCTTGGCGATGGTGTCGGCATCGTCCGTGAAGGTGATGCGCGAGAGGTCCGAGGGGTCGGACTTCGACATCTTCGCCGTGCCGTCGCGCAGGGACATCACGCGAGTGGCCGAGCCCTGGATCATCGGCTCGGGCAGCGGGAAGAAATCTTCCGCGTTCATATCGTTATTGAACTTCGCGGCGATATCGCGGGCGAGCTCGAGGTGCTGCTTCTGGTCCTCCCCGACGGGCACGTGGGTCGCCTTGTAAGCGAGGATATCAGCGGCCATCAGGATCGGGTAGACGAAGAGGCCCACCGAGGCCTTTTCCTTGTCCTTGCCGGCCTTGTCCTTGAATTGGGTCATCCGGTTCAACCACCCCATCCGCGCAATGCACGAGAGGATCCACGAAAGCTCCGCATGGGCAGGAACCGCGCTCTGGTGGAAGATCGCCGAGCGTTCGGGGTCGATTCCTGCGGCGATGTAGGCGGCGGCGACTTCGCGGGTCGAATTCCTGAGCTCGCCCGGGTCCTGGGGCAGGGTGATCGCGTGCAGGTCCACAATACAGAAGAGGCTCTCATGGCTTTCCTGCATGCCGACCCACTGCTTGATCGCCCCCAGATAGTTGCCGAGGTGAAGGTTGCCGGTGGGCTGGACGCCTGAGAGAACGCGTTGGGTATGCTGTGCCATGGCGGGGCCGATAGCGCATGCGATCCGTCCCGCCAACGATCTTGAGGGGTCGTTCCGGCGCTTTGGCGCTGCGGAAAATCCGCCCTGAGGTTCGAGGCCCTGATCGGGGGCACGCCAAACCCCTGCGCAATCGGTCCCGGACCGGGCCGGCGTCCGGCCAGCGGTCTTTTTGAAATCTATCCGCAACGGAGTTTCCCCTTGTGAAGGAAACGGCGCCCTGATCCATGGGGAAACCCTTCTCGGCATCACAAGGGAGCATGGCATGGAAAGTTATAGCCGATACAAGGCGCTGGCGTGGATCATCGCAGTCTCGACGCGGATTGCGCGAAGCGCCGCCGCGAGGCTCTTGGGTGCGGCACTGGTCACCGGGCTCTTGCTTGTCATCTGGGCCGAGTTCGTAGTCGATGCAGTCTCGCAGCTTGTCGCTCTTGGCTGATGGCCTGCGACCAGTTCCGCAAGGTCCGTCCTTGAGGGGTATTCTTAGGCGGCCCGTTCTGCGCTAGGCGGCGCTTCTTCAGGAAGGCGATCTCTTGTGGCTGACGGACAGACACCCATCGACACCGAGCAGGCGGCGGGCCTTCCCGCCTATGCCGATGCGCCATCTTCGGTCACCTTCAAGAAGCTGAGGAAGAGGATTGTCCGCCAGCTGCGCGAGGCGGTGGAAGACTTCGCGATGGATACCCCGCGCGCCGACGGCTCGCCGCAGAAATGGCTGGTCTGCCTTTCGGGCGGGAAGGACAGCTACGGGCTGCTGGCGGCGCTTCTGGACCTGAAGCGGCAGGGCGGCCTTCAGGCCGAGATCCTCGCCTGCAATCTCGACCAGGGGCAGCCCGGTTTCCCCAAGGACGTTCTGCCCTCCTACCTGGAGCGCCTCGGCGTTGCCTATCGGATCATTACCGAGGACACCTATTCAGTGGTCACCGAAAAGGTGCCGGAGGGCAAGACCTTCTGCTCGATGTGCTCACGCCTGAGGCGGGGAATCCTCTACCGGGTCGCGCGGGAGGAGGGGTGCGATGCGATCGTTCTCGGCCACCACCGCGACGACAGCCTCGAAACCTTCATGCTGAACCTGCTGCATGGCGGCAGGCTCGGGGCCATGCCGCCGAAGCTGATGAACGACGAGGGCGACCTCATGGTGCTCCGTCCACTGATCCTTGCGGCGGAGAAGGACCTGGCGAAGTTTGCGGAACTCTGCTGCTTCCCGATCATCCCTTGCAACCTCTGCGGCACGCAGGAAGGGTTGCAGCGGATGGCGATGAAGGAGCTTCTTTCCGACTGGGAAAGCAAGCGGCCCGGCCAGCGCGAGGTGATGTTCCGTGCCCTCCGGAACGTGCGGCCGAGCCACCTCCTCGACGAGCGGATCTTTCCCTTCGAAGACCTCTGATACGAAAACGGCCAGCCCGGGGGCTGGCCGTTCCCAAAGTGCAGCGTTCAGCGACTAGCCGTCTTCACGCAGGAGGACTTCTTCGAACAGGTCCTCTGCATCGGGGTTCGGGTTCAGGAACTCGCGGCGGGTCAGCTCGTCGTCATCACCCGAGATGGCCGCGAAGAGCTCGCGCGCCTCGCTTCTGGTGATGTTGTCCATGTCCGAGGTCGAGCGGACATACTCGCGCACGGTCACGACGCCATCGTCGTTCCGGTCGAGAGCGGCGAATTCGCTGGTGGTGAACATGCGCTCGACGTCGCGCTCGGAGCGGTCACGCGAGGCCCTGCGGTTCGAGCGGTCCTCACTGTCGTCACGCTCGCTGTAGCGGTCCGAATTCGAACGGTTGCTGCGCCTGTCTTCTCGGTCGCTGCGGTCCATCCGCGAGCTGCGGGACTGCATGGAGGTGCCGGTGTCGGTCTTGTAGACGGCACGCGCGCTCAGCTCGGTCTCGTCGAACAGGGTGTCATCGAGATAGCCCGCGACGGTGACCCTGTCGCCTTCCTGGATCCGCTGGCGGCCCTCGTCGTCGAGGGGGTTGTAGCCCAGCTCCATGGTATCGACGGAAATCATGGTGCCGCCCGCATCAAGCATGAACTCGCGGTTGCGGACCCGGGTGACTTCGCCATCGAGGGAGACGAAGGTGCCGTCGGCCATGGTGCCCGGATAGGGGTCGATGAAGAAGAGCGCGGTGGTGGCCTCGTCGCCGCCATAGACGGTGCTGTCGCCACGGACATAGACGCTCTCGGCATTGATGACGCGGCCTTCGAAGAACTCGTCATCGACGGTGCCGTAGACCGTCACTTCGTCACCGGGATAAAGGCTTTCGGCGGGTTCCTCGAAGAGACCGGCCTCGTCGAATTCGACTTCGATGACATCCATGCCGTAGTCGATGGTGAAGCTGTCGTCGTCGACGGTGTTCACGGTGCCGGACAGGGTGAGATAGTCACCTTCATCGGTGAGATACGGGCTCTGGGCGGACGCGGTGGCCAGGGCGAGGCCGGAAACGGCAGCGAGTGCTGTGATGCAACGCTTGGTCATGGCTGTTCTCCATTCTTGGCTTCGTGAGCCCACGACCGCTCGCCGCGGGCCTCGAGGAAAGAACGGGATAAATGGCCGCACGTTCGGAAAAACCGGGGTTCCGCCGTACACGTCTCCTTGAGTTGCGGCCCGAAGCCCCGGGAAAGCCTAGCTCATCCGCCGCGAATCGTGGGGGCTGTCGAGGCTGAAGGGGGGGATCGTCGCAAGGAAGGTATGCCCGTCTTCCCGGTTCATCTCGTAGGCCCCGAACATCATCCCCGAGGGCGCGGAGAGGGGGGTGGCGGAGGTGTATTCATAGGCATCACCGGGCGCGAGGATCGGCTGCTCGCCGACCACGCCCTCGCCTTCCACGGTGAAGCTCTGGCCCATGGCATCGGCGATGTGCCAGGTCCGGCGGCACAAAGTGACGGCCTGATGGGAGTCGTTGTCGATCCTGACGGTGTAGGCCCAGAAATAACGGCCTTCCTCCGGCTCGGATTCGTCTTCGAGATAGTCAGAGGACACCCGCACGCGCACGCCCTCGGTCGTCGCCTCGGAGATCAGCTCTTCGAAATCGTCCAGCATGGCGCTGCCTTTCTTCGCCCTCAGCCCCGCACCAGCTGGTGTTATCGTGGATCGGCTGGCTTGACCAGCGCCAAGCACCGGGCGATGCCGGGACGCCATGCAAGATTCTGCACAGACAAGGACAGGGGTCCTGACCGCCGAAGGGCTGAAGGGGCTCGCCCGAGAGGGCGCCGTCAGGGGCGCGCTTTCGGAAGCCCAGATCCAGCCTGCCTCGATCGACCTGACCCTGGGCGCAAGGGCCCACCGGGTGCGCGCGGCGTTCCTGCCCGGGCCCGAGGGTCTTGGGTCGAGGCTCGACGCGCTCACTCTTCATACCCTCGACCTCTCGGCCGGGGCGGTCCTCGAGCGGGGCTGCGTCTATGTCGTGGAGCTCGAACAGGGCCTCCGCCTGCCGGGGCACCTGTCGGCGGCGGGGAACCCCAAGAGCTCGACCGGACGCATCGACGTTTTCGTCCGCCTGCTCACGGAAACCCATGCCGGATACGATATCGTACCGGCCGGTTATGACGGCAGGCTCTACCTCGAGATCTGTCCGCGCACCTTTCCGGTGATCGTTCGGCAGGGGTCCACCCTCAGCCAACTGAGGGTCCGGCAAGGCGATGCGCCCCTCGCCGACGGCCCGCTTCGCGAGGCGCTCGGCCCGGATGGGCACATCACCCAGGGGCTCAATCTCAGCGTCGACCTGTCGCCGGCCCTCGGCGAGGTGGTCGGCTGGCGGGCGAGGCGGCATGCGGGCCTCATCGACGTCGACCGGCGCGCGGCGCTGGACCCAAGGACCTACTTCGAGCCGATCGCGGCACCTGACGATGGATACATCACGCTGGACCCTGACGAGTTCTACATTCTCGCGAGCGCCGAAACGGTGAAGGTGCCTGCCCATCTTGCAGCCGAGATGGTGGCGATCGACCATGAGTTCGGCGCTTTCCGCGCGCACTACGCGGGCTTTTTCGATCCAGGCTTCGGCCTCGAAGCGCCGAGCCGGGCGGTCCTGGAGGTCAGGGGCTTCGATGTGCCGATGGTGCTCGAACACGGGCAGAGGGTGGCGAGGCTCCTCTACGAGGAACTCGCGGAGACCCCGAAAGCGCTCTACGGCTCAGCGCGGGAGTCGAACTACCAGGGGCAGGGCCTCAGGCTCTCCAAGCACTTCCGGACGGAAGGCTAGCCGAAGAGCCGCCGCCGCGGGCGTTCCGCTTCCGCGTTCGGCCCCTCGGCGGGCTCGTCCTGTGCGTCGTCATTCCCTCCGCCATCGGAATAGGCGGCTTCGAAACGTCGCTGGATATCGGCAAGCTCGGTCTCGAGCTTCTCCTGGAAGCGTTCGCGGCGGCGATCCTGGAAGTCGATCTCCCAGTAGCTCAGGATGGCGATGGCATTGGCGGGGTCGAGGTTGTCGCAGAGTTCGCACAGCTGGTCCTTCACCTCGCGGGTGAATGGCTGGAGCCCGGAGCCCTTGGGCGGGGAGATCCGGAGCAGTCTCCTGAATCTCTTGTCCGTGACGCCGAGGGCCGAGGCGAGGATGGTGTAGGCCTCGCCGGCTCCGTCCATCATGATCTTCTCGGCAAGCTCGAGACTGATATGCGCGGCGTCAGCGGCCTTCCTCGCGGTGGTGGAAGAGGGATGGCTGCGAAGCTCGGACAGGACCTGGAGGGCGAGCGGGCTGGGCTCGGCGGTCTCGCGGCCATCCGCGGCCCGCGTGACGAGGCGCACGAGCTGGCCCAGGGGGCTGTGCTGCTTCCGGATCATGGCTTCGCCCATCATCTGGGTGAAGATCTTCGCCGCGAAGGTGGGGTTGATGTTGAACCGCTTGAGAATGATGGCCCGGCTTTCCGCCCCCACGGCCCAGAACAGTCTGAGGGCATGGCGGGTCGACACGTCGGTCCGCTTCGCGAGGAGCCAGCCGAGGGTGGTGTCGGGCTCGACCCGGTCGATCAGCCTGCGGGCGCGGCTCGTCGAGATCGTCACATCGCTCCGCGGCAGGAGCATGTTCTCGATCTCGGTCTCCTCGAAGAAGAGAAGACGGTTCACCACGGGCTCGCTCAGGGACTGGCGCGCGGCGATGATCTTGCGCAGCTCGATGCTCTTGGAGGCCGCTTCCATCAGGACCGCGTCGGTGACGTTGCGGCTCTTGAGCACCACGGCGGCAGCGTCGGTCGAGGAGAAGATCAGCTGGCGTTGCAGCTCTTCGGGCGCGTTCGAGGTCTTGGAGATCAGCTCAGCCGCCTTGACCACCTCGTTCGGCGGCATCTCGGCAAGAATGCGGGCCGCGAATTCGTTCGCGTAACGCCGCTCCCCCGGCGACTGTTGCGAGCGGGTGGCGACGAGCAGTTGCGAGATCGCCTCCAGCATCAGGCCGGGTGCAAAGCCCTCGGCTTTTTGGTCCGCGGTGCCGGGCTCGGCGATACGCTCGTCTGCCTCAGGCATGGTAATATCCCTCGCACTTTCCCAAAGCAAACTCTGGCATAAGCGGCTAAACGGGAAATGAACTGCCCGGTTCGATCTTGTATAGTGCTGAACTGTTTCGGCTTTATCCGATGGTATATCATCGAGGAGGCGGAGATGGACTTGTCCACCCGGAAAATTTATCCCCAAGAATCAGTTTCTTGCGTTCATCCGTCAAGAAAGCTTCGAAAGACATCCTCGTAAGCCGGGAGCCGTCCGATTCATTTTGTCCATGTGGGGATCGTTCGCTTCCTCCCGCCCGGCCGGTGAGGTAACGGTTTCGGGATGTCAGCCACCTTAGCCCAGAACTGTCTTCCCGGGACCATGACCCTCGCCGGGCGTCATGTGATCCTCGACTGCTCGGGTGCGCTGTTCCTTCCCGATGACGGCGTCCTCGTGGTCTCCGACCTCCATTTCGAAAAGGGCAGCCACTTCGCCCGCAAGGGGCAGTTCCTGCCCCCCTACGACACCAGGGCGACCCTCGACCTCCTCGAGCGGCTGATCCGGCTCTGCCGCCCAAGCAAGGTGGTCTCGCTCGGCGATGCCTTCCACGACAAGGACGCCGAGGAGCGGATGGACGAAGCGGATGCACAAAGGCTCGAAAGCCTCTGCGGCGCCGCGGAATGGTTCTGGGTTCTCGGCAACCACGACCCGCTACCGCCGAAGCGGTTTGCGGGGTATGCGGAGGAGAGGATCGAGGCGGCGGGGCTCGTCTTCGTGCACGAGCCCGACGGGACGGACGACTGGAATCTCGCAGGGCACCTTCATCCTTGCGCCGTCGCGGCGAAGAACGGCCGCGGCGTGCGGCGACCGGCCTTCGTGCATGACGGCAGGCGGTTGGTGATGCCTGCCTTCGGTGCCTTCACCGGGGGGCTCAACGTCCTCGACCGGGCCTTCGCCGGCGTCTTCGCGCAGGGCTTTCAGGCCCATCTTTGCGGGCAGTCCCGCGTCTACGCGGTGCCAAGGACGAGCCTGCGCGCCGACACGCCGCCGCCCGGCTGGGTCCGCTAGAGGGCGTTGACCACGATCGCCAGCGCGATCGGCGTGGTCGCGCCAAGGGTCAGGAGCTTCCTCAGATCGAGATACCACGGCGGCACCCCGCCGCGTTCGGCGTGGGTCCAGTCCTGCACGAGCTGGAAGACCAGAAGCAGGGCGATGATCCCGAGCCGCGTGAGGGGGTGCGGGGCCTCGGTCCAGAGGACGCCCCCGGGCGCCATCGCCGCCCACGCGACGAGGGGCGGCATCACCGCGCCGAGAAAGCCGCCGAACATCGACGCATCGCGGGTGTCGGGGCTGAAGATCGAAAGCACCCAGCGCGAGCCGCCCATGAAGGACACGATCACCGCGCCGTAGGTGGCCAGCCACAGGAGGAGAGCACGGTAGAATTCCTCCGTGAACCCCGCCCTGAAGATCACCACGACGAGTATCGCCCAGAAGGGCACCAGCCCGCCGAGGCCGAGCTGGTAGGCACTGCGGCGGGCGAGCATCGGCGCGTCGATATTGCTATTCAGGTGCTTCACCGAAATCTCCTTCTCCGGGGCCGGGGAACCAGTCATCGGGCATGAGGACGCGGTCCCGCACCGGGTGATCCTCCTCCCACCTCACCGCGAAGAGCGCGACCCGCCCAAGGCAACTGAGGGCGCGGGCGGCGCCGGGGGGGAGGGTGGCACTGTCTCCCGTGCGTGTGAGCGTGACCGCGGCGGCGTTGACCCCGTCCTCGCTCACGCTGACCACGAGGGGGCCGCCCTCCACCAGCTCATAGACGGTCAGGCCGCCGAGCTTGTGCCACTGGGCCTCCTCGGCGGCCTCGAGAAGCTGCAATCCCTCCTGGTTCCGCCCGCGGCCGGCATCCTCGCGCCAGTGCCCCTCGAAGGGGTGGGGCCTCAGCGAATAGGCGGTGATGAGCTGCCCGGCGGTCAAAAGGCATCCTTCCGGCGCCTGATCTCGGCGAAGACCTCGTGGGCCGGGGCGTCGCCGAGACCGAGGCGGGCAGCGAGAGCATCGTCGTCGGCCCTCAGGAAGGGATTGGCGCGAATCTCCTCGCGCAGCCGGACGGGGACGGTGGGCAGGCCCTCCGCCCGCAGTCTCGCAACCTCTTCTTCGCGTTCCCGCAGCGCCTCGTTTTCCGCATCGACGGACATGGCGAAGCAAGCATTGGCGGCGGTGTATTCATGGGCGCAGAAGATGACGGTCTCGGGGGGCAGGCCCCGGAGCTTGAGAAGCGACGACCACATGGCCTCGGGCGTCCCCTCGAAGAGCCGGCCGCAGCCGAGCGCGAAAAGGGTATCCCCGACGAACGCCGCCCGGGCCCCGGGCACGTGGTAGACGATGTGGCCGAGGGTATGGCCCGGCGTCTCGAGAACCTCGAGCACGGTTTCGCCGAGGCTGATCTCGTCGCCTTCGCTCACGACCCGGTGGAGACCGGGGATCTTGCCGTCCTCCGACGGACCGACAACCCTCGCACCGAAGGCCTCGACCACCCGGCGGTTGCCGCCGATATGGTCGGGGTGCCAGTGGGTATTGAGGATCATGTCCACCCGCCAGCCGAGCTTTTCCGCCTCGGCGACGATGGCGTCACCGTCGGGCGTATCCACGGCGGCGACCGTCCCGCTCTGCCTGTCGCGCACCAGAAATGCGTAGTTGTCGTCGAGGCAGGGGAACTGATGAACCTCGATCGGGCCGAGTTGATGCATCGGGCATCCTTTTTTCCTACATGCAACAAGGTAGCCTTGCTGACCCAGATGGAAAAGGAGCGCCGCCAGGGCCCATGCGCACGTCTTCGGAAGAGCTGAGCCGCTTCTACGCGACGCCCCTCGGGGCGGTGGCGCTGGAGACCCTCACCGGCAAGGTGAAGGACGGCTGGGGTGAGCTTTCGGGCCTCAGGCTGGCAAGCTTCGGCTTCGGGCGTGCCATTCTCGACGCCTTCCCCGCCGCAGAGCGCAGCGTCTCCCTGATGCCTGCCGCTGCGGGGCCGATGGGGGACGCGAGCGAGGTGGTGGTGGAGGAAGCGTCCTGGCCGCTGCGCGATGCGTCGGTGGACCGGCTGCTGGTGCTGCACGGTCTCGAGGAGTGTCCCGATCCGCGCAAGCTCCTGCGCGAGGCTTGGCGGGTGCTGACCGATGACGGGCGCATGATCGTCATTGCGGCGAACCGCCACGGTTTCTGGACGCTGTTCGAGAACTCGCCCTTCGCGGCGGGCCGGGCGTGGTCGCAGCGCCGGCTTTTCGCGCTGTTGGGTGATGGGCTTTTCGCGCCGACGGCGAAGGCCTCGGCTCTCTATTTCCCGCCTGCCCGGCAGGTGGTCAGGTTCGCGCCCCTGTGGGAGCGGACGGCGGGCCGGCTCGAACCCTTGGGCATTCCCTTGCCCAACATCGCGGGCGTGGTGCTCGTCGAGGCCCGCCGGTCGATGGCCGCGCCGGTCTCGGGGAGCAAGGCGGAGGTCTTCGGTCCTCTCCTCTCGGGCCAGAGAACGCCGTCGCGGGGCCTTGCGGCGGGGCGCAACAAAGAGCCCCGCTAGGCAAGAGGCCAAAACCGGGGCATGGAACGCGGCATGACGAAACCTTCTCCACGTCCCGGCCTCCTCGATATCGCCCCTTACGTTCCCGGCAAGGGCGCGGGGACGAAGGCCGGACCCGTCTACAAGCTCTCCTCCAATGAAAGTGCCCTGGGGCCTGCCCCTTCTGCCGCCCGGGTCCTGGCCGAGGCTGCCGCCCATGCCCACCGCTACCCGGATGGCGACGCGAAGGCGTTGAAGGCGGGACTGGCGGCGCTGCACGGCATGGAGGAGACGCGGATCGTCGTGGGCAACGGCTCGGACGAGCTTTTGAGCTTCATGGTGAGGTCCTACACCCTGCCCGGTGACGAGGTCCTGATGACTCGCCACGGCTTCTCCTACTATCCCCTCGCCGCACGGGCCGAGGCGGCCGTGCCGGTGATGGCCGGGGAACGTGACCTGACCGCGGACGTGGACACACTTCTCGCGGCGGTGTCGGAGAAGACCCGGGTCCTTTTCCTCGCCAATCCCAACAATCCTACGGGGACTCTCCTTCCCGCCGCCGAGCTGCGCCGCCTGCGCCGGGAGCTGCCCGCGGGGGTGATGCTGGTCCTCGACGGGGCCTATGCGGAATATGTCGAGAGGGAGGACTACGACGCCGGCCGTGCCCTCATCGAGGAAGCGGCGGAGGCGGGCGACGACAACGTGGTCATGACCCGGACCTTCTCGAAGATCTACGGCCTTGGCGGCCTGCGTGTCGGCTGGCTCTACGGGCCTTCCTCGGTGACCGGTGTCCTGAACAGGGTGAGAGGCCCCTTCAACGCCAACGCTCTCGGCCTCGCCGCCGCCGCCGCGGCCCTCGAAGACAGGGACTTCGTCGCGCGGAACCGGGCGCACAACCGGGCCGAGATGGCGCGGATGGCAGAAGAGCTCGAGGGCCTTCCCTTCCGTGTCAGGACCACCGAGGCCAATTTCATCCTGCTCGAAATGAAGGACGAGGCGGAGGCGAGGGCGATGCTTGCCCACCAGGAAGAGGCGGGGGTCCTCCTCAGGGGGCTTGCGAGCTCGAACCTGCCGCAATTCGTCAGGGTCTCGGTCGGGCCGGGCGAGGCGAACGATGCGTTCCTCGCCGCCGCAAAGAGCTTTGCGTCCTAGCGATCCCTTGCCGGAAGGTCGCCCAGGGGCACCCCGCCGACGGAAATGCGGCCACCGCGCACTTCGGCGGGGAGGGCAATTTCCTTCGTCCCCTGTTCGGTCATCAGCCCAAGGAGCGACTTGGCGAGGGTCGCGGCATCCTCATCGAGGCCGCCGGTCCTTGCCAGAACATCGATCAGTGGTCCTTCATTCTTGAAACGGAGCTCGAAGGAGCCGTTGGCGAGCCCTTCGGTGTCATAGGACAGGCTGCCTTCGCCGGTCAGCTGGGTGGGCGAGGGATCGCTTTCCTCCCCGATGCCGAGCCTGAGCGCGGCGACGTTGAGAGTTTCGCCGTCCTGCGAGCCCGCAAGATCGAAAAAGGGGACGGTGACAGGGTCCTCGTCGCCGATCGTCAGGGCCCTGAGGGCGACCGCGATGCTCGATGCGCCGGCCACCGCCTCGTTGTTCGCGATGAGCGAGCCGATGGTGGCGTCCTGCTCTTCGCCGTCGAGGACGATGCCGCTGCCCTGCACCGCGAGGAAGCCGCGCTCGAGGTTGAAGCGGAGATCCTCGCTGGTCACGTCATAGGTCTCGCCGCCGAGGGTGAGGGTCTGCTGCCCGCGCGGCGAGAGCACGATACGGTCGGGGTCATAGGGAACCGCCGCGAGAATGACGCTGTCGGCCTCGAAGGTCCCGCGGGCCGGGTCGTGCCAGCGGACATTTTCCACCGTGCCGCGAAGGGTGAGCGGGTAACCCGAGGTGGTCACGCCGTCATAGGTCAGGCTGCGCCCTGCGGCCGCCTCACGCTCCGCGAAACCGGCAAGTTCCGTACGCACCGCATTCGCGCCCGAACGCCATGCGAAGCTGTAGGCGATGAAGGCGATCCCGAAAAGGACGAAGGGAAGGATCAGGGTCAGGCGGGGTGGGCGGCGTTTCTCAGCCATGGGCTTCGACCTCCTTGGGGCCCTGAAGGGCCTCTTCCAGTGCGGCCATCAGCCGTCGTCTGTTGCTGGTATCCTCGATGGGAGGGTGCACCGTCATGGTGATGGTGCCCGGGCGCTTTCTCGGCCCAGGCTGCACCCAGAAGCTGCCGCTGTCATGGGCGATGGGGACCACGGGAATCTCGAGAGCTCGGGCGAGTGCGGCGATGCCCGGCTGGAGCGGAACGCGTTCCCCCGGCGGCACGCGGGTGCCTTCCGGGA
This sequence comes from uncultured Caulobacterales bacterium, assembly GCA_964484475.1. Lineage (GTDB taxonomy): Bacteria > Pseudomonadota > Alphaproteobacteria > Caulobacterales > Parvularculaceae > Parvularcula. The sequence continues at coordinate 9,253 of CAZAFU010000024.1, read as the reverse complement.
AGATGACGATCTGCGATCCGTGGGCGGACTGGATACGGGCCTGGGCGGTCATGTCCCGCAGCGCCGAAGCCCCTGCCTGACGGTCCACGAAGATGAAGCCGTTGGCGCGGCAGAACCATGAGAAGACGGGCCAGCGCGAGAGTTCCTTTTTCAGGACGAAGGCCGGCTGGGGAAGGAGAACGGTGAGACGCAAGGTCTCCCACATCGACTGGTGCTTCGCTGCGATGACGGCAGCGCCCGAAGGGACATTTTCCCCGCCGATCACCCGGTCATCGATGCCGCAGAAGAGTTTCAGGGCACCCAGGCTTGTCCGTGCCCAAAGTTTCGAGACGGCGATGCTCCATTCGCGCTTGAAGAGGGCAGGCCATCCGAAAAGCCCGAGCAGGAGGGCCCCGAGAAACATCGTCGTGAGGAAGAAGAAGGATCTCACCATGGCCGGGGCTTAGAAAACCGACCGGGCTTTGACGACCAGAAACTTGAGATATTCGATCCCGAGAAGCCGCCAGGAGGGAACCCGAGCCATCCAGCCCCGCTCCGGCGCAAGCCGGCTCTCCACCGGGATGCCGATGACCTCGACCTCCGGCGCTGAACGCCTGAGTTCGGCCACCGCGCGGCGAAGATGGAAGTCGGAGGTCACGAGAAGGACGACCTCGTAGTCGCGCGAGCGCAGCCAGGCCCGTGCCTCCACCGCGTTGCCGCGGGTGGTGCGGGCCCATGGGCCAAGGTCCACGCAGCAGGCGAGGATTTCCTTGTGCCCCATGCCTGCAAGGTCCCTGATCGAGGTCTGGGGGTGAACACCGGAGATAAGGAGCCGGTCGGCGAGGCCGGCCTTCTGGAGCTCGAGGGCGCGTGTGATCCGCTGCCCGCCGTCGCCGGTGAGGACGACCATGCCGCGGGCATGTCTCGGGAAGGCTTCGATCTCCTCGTGAGGCAGCACGCCGGCACGGGGAATGGTCGCCGCGAAGACGAAGAAACCGCCGACGAGGAGGATGCCGCCGAGAAGGGCCGAGCCGAGGACGAAGCGTGCCAATGCGCGCAAGGGAATCATCCCTCGGCCTTAGCGCCGCCGCGGAAAAGGGAGAAGAGCAACCAGGCGCCGCCGCCGAGCGCAACCAGTGGACCGGCCCAGAGGAGGGCATTCTTCGGGTCGAGTTTCGGTTTGAGAAGCACGACCTCGCCGTAGCGGTCGGTGAGGTAGTCGAGCGCTTCCTGGTCGGTGTCGCCTGCGGCTACCCGTTCCTCGAGCAGGCCGCGCATCATGCCGGCGATCTCCGCATCGCTCTCCCCGATCGACTGGTTCTGGCAGACGACGCAGCGGACTTCCTCCGAAAGCCGCTCGACCCTCGCTTCCTCTTCGGGGGTGAGGGACTGCGCGGCGAGGAGCATCAGGAGGGCCGCAATCACGTCAGGCCCTCCGCAGCCGCACGGGACACCTTCGGTGTGGTGGTCCGCGGCACGGGCTCGCGCCTTGCCTTGCCGCGCATCGCGACGAGGCCACCGATCCCGATAAGCAGGGCGCCTGACCAGAGAAGATGGATCAGCGGGTGCACATAGGCCCGGATGAGGCGGGCTTCGCCGCCCCCCTCGCCGGTGCCGCCGGAGGCGACGTAGAGATTGCCCAGTCCAAGACGCCTGATCGCCACTTCGCTCGTGACCTGGTCCTCCGCCGGATAGTAGCGACGCGATGGCGACAGGGTGCCGAGGATCTCGTCACCGCGCCTGAAGGTCAGGCGCTCGTTCTCCTGGATGAAGTTGCGGCCGGCGGAGACGGTGCGGCCTTCATAGGTGATGGTAAGGCCACGGATCTCGGTGCTCTCGCCGGGTTCGAGAACGGCCCGGGTCTCGCTCATGTAGACGCTGCTGGCGGTCGCGCCGAGGATGACGAGGCCGAAGCCCAGATGCGCCCACCAGGCGCCACGGGTGCTGGCCGGCTGGCCCCGCAGGCGGCGGAGCATGGCGGCAGGATCCTTCGAGGGCCCGCCCATCTGCCGGACAAGATCGAAGCCGACGATGCCGAGAACGGCCGCTGCCGCCGCGAGGCCGAGAGCGGCGAGGCTCGCGCCGCGGGTCAGGCCGGCAACCGCAAGGGCGACGACGGCCGCGATGCCGAGAAGGACGAAGAAGGGCTGGCGCCAGACCCGGCGCCCCTCGCCTTTCCACGGGACCAGGAGCCCGAAGGCGAGGGCGGCGGCCATGCCCATCACGACGGGAGCGGCCATGAGGTTGAAATAGGGCGGGCCGACGGAGATCCGCGTCCCCGTCGCCACCTCGACCACAGTCGGCCAGAAGGTGCCTAGGAAGACCGTGAAGAGCGCAACGGCGATCAGGAAGTTGTTGATCACGAGAGCGCCCTCCCGGCTCACCGCAGAAAAGCTTCCCGGCTTCGCAAGGCGCGGCGCCCGCCATGCGAAGAGCGCGAAGGCGAGGCTGGTGAAGCCAAGCGCGATGAAGAGGAGGACGACCCCGCGTTCGGGATCGTTGGCGAAGGCGTGGACGGAGGTGACGATGCCCGAGCGCACGAGGAACGCGCCGAGCAGGGAGAAGGCGAAGGCAAGGATCGCGAGGGCCGCGCACCAGGGCTTGAGAACATCACGCCGCTCGACCACGAGAACGCAGTGGAGCAGCGCGGTGGCCGCGAGCCAGGGCATCAGCGATGCGTTCTCCACCGGGTCCCAGAACCAGAAGCCGCCCCAGCCGAGCTCGTAATAGGCCCAGAATGCCCCAAGGCCGATCCCGATGGTGAGCGCGCTCCATGCCGCAAGGAGGTAGGGACGGACCAGCCGTGCCCAGTCCCTGCCGATCTCGCCCTTGAGGAGGCCGGCGAGGGTGAAGCTGAAGACGGCCGACAGCCCGACATAACCGACATAGAGGGTCGGAGGATGCACCGCGAGGCCGGGGTCCTGGAGGAGGGGGTTCAGGCCCTGCCCGTCGGGCGGCGTCGGCCACTCGGCGGGATAGGGCTCGAAGGGGTTCGAAGTGAGGATCGCAAAAAGGAGGAAGGCGCACAAAAGGAGGCCCTGGACGCCCAGGGACAGCTTCTGGAGCTGGCGGTCACCGCGCCGGTCGAGGCCCATGACGGCGCCGAAGCCCGCGAGGATCAGGAGCCACAGCAGGAGGCTCCCCTCGTGATTCCCCCAGACGCCGGAGATCTTGTAGACATCGGGCTTGAGGGAATGGCTGTTCAGGTAGACGTTGAGAAGACTGAGATCGGTCGAAAGATAGGCCGAAGTCAGCAGCGCAAACGCGCCCAGAACGCCGAGCATCACGGCCGTGGAGGCCGCGCCGGCTATGGCGAGACCCTGTTTGTTGTCCCTGACGAGGAGCCCCGAGACGGCCATCGCCGCACTCGCCAGGAGCGCGAGGGCGAGGAGTCCGGTTCCGACTTGACTGACCTGCATGGGAAGGAATTGGCGCGGGCACGCAGCGAGCGCAAGACCGCCTGTCGGTTACAAAGGGTCGCGTAAGTAAAGGCACTTACATAGGCACGCAAGGTCGTCAGTGACCGTATCACGTCATGCGGGTGCTGCTTGCTGCTTCTCGTTCAAAGGTTTAGCTTCGTTTCGAGGGGGGGGACAGTGCTGGCAGGAGCAATGCGGAATGGATGCTGCAGCCATGGCAGTTGCGACTGCCGCTGACAGGGACCTTGCGTGGCGGCTGAATTATGATCGCCTGACCCAGCTTGCGGCGAATATCTGCGAATTGCCCTTCGGCTTCACCTCCGTCGTGCCCCTGCCGCAGGTCCTGCCCCTGGCCGGCCCGATGGCCGAGCTGGCTCTGGTTCTCGAACCCCATTTCGAGCGGCGCGGCGTGGGCAAGGGCGAGATCTTCGAGCTTGGGCGCCTGAGCGAGCGGAAATGGTTCGCGGGCTGTTTCCCGCCGGGGTGCGTGCCTCGGATCGAATTCGCGGCCGGGGTCAGGCTGGACCTCGGCGAGCGGGCATGCGGCGCGCTTTTCATCGTCGATCCGGTCCACAAGAGGCGGCGGCTGAACGATCATCAGAAGACCGCATTGCGGCTGATCGGCGATGAGATCGAGACCATCCACCGGGCGAGAAACGCGCTGGCGCGGGCAGGCTGGCAGCTCGCCGAAAGCGGACACCGGGCCCGCAATTTCGCGGCGCTGGCGCAGGCGCTCTGCGCCGCCACGCTGGCGGCGGAGGGTGTGTCCGAGGACGTGACCAGCAGGCTGATCAACAGGATCGCAGCGCTCGGCGCCGCCCAGCCTATGCTGCGGCAGCCGGACCAGGCGCTGGCCGTCGAACATCTCATCAGGCGCCAGCTCCGGCTCTTCCCGGGCTATACCGAGAAAAGGATCGTCTGGGACGGCCCCCCCGTCGTCCTCGCGCCCAAGGCGGCCGAAGCGCTGGGCCTCGCCCTGCATGAGCTGGCAACGAACGCGGTGAAATACGGTGCCCTCTCGGTGCCCGAGGGCAAGGTGCGGATCGTCTGGCGGCAGGTCGGGGAGGACGAAGCCCTCGAATTCGAATGGCTCGAGGAAGGTGGGCCCGTGCCTCAGGTCAAGGTGGCCTCGGAAAGCGGTTTTGGAAGCCGCCTGATCGGTCCGATGGCCGCTTCCCGTTTCCGGGGCCCCGTGGTCCACGAATTGAGGCCCGAAGGCGCCTACTGGCGGGCCCGCATCGAAGGCGGACTGGTCGAGAGCCAGGCGCCCCCTCTCAGCGTGCCTCTCGCAGCAGGCTGAGCTGTTCGACGGTGTTGGCTGCCCGGTCCCGGTCGGCCAGCGGTGTCGGGTAGTCCCCGGTGAAGCAGTGATCGGTGAAGGCCGGGGCGTCGGTCTGGCGCGGACCCTTGCCAAGGGCGCTGTAAAGACCGTCGAGGCTGAGAAAGGCGAGGCTGTCCGCGCCGATCTCGGAACGCATTTCCTCGAGGGAATGATCCGAGGCCATCAGCTCCTGCTGGTCGGGAGTGTCGATGCCGTAGAAATCGGGGAAGCGGATCGGCGGGCAGGCGACCCGCAGGTGGACTTCCTTCGCGCCCGCTTCGCGCAGCATCTTGATGATCTTCCGGCTGGTGGTCCCGCGGACCAGGCTGTCATCCACGAGCACCACGCGCTTGTTGCGGACCACGCCCGCATTGGCCGAGTGCTTGCGTGCGACCCCCGCCTCGCGGACGGCCTGGTCCGGCTGGATGAAGGTCCGGCCCGAATAGTGGGAACGGATCAGCGCCATCTCGTAGGGAAGCCCGCTCGCCTGGGCGAAGCCGATGGCCGAGGGGACGCCCGAATCAGGGATCGGCGAGACGAGGTCGGCTTCCACCGGGGCCTCGCCCGCGAGCGTGCGACCGAGCCTTTTCCTGATGTCGTAGACGCTCTCCCCGTCGACGAAGCTGTTCGGACGGGCGAAATAGATCAGCTCGAAGATGCAGGGCCGGGCGTTCTTCTGCTCGGCGGTGAGCCGTCTTGACTGCAGCGAGCCGTCATGGCCGCAGATGACCACTTCGCCCGGCTCCACGTCGCGGATGAACTCGGCGCCGATGAGGTCGAAGGCGCAGCTTTCCGACGCCAGGACATAGGCCGGGCCGAGCTTGCCGAGAACGAGGGGGCGGATGCCCACGGGGTCACGCACACCGATCAGTGCGTCGCGGGTCAGCACGGCGAGGGCGAAGGCGCCCTCCACGGCCCGCGCAGCGTCGATCACCTTGTCCGCCATGCTGATGCCGCGGGAAAGCGCGGTGAGCTGCACGAAGAGCTCGCTGTCGGAGGTCGTGTGGAAGATCGACCCCTTGGAGATCAGCTCGTGGCGCAGCATGCGGGCATTGGTGAGATTGCCGTTATGGGCGATGGCCACGCCGCCGCGGTCGAGGTCGGCGTAGAGCGGCTGGACGTTGCGCAGGCCCCCCTCGCCGGTGGTCGAATAGCGGGTGTGCCCGATCCCCGCGCTGCCGGGCAGGCGTTTGAGGACGTCCTCGCCGTGGAAGTGCTCGGCGACGAGGCCGAGCTGCTTGTCCGAATGGAATTGGTTTTCGTAATAGGTGGTGATGCCGGCCGCTTCCTGTCCCCGGTGTTGCAGGGCGTGCAGCCCCAGCGCGACGATCGGGGCCGCCTCGGTTTCCGCGTTGATGATGCCGAAGACGCCGCATTCCTCGTTCAGGGCACGGGGCAGCGGCGGGGTCTCGATCTGGCGTCGCCGCTCGCGGCGCAGGAATGCTTGGCTAGTCGTCATGCTCGGGCCTCGATGGATGGGGACAGCGCAGTGCAGATACGAAGCTCTCCGGGCGATGACAATCGCGCCTCGCGAAGATCGGCTTTTCGTAAGAGTGTCCGCGCCGTCGCAAGGAGTGGGTCGCCCGAAAGGCTGTTGTCGACCGATGCCGGCAAATCGGTGCCGGTGTGGTAGATTTCAACGGTGAAGGCAACGGCGGCGGCGAGGACCCAGCCCCTGAAGCCGCCGAAGATCACCCCCGCGACCCGGTCACCGCCTTGTTTCTTCGGCCCGAACCAGCGCCGGACCAGCAGCGCGCCGGGAATGGTGACGATCAGGTCACCCACGAGAAAGAGACCCGCCAGCGCCGCCAGCCTTGCAAAGGAACCGCCGGCCATGTCGGCCACCGGACCGCCGAAAAGACCGACCGCAAGGAAGCCCGCACCGATACCAAGTAGGGTCACGGTCTCGCGGATGCCGCCGCGCTGCCAGCCAAGGCCCGCGGAGACCGCGAGGATGAGGAGAACGAGAAGATCGAAACCTGTCACCGGGCTGCTCTCGGGCTTCGGGCGCTCGCGATCAAGTCCCGGTGAGCCAGCCTGCCGCATCCCGGATGGTCGAAACCTGAACGCATGGAAGATCCTCGCTCTCGATGTCCTGGGGGCCGACCACGCGCTGGAAGCCGAGCTTGGCGGCTTCGCCGATGCGCAAGGAGGCCTGGGCTGCGCGCCTGACCGAGCCCGAAAGCCCGATCTCGCCGAAGGCTGCGGTCCCTTTCGGGATCGCAGCCCCCTCCTTTGCGGAGATGAGGGCGAGGGCCGCGGCAAGATCCGCTGCGGGGTCGGTGACCTTCAGGCCGCCGGCGACAGACAGGAAGACGTCGTCCCGCCCGAACTCGATACCGCCCCTTGCCGCAAGCACCGCGAGGAGCTGCGAAAGCCTGCCCGAGTCCCATCCGACAACCGCGCGGCGGGGCTGGGCGAGCTGGGACGGCAGGACGAGGGCCTGGAACTCGCAGAGGACGGGCCGCGTCCCCTCGGTCCCGGCGAAAACAGCCGTGCCCGGAGCGTCCTCTTCCGCATCGCCGAGGAAGAGCTCGGAAGGGTTCGGCACTTCCTTCAGGCCCGAGCCGGCCATCTCGAAGACGCCGATCTCGTTGGCCGGCCCGTAGCGGTTCTTCACCGCACGGACGAGGCGGAAGCTCCTGCCGGGTTCGGTCTCGAAATAGAGGACGACGTCCACCAGGTGCTCCACGACCCGGGGGCCTGCGATCTGCCCTTCCTTGGTGACGTGGCCGACAAGGATCACGGTGCAGTTGGCGTTCTTTGCGTAACGGGTCAGCTCCGACGCGCAGGCCCTGACCTGGGTCACCGTTCCGGGGGCGGAAGGGATGTCGTCGGACCAGAGGGTCTGGACGGAGTCGATGATCAGGACCTCCGGCCTTGCCGCCTTGACGGTCTGGAGGATGTCCTTGAGCGCGGTTCCGATGGCGATCTGCATCGGCGCCTTCGCCACGCCAAGACGATCCGCACGCATACGGATCTGCGCCAGCGCCTCTTCGCCGGAGATGTAGAGGGTCTTCTTCCCGCTTTTCGCGATGGCGGCGCCCGTCTGAAGGAGCAGGGTGGATTTGCCCACCCCGGGATCGCCGCCCACGAGGAGCGCCGAGCCCGGAACGAGACCGCCGCCGAGGGCCCTGTCGAACTCCGACGCGCCGGTCAGGAAGCGCGGCGGAGGGGCGCTTTCACCGGCGAGACCCTCGAGCTCGAGTCCCCTGGATTTTACCTTCTTTCCCGAAGAGGGGGCGGCGAGGGCGTCCTGTTCAGGTTCGATCGTGTTCCATGAGCCACAGTCTTCGCAGCGGCCCTGCCAGCGGGCATAGACGCTGCCGCAGGACTGGCAGACGAAGGTGGTGGAGGGGCGGGCCATGGCTTCTCCTAGGCGGATTCACTGGGTTTGCCTAGCGGCGGGGGCCCGGCCTGAGAGGTTTTTCACAGAGTTAAGGACCACTTACACTGATTAACGAGCGCTTTCTTTTGACTGAATAAGCCGTAAACAGAGCATTCACTCGATCTTCACCAGACCCCGGGCACTGTTCCTCAAGGTTAATGCTTCGGCAGTTCGGAAGCTGAGGAGAAAAGCATGTCGATCGAGACGCGTCTTGAAGAGCTGGTTGGGGCGGAGCGCCTCCCCACCGCAGAAGAAATGTACCGTATGGGAATCGAAGCCTCGACCGGTGTCGAGGGGAGTGATGTCGATCTCGTCGCGGCCCACAAGTGGTTCAATCTCGCCGCCCTCCAGGGAAACGAGGAAGCTGTGTTCTACCGCAAGCAGCTGACCGAGGAGATGGACAAGGCGCAGGTCGCCGCTGCCCAGCGCGACGCGCGCGAGTGGCTGCGCCGTTACCGCCCCGTCGTCAACGCGGCCTGAGTTCAGCGTCGCCTTTCGAAGGCGGTGTATCCCTGTTCCGAGACGAAACCGTCGAGGAACTGGTCCTCGGGCCCGACGGGGAAGCGGTCCATCATCTGATCCGCATACCCCATTCCAACGGCCAGCACCCGGCCCTCGTGCCTCAGGGCCTCGAGCGTGCGGTCGTAATACCCGCCCCCCATGCCGAGCCGCGCGCCGTCGCGGCGCACGCCGAGCAGCGGGGTGACGACGATGTCGGGCCGCCTCGTTTCGGCATCTTCCGGCGGCTCCATGATTCCGTAAGCGCCTCTTGTCAGCGCCCTGTCGATCTCGAACAGGCGGAAGCGCAGGGGTGCCCTCTTCCTTTCCACCACCGGGAGCAGGACCGCGCAGCCCGCTTCGGCGAGGGCAGAGGCGAGGGGGGCGGTATCGAGCTCGTCGCCCATGGGATGGTAGAGGGCGACATTCGTCCCCTCCTTGGGCTCGAGCCGGGTCATGAAATGGCTCGCAGCGAAATGCGCGGCGTTGGGCTGGCGCGCGGCGGCGTCGCGGCGGATGGCCTTGGCGCGCTCGCGAAAGGTCTTCTTCCAGTTGACGAGGCTGAGGGGGAGAGCAGGGATCATGCCCAAGACATAGGAAGCGCCGCGCCGGCCGTCGAACATTGTGATTCGCCCTGGACCCGAAGGT
>CAZAFU010000023.1:0-30092 GCA_964484475.1 uncultured Caulobacterales bacterium | reverse complement strand
ACCACAGCCTGCTGACGGTCTTCGCCAGGGAGCATGGCAGGGTGTCCGCCCTCGTTTACGGTGGGCAGGGCAAGGCGAAGCAACCCCTCCTCCAAAGTGGCAACGGCCTCGAGGTCCGCTGGCGCGGCAAGAACCCCGATGCGCTGGGTCATTTCGACGCCGACCTTACCGAGCCGCGCGCCGCGGCGGCGTTCTCGGACCGTTTTTCGCTCTGGGCGCTGACGATGCTGACGGAGATGCTGCTGCATGTCCTCCCCGAGGGGGAGGGGCATGCCGGGCTCTTCGATGCAACAGTTGTCCTTCTCGATCAGATCTCGGACAGGCAGATCTTCTCGGTTCTGCTCGCGCGGTGGGAACTTGGCCTTCTTTCCGCTCTCGGTTCGGGATTAAGCCTCGACCGCTGCGCTGCGACCGGCGAACGTCTCGAGGACGGCGCGGATCTCTGTTTTGTCTCTCCGAAGTCCGGCGGGGCGGTGGGGTACCGGGCGGGACTTCCCTACAAGGACAGGCTTTTCCCCCTCCCGCCTTTTCTCATCGGTATGGGCGAGCCCACCTCCGAAGGCGTCGCCGCCGCCCTGCGGCTCACCGCGCACTTCATCGAGGAGCGCCTGTTCCTTCCGATCGGCAGGCCCCTGCCCGAAAGCAGGGCCAGGCTGGTCGAGCGGCTGAACCTCCAGCGGCCGCAGTTTCGTGACTGAGGGTGCGTTTCGCTGCATTCCTGCGCTAGGGAGGGCCGATGATCGAAATCGGACCTCATGACGTCGATACGCGGGTCTTCCTCGCGCCCATGTCCGGGATATCGGACCTGCCTTTCAGGCAGGCCGCAAGCCGGCTGGGCTGCCGCTATGTCGTGTCCGAGATGGTGGCTTCCGAAGAGCTGACGCGGCAGCGACCCGATGTGGTGCTCCGCGCGGCCATGGATGAGGCGGCGGGCCTGAAGGTGATGCAACTCGCGGGGCGGGAGGCTCACTGGATGGCCGAGGGCGCGAAGATCGCCGAGGCCATGGGCGCCGATGTCATCGACATCAACATGGGCTGCCCGGCCAGGAAGGTCACCGGCCTTCTCTCCGGCTCGGCGCTGATGCGGGACCTCGATCATGCCGAAAGTCTCATCAGGGCGACCGTGGAGGCGGTTTCGGTGCCAGTGACGTTGAAGATGCGTCTCGGTTGGGACTGGCAGAGCCTCAACGCCGCCGAGCTTGCCCGGCGTGCCTCGGCGGCGGGCGTGCAACTCCTCACGGTCCATGGCCGCACCCGCTGCGACTTCTACAAGGGAACGGCGCGGTGGGATGCGGTCCGCGAAGTGAAGGAGGCCACCCGCCTGCCGCTGATCGTCAACGGCGATATTCGCTGCGCGGCGGATGCCCGCTCCGCCCTCGCACTCTCGAAGGCGGACGGGGTGATGGTCGGGCGCGCCGCCACCGGCAGGCCATGGTTTCCAGCCGCCCTCGACCGCGCGCTGGCGACGGGTTCGGAGATCGAGGTCCCCGGCCTCGAGGAGCGCGGGCGCCTTGCTGTTTCCCACTACGAGCACACCGTCCGGCACTACCGCGACGGCCATGGCGAAGGGCCGGAGCAGGGCGTGGATCTCGGTGTCCGCATGGCGCGCAAGCATCTCGCCGCCCTCGTGGAGACCACACCTGAATTCAGCGGCGAGACCGCCAAGGAGCTCAAGCGGCGGCTTTGTCAGGAAAAAAACCCGGTTCTTGTGGTGGATACCCTCAAGCGGGCGTTCGCCGAACAGAGCTGCTCCATGGCAGCTTGATGACAATTTCCTTCAAGGAGATGGTTCCACTTGCATAGTTCTCACATTTCTGCGACGACGACGTTACAGGGAAACGGCAGGTGACAGGCCAGCGCATGTCAAAAGCGCAGGGCGGGACGACGGCGGGGCAGCCGTCGCCCGCTCGTCCTTTCCAGAACATTCTTCTTGGAATTCTGGCAGTCTTGGTGGCCCTGGCGGTTGGCACACTCGTCGCCGACTGGGTGCCCTTCGAGCGGATCTCGGTGGTGCCGCTGCCGATCCCCCTCATCCTCGGTCTCCTTGCCGGCGCAGCCACGATCCTCGCGGTCCTGGTCATCGACCGTCTGTGGGACCTCTACCGGTCCCAGGCGAAAGCGCTTTCCGGTGCCAGGATGCACCGTCGGCTCGCGGCTCTGCTTTCGGCGGTGGCGCTCCTGCCGGCGGCGGTGGCCTTTGCGTTGACGGGCATCTTCCTTGGTTCACTGACGGACGAGTTCTTCGTCGACCGCATCGAGACATCCACCAATGTCGCGCGGAACCTGGCCAATGCCTATGCCGAAGGGGTGTCGCGCCAGATGGGCCTGTCCCTCCTGGCCGTCCAGCAGGACCTCGCCCGCGCCCGGGCCGCGGGCCTGACCCCTGAGACGGTTCCGATCGGGTATCGCAAATACCTCACCGGCCTCGCCCAGATCTACGAGCTCGGCGAGCTGACCCATATCTCCGCGGACGGTCAGGTGATCGCGCGGGTGAACCTGAGCGGCGGCCCCGGCCAGCCCCTTCCTCCGGCAGCGACCATGCAGCGGGTGTCGATCTCGGACGACAAGAGGGTCAGTTTCGGGGCCGTCGATCCGGAAACCCTCAGCGTCTACTTCGCGATCATCTCCGTGGGCGGCGAGGATGGAGGCTACCTGATCGGATACCGGCGGGAAAACCCTTTGATCGCCAATGAGCTGGTCGCCGTGAGGGACTTCCGGGACGACAGCCGCGCCCTGCAGCTGAGGGTCCGCGAGCTGACTTCGGTCGCCAATGTCGGTTTCCTTCTTCTCTCCGTGGTCCTTCTCCTCAGTGCGGCCTGGATCGGGCTTCTCGTGGCGAATGCGATCGTCAACCCGATCAGGCGCCTGGCGACGGCGGCGGTCCGCGTTTCGGAAGGCGATCTTCAAAGCCGTGTCGAGGTCCGCAAGCGCGATGGGGAGCTTGGCGATCTCGGACGCGCCTTCAACGAGATGACCGTTCAGCTCGGCCAGCAACGCCAGGAGCTTCTCGCGGCCGGCGAGGACGCGGAAAACCGGAGGCGCTTCATCGAGACCATGCTGGGCGTCATCCCTGCGGGCGTGGTGAACGTGGGCAGCGATGGACGTGTCGGCCTGGCCAATGCATCGGCGCGCAGGATCCTCGGCCGTTCCGAGCAGGAGCTCGTGGCGCACCCCATCGGTGACGTCCTGCCGGGGATCGGCCGCCTGTTCGAGGAGGTGAAGCGGACGGACCGGCGGCGTCGGGAGAGCCTGGAAATCGAACGGGGCGGCTCCATCAGGACCCTGGTCGTCGATATCTCACCGGAAACCAAGCACGATCCCAAGGCGGCAAGCTATGTCATCAGCATCGAGGACATCACCGAACTGATGACCGCCCAGCGCACCGCGGCATGGGCGGACGTCGCTCGCCGGATCGCCCATGAGATCAAGAATCCGCTGACGCCGATCCAGCTTTCCGCCGAACGCCTGAAGAGACGCTATCGCGACAATCTCGAAGGCAGGGACCGTGAGATCTTCGACCAGTGCGTTTCGACGATCATCCGCCACGTGGGCGATATCGGCCGCATGGTGACCGAATTCTCGAGCTTCGCGCGGATGCCCGAGCCCAAGATGGGGCACAACGACCTGCGCGAGCTCGCGCGCGAAGCCCTCTTCCCTTTCGCTGTCGCCCATCCGGACATCACCTTCGTCAGCCGGATGCCGCAGAGCCCGGTGGATGTTCACTGCGACGGCAGGCTGATCGTTCAGGCGCTGACCAACCTGATCAAGAATGCGGCGGAGGCCATCTCCGAAGCGGAGGGAATCGAGGACGGGAAGGTCGAGGTCGAGCTGCAGGTGGAGGGGGCCGATGCGGCCGTCAGGGTCCTCGACAATGGCAAGGGCCTGCCCGCCAACCTCAAGCACCGTCTCACCGAGCCCTACATGACAACCCGCGAAAAAGGCACGGGTCTTGGTCTCGCCATTGTCCGCAAGGCGGTGGAGGACCAGGGCGGCCGGTTCACCATAGCTGACAGGGAGGGCGGGGGTGCTGTTGCATCTTTGCACCTTCCGGTCTTGAATTCGCGCGACGATCGGGGTGATAGAGCGCCTTCCGGTACACCCGAGCGACAAGGAGAGGCGAAAGCCGCCCATGGCCATTGATGTCCTGATCGTCGACGACGAACCCGATATCCGGGAGCTGATCGCGGGCATCTTCGAGGATGAGGGGTACATTCCTCACACCGCTTCGAACAGCGACGAGGCTTTCGAGCTCGTCAGCCAGAGGCCGCCCGCCCTGGTCATTCTCGATATCTGGCTGCAGGGCTCACGCCTCGACGGTCTCGGGGTCCTTGACGAACTGAGGTCGCTGAACCCATCGCTCCCCATAGTCATCATTTCCGGACACGGAACGATAGAGACGGCGATATCCGCCATCAAGCGCGGGGCCTATGATTTCCTGGAGAAACCGCTCTCTGCGGACAGGCTGGTCCTGACGGCCAGGCGTGCTCTCGAACGGGCACAGCTGCAGCGCGAGAACCGGGTGCTGAAGGAGAAGACGAGGGATCTCACGCTCATTGGCAAGAGCCCGGCCATGGCGCAGCTCCGCAGCACCATCGAGCGTGTCGCCCAGGCCAGGAGCCGGGTCCTGATCGAAGGGCCGGTCGGGTCGGGCCGCGAACTCGTCGCGCGGACGATCCACTCCCAGTCCGACAGGCATGAGCGGCCTTTCGTGGTCGTCTCGGCAGCCGCCATCGAGCCTCACCGGATGGAAGAAGCCCTCTTCGGCATCGAAGGCGAGGAGGGGAGGCCGCGAACCATCGGCCTTCTCGAGCAGGCCCATGGCGGCACGCTCCTCTTCCAGGAAGTCGGCGACATGCCGCTCGAAACACAAGGGAAGATCCTGCGCGTCCTGATCGACCAGCGCTTCCGGCGCCTTGGCGGCACGGTGGCGGTGAATGTCGATGTGCGGATCATCTCAACGACGTCGGAAGACCTTTTGGAGTGTTCGGAGAACGAAACCTTCCGCAAGGACCTCTATCACCGCCTTTCCGTCGTCCATATGAAGATCCCTTCGCTGGGTTCCAGGCGGGAAGATATTCCCGAACTCGCGACCTTCTTCCTTGAACAGATTGCCGCAGGGCAGATGGATCGCCTGCCGACGATCGCCGATGACGCCATGGCGGCCCTTCAGGCCTACAACTGGCCGGGGAACGTGCGCCAGCTCCGCAACGTGATGGAGCGTACGCTGATCATGGCAGGAAAGCTGGAGCGCGGCCTCATCACTGTCGATCATCTCCCGGAGGAAGTGATCGGTGCCGGGCCTGCCCTGCCGGCCGGGCCGGAGATGGAGCAGATCATTGCCCTTCCGCTGAGGGAGGCGCGGGAGCGGTTCGAGCGGGAATACCTTCTTGCCCAGATCGGACGGTTCGGCGGAAACATATCCCGGACCGCGGGTTTTGTCGGCATGGAACGGTCGGCCCTTCACCGCAAGCTGAAGGCCCTCGGGATCGGAACCCGCGAGGTGAAGGACCGTCAGGCCTAGAGCTGAAGCGGGCCTCCGGGCTCGACACCGAGCGTGTCCGGAAGAAAGCCCATCAGGAAACTCGAATAGGCACGCTCGCGCGCCTTTGCATCGAATTTCAGCCCCATGTCAGGCTGGTTCGCACCCTCGTTGGTGAAGGCGTGAGCCACACCGCCGTAGACATGCAGCTGCCAGTCAGCGCCATGTTCGGTCATCTCCTTGCCGAAGGCCGTCAGATCGTCCGGGCCCGCCATGGGATCATCGAAGCCCTGGAATGCGACGACTTTCGGCTTGATCGTGCCGCCATGCGGTTTGTCGGGCTTGCCCAGGATGGCGTGAAAGGCTGCGGCCCCTTCGATCGGAGCGTTGCTGCGGGCAAGGTCGAGGACGCAGAGCCCGCCAAAGCAGAAACCCGCCGCGACGACCTTCCCCGCATCCACCTCGCTCTCCGCTGTGAAGGCCGAAAGGCAGGCCCTGAGCCGCCGCTGGAGGCGGTCCCTGTCCTCGACGAGGGGTGTCATCAGCTTTTCGTTTTCCTCGTTGGAAGAGCCCCGGACGCCCTTGCCATAGACATCGCCAGCCATCGCGACGAAGCCCCGACCCGCAAGGCGTCTGGCGAAGGCCTCTTCGTGTTCGGCCCGGCCCGCCCATGCGTGGCAGACAAGGACAGCCCCCTTGGCCTTGCCCTCCGGCAGGGCGAGGAGCCCCTCGAAAACCTGATCGTCCTCTTTCCATTCGACAAGCCGGGTGTTCATGATCGTCCTCGCTTTGCTGTTTGCATTAGGAGGACATTTGGTCCGCGCCGCGGCCGGCGGCAAACCGGCCCTTCAGTTCGGATAGGCAGGGGCGATCACGAGGAAGCCGGCGGCGATCCCGGCAGCGAGGTAGGGACCGAATCTCAGCTCCTCCCCACCTGACAGCGACCGCCCCTTCATCAGCGCCCGCGAGCCGACGACGAGCAGGCCGCTGAGGCTCGCGATCAGGACGATCGACGGCAGGACGAACGGCCCGCACCATGCCCCGCCTGCCGCGAAGAGCTTGACGTCGCCGCCGCCCAGGCCTTCACGGCCCCGGAGCTTCGCATAGACGAAGCGGAGGAGAAGGAAGCTCCCCCCGCCGATCAGCGCTCCGGCAAGGCTCAGGCGCCATGAACGCTCGCCCATCAGGCCACCGTGCAGGAGGCCAGCCCCGATCAGGGGGAAGGTGATCGCATCGGGAAGATATCCGGTTTCGATGTCGATGCATGCGAGAACGGTGAGCGCATGCAGCAGTGCGAAGGCCGCGAGAGCCTCCGCGCCGAGGCCGTAGACCCCGACGGCGACAGCAGCCGCGAGCGCCCCCAGGGCCTCGACCACCGGATGGCGCCATCCGATCGGCTCATCGCAGCTTCTGCATCGTCCACGGAGAAAAAAGAAACTCAGTACGGGTATCAGTTCGGCAGGAGAAAGCCTGCGCCCGCAGGCCTCGCAACGGGATGGGGGGAGGGCGATTCCCTTCGGCTTGCCCTGTGCGGGAACAAACCCCCATGCCCGCGGCAGACGACTGATCAGGACGTTGCCGAAACTCCCCACCAGCGCTCCGAATACCGCTGCGAGTGCAAGAGTCAGAGCGTCCGCTTCCAAGGAAAAATCAGCCAAATCAGTACCTTCGCTACCTCTAACCGTGACGGGCTCGGATCGTAATGGAACTGCGAAGATTCCGTCACGAAACTGTCGCGGCCCGTCACTAAGCCCCCAGTGCAGCGCCTTAAGGCGCATTCACGCATTGGACAAATCGCCTTTTGGGGGCCCGTCGCATGAATCTGAAAACTTCCATCCGTTCCGGTCTGCTGCTTGGTGCAGCCACCTTCGCTTTAGCTGCCTGCGATGGCGGCGGTGACGTTGAAAGCGCGGGCGTCGTCGCCCCGATCACGGTCAATCCGCCGGCTCCTGCTCCCAACCCCAATCCGAACCCTAACCCCAACCCGAACCCCAATCCCAATCCGACCCCGGATGGGGCTGTCGATTTCACGACGGTGGCCTGCCCGGCCGGCGCCCCCGAGGGTGTCGTCACCGCCAACGACGTCGATTTCACGGCCTGCGTGATCCCGACCTCCGCGCCGCTGACCTCCGACCTGACCCTCGTGGCGGGGAACGCCTACGCGATCGAAGGCACGCTCTTCGTCGGTGAGAACCAGATCTCGAACCCTTCGGGCGCTTCGGCGACCCTGACGATCGAGCCGGGTGTCGTCGTCTTCGGCGCCTCGGGTCCTGACGCCATCGTGGTGAACCCGGGCTCGCAGATCGAGGCTGTGGGCACCGCGTTCGATCCGATCGTCATGACCTCGGCTGCCGACCTTGCGGACGCCGACCAGGCCACGACCGACCTTTCGGCGATGGAAGCGGCATCCGACGGCGTGTCCGGCGGCGCGACCAACGCCCGCGGACAGTGGGGCGGCCTGGTCATCAACGGCTTCGCGCCAATCAACGATTGCGAAGAGGCGAACCTCGGGACCGCGTCCTGCACCAAGGACGGCGAGGGCGGCTCCGGTCTCTTCGGCGGGACCGATCCCCAGGACGACAGCGGTACACTCAACTATGTCCGCGTGCAGTATGCCGGCTTCCTCTTCGGCACCGACGACGAGCTTAACGGCATCGCCTTCCAGGCGGTCGGCTCGGGCACGGATGTCGACTATATCCACGTCCACAACAACGCCGATGACGGCGTGGAATTCTTCGGCGGTACGGTCAGCGCCAACCATGTCGTCGTCACCGGCGCGGGCGATGACTCGATTGACTGGACCGATGGCTGGCAGGGCACCATCCAGTATGCCGTCGTCGTCCAGGACGACACGCTCTCCGGTGACCCGCGTGGCTTCGAGGGCGACTCGAACGGCGACTTCCCGAACCGTGACCCGCGCTCCAACCCGGTCATCGCCAATTTCACGGTCATTTCCGACGGTGCCGCTTCGGGCGATGACGGCCTGAAGATCCGCCGCGGGACCAATGGCGTCTTCGCGAACGGTATCGTCACCGGCTTCACCGGCGACGGCGTCGACTACGACCAGGGCACTTCCACCGAAGACCCGCAGTTCCTCTCGATCTACGTCGCTGGCAATGGTGATGCGACCGACAGCGATGCCGAACCGCTCTTCAACGCCGATCCGAACAACGTTCGCGGCGCCACCGAGCTGGACAGTGTCTTCTCGATCGCCGCGACTCGCAGCGTCGAGGCCGCCGATCTCGCCGACGACGATGACGACAATGACGACCTGCCCCGTGAGGGCATCGAAGAGACCCTCTATATCGGTGCCTTCGAGGAGTCGGTCCAGCGCTACGAGGACAGCTGGCTCTTCAGCTGGGCCCTCCCGGTCGAAGAGTTCGCATCCTCGACCGAGACTTCGGGATGTCCCGAAGGAACCCTGCTCTCGCAGAACACGCAGGTTCCGGCCGGCCGTTCGGAAGCCCGGGTCTGCACCATCGTTTCGCCGGTGGTCGGTGATGTCCTGCTGCCCGCGGGCAACCTCTACGAGCTCGACGGGCCGGTCTTCGTCGGCCGCGACCTCGGCGGGGATCCGTCGAACGAGGATGCCGATGGTGAAGCCGGTACGCTGACGATTGCTGCGGGCGTCACCCTGTTCGGCCTGAACGGCCCGGACGCGCTGATCGTCACCCGTGGCAGCCAGATTTTCGCCAACGGAACCGCGACCGAACCGGTCGTCATGACTTCGCTGCAGGATGTCCGCGGTGAAGCGACGGGTTCGGGCCAGTGGGGCGGTCTCGTGATCAACGGACGCGCGCCGATCAACGACTGCGAAGAGGCTGTCCTTGGGACCGTGAACTGCGTCAAGGACGGCGAGGGTGGCTCCGGCCTCTTCGGCGGTCAGTCCCCGGAAGACAATTCGGGTCGCCTGAACTATGTCCGTGTCTCCTACGCCGGCTTCCTTTTCGGTGCCGATGACGAGCTCAACGGCGTGGCCTTCCAGGGCGTCGGCTCGGGTACCGAGGTCGACTACCTCCAGGTTCACCAGAACCAGGACGACGGTATCGAGTTCTTCGGCGGTACGGTGAACGCGAGCCACCTCGTGGTCACCTCTGCGGGCGACGACTCCTTCGACTGGACCGATGGCTGGACCGGCAGCGTGCAGTACGTGATCCTCTTCCAGGACACCGGCATCAGCGGCGACCCCCGGGTCATCGAGGGCGACAACAACGGCGACTTCCCGAGCCGTGAGCCACGCTCCAACCCGACCATCGCCAACATGACGCTGATCGACCAGACGCCGGCTTCCAACCCGCAGGATGGCATCAAGCTCCGCCGCGGTACGGGCGCCTCGATCTACAACTCGATCGTGGTCGGCAACGATGCCGGTGACGGCATCGACTATGATCCGTCCACGCCTGCGACGGGCACGCCGACCTTCTTCTCCACCTACCTCGTGGACTTCGAGACGCCGCTGGCTCTCGACGGCTCCCCGTCGATCTTCGACGCGGCCAACCTCAACGAGAATGGCGAGGATGCCGGTGAAGACAGCACCTTGGCCGCCGCGAGCGGGGCGACGGTCGCCCTCGTACCGGGTGCGAACGAAAACCTGGCCACGACAACGGTCCCCGGCGACTTCTTCGAGGACACCTCCTACATCGGTGCCGTCGAGGATGCTTCGGACACCTGGTACCTCGGCTGGACCGTCGGTCTCTAAGCCGAAACCCTATGCGGGAGCACGGATCCGTCCGTGCTCCCCTTTTGCATGATACGATCAGGGCCCCTGGGGGGTGAGAGGTTGAGATGAAGAGATTGACGACAACGGCTTCGACGGCGGCGCTGCTTGCGTCCCTCCTGGCCAGCGCCGGCATCGCGGCCGCGCAGGAAGATGTCGCAAGTGGACAGGCTGCGGACGATATCGAAGATCAGATCGTCGTTCGCGGCGTCTTCGTCCCGGACGAAAAGCAACAGACGGCCGAGATCTCGAGCGTTCTGGACGCGGAAGACTTCGCGCGGGCCGGTGACAGTGACGTGGCGGCGGCCATCCGCCGGGTCGCGGGTATCTCTGTCGTGGACGGTAAATTCCCCGTGGCACGGGGCCTGAACGAGCGGTACTCGTCGGCGACCGTGAACGGCGTGCCGCTTCCCTCGCCGGAGCCTCTCCGCCGGGCCATTCCTCTCGACATCATCCCGACCAAGATCCTGGCCGGCTCGCTCGCCCAGAAGACCTACTCGCCCGAATTCTCGGGTGAATTCGGCGGTGCCGCCATCGATCTGAGGACGGCTTCGATCCCCACCGACAACTTCTTCGAGCTCTCTGCCAGCGTCGGGATCGACACGGTGACCTCGCTGCGGGACGGGCTCTTCTACGAAGGTTCCGACACGGATCGTTTCGGCTTCGACGACGGCCTGCGTGACCTTCCCTCGCTCGCGAACCAGGAAATCCTCACCGACAGCCTCGGCGCCGGCAATGCCCTGAGCCCCGAAGCGGCTGCGGAATTCGAGAACTCCGACACGCTGGTCATCGTCAACGACAACGACGTCCCGGTGAACGGCGGCGCCTCGGCCACTTTCGGCCGGGTGTTCGTGGACAATGCCGATCTCAGGGTCGGTAATGTGAGCTATGTCGGGTTCAGCCGCGACTTCACGAACCGCGAGGGCATCCAGGACCGTTCGTTCATCCAGGCCGGCGTATTCAATACCGAGAACGAGCAGGACCGGCTCGACTATCTCGAAACCCGTCAGGACACCCAGTTCAACGCACTGACATCGACCGGTTTCGAGTTCGGTGGCGACCACCAGGTCAATGCGACGGCCTTCATCCTGCGCAGCACCCTCAAGCGGGCGCGGACCGGTTTCGGCAGCGACCAGAACGAGTTCGGCGGGGACTCCATCGAGGAGGACCGTTTCGCCCAGGATGCGCCCCTTCGCGAGGAATTCACCGAGTTCGTCGAACGCCAGGTCTGGCAGGCCCAGCTTGCGGGCGAGCACCTCTTCGCCAATCTCGGGGACCTCGAGGCGGAGTGGCGCGTGGCCTATGGCCAGGCCGACCGGAACTCGCCCTACGAGCGCAACACCCTGCGTCAGCGCCGGATGCTCTCGGACGTCATCCCAGAGACCCCGGCCTCCGATGACCGGGAAATCTTCGCCTATCTTCCCAACATCGCGGCGAACTCGATCCGCTTCTCCGAACTCGAAGACGAGAATTTCTACAGCGGCGTCGACTTCACCCTTCCTTACAGCATCGGGAACATCGTCGGCGAGATCAGGGCGGGCGGCGCCTATGCGGACAACACCCGCGACACGCTGCTTCGTGTCTTCCGCATCAATCCCGGCCCGGCCCTCGGGTCGGACGGTCTCGGGCCGCTGGCAGCGCTGCGCACGGATGCTCTTTATCAGGACGAGATTTTCCTGAACCAGTTCCTGCAGATCCAGTCGGCAACGAACTTCCTGCTTCCCGACACGACCGAGGCTTCGCTCGAGACGGCGGCAGGCTACATCATGACCGATGTGGAGCTGAACGAATACCTCCGCTTCTCGATCGGTGGCCGTTTCGAGGACTCGACCCAGGAGACCGCAACCTTCCTCAGCCCGAACGGCTCGCCCACGGCTGATGAGACCGTCGTTCTTGAAGAGGACTTCTTCCTGCCTGCGGCCACCATCACGTGGAACCCGCTGGGCAACTTGCAGCTGCGGGCCGGTGCTTCGAAGACCATCACCCGGCCGCAGTTCCGCGAACTTGCGGGTACGGAGTTCCTCGACCCGAACCTCGATATCCCGCTGCTCGGTAACCCGTTCCTCGTGAACTCCGAGATCCTGAACGTCGACGCGCGGGCCGAATGGTACTTCCGGCGCGGCGAATTCCTTACCGTCGGTGGTTTCTACAAGGATATCGACAATCCCATCGAGCGGGTCTTCACCCAGCGGGAGTCGGGCGTCTCGACCTTCGTGAACTCGCCCTCGGCCACCGTCTACGGTGCGGAAGTCGAGTTCGAGAAACGCTTTGACCTGATCGACAGCGGCATCGACTGGCTCAGGAACCAGGAAGTCGTCTTCGTCGCCAACTATACCTACACGGACAGTGAGGTGGACGTGGACGGCGAGGTCATCCTGCCGCAGTTCAGCAGCGGGACGGTTGTTCCTCTCGTCCGTGATGCCTCCATCCAGCTGGTCGCCGACCACAGTCTCGAAGGCCAGTCCGATCACCTCTTCAACCTGCAGCTCGGGCTGGAGGACACCGAAACCGATCAGACGATCAACCTCCTTCTGAACTATGCCAGCGAGCGGACCCTGCTGCTCGGCCAGGCCCAGCAGGAAGGGTCGGACCGGGTTCTCGAGGACCCGCCGCTTCTTCTGGACGTGGTCTACTCGAAAGGGTTCGAGTTCCGGGGTGGTGCCTACGGCGTCGCGGTGAAGGCGCAGAACCTTCTCGGCGAGGAGTTCAATGCGTTCCGCCGTGATCTCAACGGGCGCGAGCTTCCGTTCACGGCGTTCGATCGGGGCCGGATCATCACCTTCAGCCTGTCGCGGGAGTTCTGACGGGCGATTGCAGCGCGATCGAGAAAGGCCCGCGGGAAAACCGCGGGCCTTTCTGCGTCGATGGCAGGTCATCGGCTGGATGTTGAAAAAGTCATGCGCTGCTGCGCCCTGTCCCTATCGGCGGCGGCCTTGGCGGTATAATGTATCGCCAGCATCGGATGCCAAGGGGCGGGCGAAGCAGCCGGGCGTTACTTAAGACTAATGGTTATCGGCTAGCGTTTCGGCTGTGTGTCGCGCATCCCTTCCTTCGGTAGCCCGTAGGTGGGAGCCAATCGCAGCGGCAGAGACAAGCCAAGCGGAGGGCAGGGCGAGGTGACGGTGTCAGGCTGGCAGCACTTTCTGGGTGGGCGATGGGTATCCCGCGCCGCTCTCGGATTGACGCTGCTCGCGGCCCTCCTCCTGGCCCTGACCCTTGTCGAACTGACCCTCGCGGTGATTTCTCCCCTCCAGGGGCCTCCGGTTCAGGCGGGGAACCGGGATGCGGCTCGCACCGCCGCTTCGGCGCCGGTCGAACTCCTGACGGAGCGGAACCTCTTCGCCTCGTCCGAGCCCGAAAGCGGTGAGGAGGCCATCGAAGACGATCTCCCCGTCACCACCCTCCGGCTCGTCCTGCGCGGCGTCACCCCCAACAGCGGCGACGACAGCCGCGCCCTGATCGAGACGCCGAACGGCAAGCAGGTGGTCATCAGTGAGGGCGAGACGATCCTGCCCGGCGTCACCCTGCGGAAAGTCGAAACATGGCGAGCGGTCATCAACCGCAACGGCAGGCTCGAAGCCCTGCTCTTTCAAAATCGGCCCGAGATAGCCAACGACCTGCCCGTGGCGGCCGATCCGTCCGGGGAGGGACAGGCTGCCCCCGCACCGGCAGCGCCCGCAGAACGGTCCGTCAGGTTGCGCGATGTGGCGGGTCCGTTCCTCGCGCAACTCACCAATCAGGGTTTCGAGCCCGACGATATTCCGACGGCGATTGATGGCAGGCCGCTCCCCCCGGACCGTACGGCCATGACCAAGGTTCTCCAGTCAGCCTACCAGAACGACCGCGTATCCGTGACTGTCCTTCGCGATGGCGAAGAGACGGTCGTCCAATTCTCCCTGCCCCAGGGCGGAGATTTCTGAGGTTTCGATGCTCCGTACTCTGCGTTCAATATCTATCGCGGCACTGGCGAGCTTGACCGTTGCGGCTGCTCAGGAAGACCTGACCACTCTCAACTACGAGGATGCCGACCTTAAGGCCGTCGCGGCCGAAGTCTCTGCCCGGACGGGTTTCCAGTTCGTCCTCGATCCAAGGCTCTCCGGGCGGGTGAACATCATCTCGCCTCCGGGCACGGGTCTCACGCGGGAAGAAATCTTCGAGGTTTTCCTCGCGACGCTCCAGGTGAACAACTTCACCGCCATCCCGGTGGGCGATCGCATCTACAAGATCGTCCCGATCGAGCAGGGCGCACGCGACGCGGGGCCTGTCGACAGCGCGCCGAACCTCGGCGGGACCATAACCCGGATCATACCCTTGCGGAACATCGATGCGCGCAACGCTGCAAGCACCCTCAGGGGGCTCGTCGGCCAGCAGGGGCTGATCGTTCCGACGCCGGAAAGCAACACCCTCATCGTGGTCGATACTGCGAGGAACGTGGAACGCATCCGCGAAGTCGTCGAGAGTATCGACGTGGACGAGACGATCGTGAGAACCGTCGATCTTCAGGACGCCGATGCAACACAGGTCGCCGCCACCCTCCGCGATATCGTCGGGCAACAGGGCCCCGAACGCTCGGGTATGCCGCTCGAGATCATCGCCAATCCGGGTACGAACCAGGTCGTTCTCCGCGGCGCACCCCAGCAGATTTCCCGCTTGCTCCCTGTCGTCCAGGAGCTCGACAGGTCGAACAGCCTCCGTGGGAACTTCGATGCGATCTACCTCAACCACGCCGACGGCGAGGAACTGGTCCAGATCATCACCCAGCTCGTCACGGGCCGTCCGGCGCCGACGTCGCCCGACGGCCAGGCCGTAGCCGGAGCGGTGGGCGCCAATGGCCCGATCGTCACATTCCATCGCCCGACCAACGCGATCCTCGTCAATGCCCCGCCGGAGGCCCAGAAGACGATCCGTTCCCTGATCGCGCAGCTCGATATCCGTCGCCCCCAGGTCCTCATCGAAGCGATCGTCGTCGAGATCGCCAACAACACGGCCCGCGAGCTCGGGGTGCAGTACCTTTCGGGCGGTGACGGCCTCCCGGCCACCGCGGCCAGCTTCACCAACACCCAGCCGAACCTGATCTCGGCGGCCGGTGCGGCTTTCTTCCTGTCGGAGGAGGACGACAACCGGCAGGTCACCCAGATCATCGACGGACAGGTGGTGGTGACCGAAGAAGACGATGTCGACGCCGACGTCGCCGCGGTTTCGGGACAGCTGATCGAAGCTGCCGTCTCCGACCTCTTGAGCTTCAACGGTTTCCTCGCCGGGTTCGGCGGCGAGACCGATGATGGCGGCCTGTTCGGCGTCCTGATTTCGGCAATCCGGTCGGACAGCCGCTCGAATGTCCTGTCGACGCCTTTCACGACGGTCCTCGACAACGAACCCGCCCGCCTCCAGGTCGGCCAGGAGATTCCCGTTGTCACCGGTGAAGCCGTGGGTACCGATTTCCAGGGCGGCTTCCGGAACATCGAGCGGCAGGACATCGGCACGATCCTCGAGGTGACGCCCCAGATCAATGATGGCGACGCGGTGACCCTGAAGATCAAGTTGGAGGTCAGCTCCCTGACCGCATTCACGGCGGTTTCCGACAGTCCGATCACGCAGAAGTCCGTGACGGAAACGGCCACCGTTGCCGATAACGGCGAACTGATCGTGATCGGGGGCCTTGTGGATAACGACCAGCGGAACACCGAAACGAAGGTTCCGTTCTTGGGGGACATCCCGGTTCTTGGTAATCTCTTCAAGGGCCAGACGAGGTCCGAGGAAGAGACGACACTGATGGTGTTCATCCGGCCGACGATCATCAGGGACGCAGCCACCGCGAATGCCGTGACCGCCCGAAAATACGATTTCGCGCGCCAGCGGCAGATGCGCGCGGAGCGTCTCCAGGAAGGGCCGAGCCGTCTTGACCGCGTGCGCGAGGAACTTCTGGGTCTGCCTCTCTACGGTACCGATCCGGTCTCGGAGGAGGCGGTCAGGGCGGTGAAGGAGCCGGAGGCGGAGGCACCGTGAGCGAGACCGCGGATCCCGCCCGCGCTGCGCCGCCCGAGAGCGACACGCCGAGGTTTGCCTACGGTTTCGCCAAGGAGCACGGTGTCATCCTCCTTGAGCGGAACGAAGGTACCGCACTGATCGGCTTGCGAGAGCGTCCCGACGGGGAGGTGCCGATCCTGACGGTCGCGGAGGCGCGGCGGGCGGCCGGGCGCCCGGTCACCATCGAGACCCTGCCGGTGAAGGTGTTCGACCGCCGCCTCTCCGAGATCTATTCGGTCGAGGGGCTTTCCGCCGCGACCTTCGACGACGAGAACGAGCACGAAGACCTTTCGGCGCTTGCCGAGGGGCTCCCGGAAACCGCCGATCTTCTCGATACCGAAGACGATGCCCCCGTCATCAGGCTGATCAACGCCCTGATCGCGGAGGCGGTGAAGACGAGGGCTTCCGATATCCACGTCGAACCCTACGAAGGCGCTCTTTCCATCCGATTGCGGATCGACGGTGTCCTGCGGGAGGTCCTCAGCCTCCCGCCGAAGATGACGCCGGTGCTGACGAGCCGGGTCAAGGTGATGGCCCGGCTGGACATCGCGGAAAAGCGGGTGCCGCAGGATGGCCGGATCAGTCTGGCCATGGGTGGGCGGCTGGTCGATGTGCGCGTGTCGACGCTACCGAGCCGTTTCGGCGAACGGATCGTGATGCGCCTTCTGGACAAGGAACACGCCCAGCTCGACCTCGATGCGCTCGGCATGCCTGCCGCCCTGCGCGAGCGGTTCAAGAAGGTCCTGCGCAGGCCCAATGGCGTCATCCTGGTCACCGGGCCGACGGGTTCGGGCAAGACCACGACGCTCTATGCGGCACTGACCCTCCTGAACGATCCGGGAGTGAACATCCTCACCGTCGAGGACCCGGTGGAATATGCCCTCGACGGGGTGGGGCAGACCCAGGTCAACGCCAAGGTCGGCATGACCTTCGCGACCGGACTGAGAGCCATTCTCCGTCAGGACCCGGACATTGTCATGGTCGGCGAGATCAGGGATGTCGAGACGGCCCAGATCGCTGTGCAGGCATCGCTGACCGGCCACCTCGTCCTTTCGACGATCCACACGAACTCGGCCATCGGTGCCGTGACGAGGCTGCGGGATATGGGGGTCGAGCCCTTCCTGTTGTCGCCGACGATCGCAGCCGTGCTTGCCCAAAGGCTCGTCAGGCGCCTTTGCGAGGTCTGCAAGAGGCAGGTCGAGCCCACCGCGCTCGAGCGGGACATGCTCGGCGTGAACGAGGGGGACGGCGCCAGGGTCTGCGAGCCCGTCGGTTGCGCGGCCTGCAACCATACCGGCTACGAAGGCAGGATCGGCCTTTACGAACTGGTCGTCGTGACAGACGAGCTCCGCAGGCTGATCCATGACGATGGCGGTGAACAGGACATGCGCGCGGTTGCGTTTCGCGACGCGCCGACACTCGCCCAGGCGGGCTATGAGCATGTCCTCGCCGGCCGGACATCGATCGCGGAGGTCCTCAAGGTCGTGCAGGAGGCAGAAACCTCGTGAGCGCCTTCCGCTACGAAGCCGTCGATGCGGCCGGCCGGAAGCGTCGAGGCACCATCGAAGCGGAGACGTTGCGCCGGGCGAGGCGCGAGCTGACCGCTTCGGGACTGACCCTGCTTGCCATCGACGAGAGAGGGCAGCGGAGTTTCCTCTCGATCAAGAGTGGCCCGAAACCGCCGGGCAAGGCGGAAGTCGTTGCGGCCACCCGGCAACTCGCGACCCTCATCGAGGCGGCAATGCCCGTCGAGGAGGCGCTGGCGGCCGTCGCGTCACAGATGGAAGGGCAGCCGATCGCCGGTGTCCTCGTCGCTGTCCGCGCCCGCGTGATCGAAGGCTGGCGGCTTTCCAAGGCCCTTGGCGAACACCCTAAGGCGTTCACGCCCCTCTACAGGGGTATCGTCGCCAGTGGCGAAACCTCGGGCGACCTGGGGAAGGTGCTCGCCCGTCTCGCCGACATGCTCGAGCGCAACCAGGCCATGGCGCAGAAGGCGGGGCAGGCGCTGATCTATCCGATCTGCATCTTCGTCGTGGCGATCGGCGTGGTCTGGGCTCTCATGAGTTTCGTCGTCCCCAAGATGGTCGAGCAGTTCAGCCGCATGGACGGTGTGACGCTGCCGCTGCCCACGCGCATCGTCATCGGCGCTTCGAACATCATCGGTGCTTACGGCTGGCTGATCCTTCTTGCGATCCTTCTGACGGTCGCGGCGTTCTGGCAGATCAGGCGCCGGGAAAGACTGAGGCTGAGGATGGACCGGCTGATGCTGCGCCTCCCGGTTGCGGGAAAGCTGATCCGGGAACTCGATGCGGCGCGCTTCGCCCGGACCCTCGCGACCCTGTTCGCGGCAGGGACACCGCTTCTCGATGCGCTCGAAGGCGCGCGCAGGACCCTCACCAACGACTACATCAGGCAGGAGATCGGCGTTGCGACCGGAGCGGTCAGGGAAGGGGCCTCGCTGGCCGTGGCGATCAGGCGCGCAGCCGTGTTCCCTCCGATCATGGCGTCCATGATCGCCGCCGGCGAACGCTCCGGCGCGCTGCCCGACATGCTGGCCCGCACGGCCACGCAGATGGAGGCGGGGTTCGAAACGGCGACCACTGTCGCCCTCCGCCTGCTCGAGCCTGCGGTGATCGTTCTGCTTGGCTTGATCGTCATGCTCATTGTTCTATCGATCATGCTACCGATCCTGCAGATCAACAACATGGCGCTGGGCTAGGGGTAGAGTGATCATGAAGAAGAGACATGCGAACGAACGCGGCCTGACGCTGGTCGAACTGATGGTGGTGATCGTCATCATCGGGCTGATATCCGGCATCGTGGTTTTCAACGTGCTGCCCGCCGCGGACAAGGCCGCCGTGTCGACGGCACGCACGGATATCAAACGGCTCGAAGCGGCGCTGACGCAGTATCGCCTCGACATGCAGAGCTTCCCGAGCCAGCAGCAGGGCCTGAACGCCCTCGTGGAGCTGCCCCAGGGTGCCCGCCGTCCCGAGCGCTACCAGACCGGCGGCTACGTCAAGGGCCTGCCGAGCGACCCATGGGGCAACCCTTACGTCTATCTCTACCCCGGGGAGTTCGGCGAATACGACATCATCTCCTACGGCCGCGATGGCCGTCCGGGTGGGGAAGGTCTCGATGCGGATATCGGTTCCTGGCAGGAATGAGCGCGGGCTGACGCTCGTCGAACTCCTCGTCGTGATGCTGATCATCGGCTTCACGGCAGGCATGGTGATGCTTGCGGCCCCGCGCGGCGAAACCGGCCTCTCCGAAGCGATGCGCGCGGCGGAACGGCAGATCGCCGCCCTCCGGGACGAAGCCGTCTACGGCGGCAAACTCCTCGCCATCAGGAACGGGGAGGCGGGGTTCGATGTTCTCGAAGCGCGTGGCGGGGAGTGGCAGGTACGTGAGAGTGTCATCCTTCCTCCTTCCGTCAGCGCAAGCCTCGCACCCGACAGCACGTGGCGGCTTCCCGAACACCCCGAAGAAATCCTGTTCGGCCGTCCGTTGGGCGAGGATGAGGAAGAGGCCGAAGCCCCCGATATGGTTTTCGCTCCTTCCGGCGAGGTGACACCCGCGAGGCTCGAACTCACGACCGCAGGCGGCGAAATGGTCCTTCGGATCGACAGTTTCGGGAAGATCACGAGGGAGGATGCTTCGTGAAACAGCGCGGAATGACCCTGATCGAAGTCCTGGTCGCGCTCGGCATTCTCGCCGGCGTGATCGGTTCCCTCCTTGTGCTGATGGGCCAGCACACGAGGCAGACCGCAAGCCTCGACGACAGGATGCTGGCGCGCATCGAGGCTGAAAACGCACTCGCCCTCTATGTCGCCAATCGCAATCTCGGCCGGCCGGCCGACATCGAAGGTGAAAACGAGCGCGCCGGGCGCGTCTTCCGCTACGAGCTTGACCGGTCACCCTCGCCCATAAGAGGCTTTGAAGTCGTGACCAGCGACGTTCGGCTCAGGGACGGCAGGCAGGTGCTCGCGAGTTTTTCGACACTGGCGCCCGTCGCCGCGCGGAGGGAAGGGGAGCCATGAAACCTTCCCAGAGCGGGATGACGCTGGTCGAGATCCTCGTTGCCCTCGGCATCTTCGCGGCTGTCAGCGCGATCGCCGTGGGGGCGCTCGGCCTCGCCGCCAATGGCACCGCCCAACTCGATGAGGCGGCGAGCCGCATCGGACGTGTGGAGACGTTCCGTATCGTGATGAGAGATGATCTCAACCACCTCGTCGCGAGGCAGGCGCGGGAACCGAACATCGTCGGATCCCGGCCGGCATTCGTCGGCGGCGATGCCGCCGCGGCCCTCATGGACCGCGACGACGAGACCACGCTGCTGATGCTGACGCGATCGGGCTGGACGAATGCGGGTTCGCGCGAACCCCGCGCCGAAGTCCAGGCCGTCTCCTACCTTCTCAAGGACGATCAGCTGGTCCGTCGCACACGCCCCTTCATCGACGCCGCTCTGGATACGCCCTTTCGGGATCAGGTGCTTCTCGAGGACTTGCGAAACCTCGACATTGCGTTCCTGACGGCCAGGGACTGGCGCGAGGAAACCGAGCCCGGCGCCCGCCCCGTCGCTCTGAGGATCAGCTTCGAACACCCCGACTACGGCCTGATGGAGCATATCTTCCTGACCGGAGGCTCCTCATGAGGGGAAGGGGCGAGAAGGGGGCGGCGCTCCTGACCGTACTGCTTCTTGCCGCGACAATCGCCGCGCTCGCCGTCGTCATGACCGAAACGGCAACCCGGGTGCTCGCCCGGACCACCGCCGGCGAGATGAGAGACCAGGCCTACTGGGCCCTGCGGGGCATCGAAGAGGCGGCCATCGCCCGGATCCAGGAAGCGGGCAGTGAACTCGACACGGCGCTGCCGCAGCTGATGCGCGAGCCGATCATCATCCCCCTTGGCGATGCCGTGGGGACGATCCGCCTGCGCGATGCGGGGCAATGCTTCAACATCAACGACCTGGCCTCGAGCGGTTCGGACGACGAAGACAGTTCGGTGGACGCAGGTGCGGTGCAGCGCTTCTCGGAACTGGTCGAAGTCCTGGGCGGATCGCGCGCAGCCGGCGAACAGCTTGGCTTCCGGATCGCCGATTTCATCGACGCCGACCAGCGGGCCGAGAGCGGCAGCGCGGAGGATTTCGACTACACACGACGCGAGGTGCCTTACCGCACCGCCGGAACGGCACTGGCCTCGGTCTCCGAAATCCGCGCCATTACCGGGTTTTCGCGAGATATTTATCGTACGCTGGCACCTTACCTGTGTGCGCTGCCGATCGATGGGGCCCAGACCTTGAACGTGAACATGTTGACCGAGCGGGATGCGCCGCTGCTGGTGGCCGCTTCCGGCCAGGCCCTGACGCTTTCCGCAGCCCGGGACCTGATCGGCAACCGGCCGCAGGCAGGCTTCGGACAGGTGGCTGATTTCCTTGAGCGACCGGAGCTGGCAAACCTCGACCTGCCCGGGGATTTCGCGGGGCTGCTTTCCGACAGGACCACGCTCCTCGAAATGGAGACCGTCATCGAAAGCCCCATCGGACGCCAGCGCCAGACCACGCTCATCCGGCTGTCGGGCGGGGCGGAGATTCTCGAGCGCAAGGGCGGGGAGCAGCTTCCGTGACCTTCGTCATTCACATTGATCCCGCTGCCCCGACCGGCATTCTCGCCTGGACCGATACCGCTTCCGACGAGAGGGGCGGCCCACTCCCCCTCGAGGGTCTCGCCGCCCAACGACCCGCCGCCGACAATGAGAAGACCGTCGCCGTCCTTGCTTCACAGAGGGCCGCGAGCCGGGTGATGCGGCTGCCCATGAAACGCAGAAGCGATCTTCAGCGGGCCGCGGGGCTCGCTTTCGAGGATCAACTGGCACTGGGTATCACCGACCCTCTCGTCGCGTTCTCAGACCTCGGCGAGGGCGAACGGCTCGCGTCCATCGTTCCGCGCGAGGACGTCGAGGTCGTCATCGAAGCTTTGAGCGCGGTGGGGCTCGACCCGGATATCGTCACCGTCGACCATGCTCTCCTACCCCAGCCGCTCGATGACGAAGCGGCGGTCTTCGAGGCGGAAGGCCTGTCCGCGGTCCGGGTCGCCAAGGGCGGTTTTACGGTCGAAAGCGAGCTCGCGGCGGAGCTCGTGAAAGGGCTCAACGTCCGCACCGTGACATTCGATGATGTCGCCCACGCGCTGTCCGGCACGAATTTCCGGGAGGGGCCGCTGGCGAAGCGGGCGCCGATGCCGAGCCTCCGTCCGCTCTTCGCCGCAGCGGGTCTGCTCGTTGCGGCCGGCGTCGTGTTTCTCATGGCCGAAGGCATTGCCGGCTACCGGTACGCGAAGGCGGCTTCGGACCTCAGGGGCGGTGTCCAGGCGCGGTTCGAGGAGCTCTATCCGGGTACACCGATCATCGACCTCGAGAGGCAGATCCGCAGCCGTTCGTCCGGGCCCGGCGGGTCGGACTTCATCGCCCTGAGCGCAGTCCTCAACGAAGCACTGGGCGCGCAGGAACGGGCCTCCCTTTCGAGCCTCTCCTATGCCGAGGACGGTGAGCTGACCGCGGAACTCACCTTCGCAGGTTTCTCGGACCTCGAAGCATTGTCTTCGCGGCTGCGTGACAACGGGATCGTAGTCCGCGAAGGAAGCGATGCCCGCCGCGAAGACGGGGCCTTCGTCACGCGGCTTTATCTGAGGGCATCATGACACTTCCGTTCCTCCAGCGTTTCACGCCCCGCGAACAGGTCCTGCTCGGCGGCCTGGGCGCCAGCCTGATCCTCCTCCTTCTCGTTTTCGGCATCATCATGCCGACGCTTCGATTCCAGGACCGCGCGACGGCCGATTTTGCTTCGGCCCAGCGGATCGCGGCCCTTGGTGAAGCGATGCAGCCGCAGCAGGCCGTGCGCGGCAGTGGGCGGAATATCCGCTCCGCCGTGACCAATGCCGCCAACCAGAGGGGCGTCACGCTCACCAGGATCAATGCCGCGAACGAAAACGAGATCGAGGTCGCGCTCGAGAACGTACCCTACACGGCATTCTGGTCATGGCTGCGGGGGCTCGAAGAGACAGAAGGCATCGTCGTGGCCGAGGCCTATGTCACGCCCGGCGAGACCGGCGGCCGCATCGAGGCGCGACTGACACTGAGGAAAGCCAGCCGATGAAGAAAGTCCTGATCGCGATCTTCGCGCTTGCCGTCTTTTTCGGCATTCTTGCCTACCGACTGCCGCTGACCCTGGTGACCGAGCGGCTTCCGATCACCTACAGCGCAGCTGAAGGGACAGTCTGGCAGGGACGTCTCTACGATCTGGCCACGGGGGGGCAGCCTGTCGGCGACTTGCGTTTCCGGGCCCATCCCTTCAGTCTGCTGGGCGGTGAACCCCGGGCCCATTTCGATCTTTCCGGGCGCGGCATCGAGGGGAGGGGCGTCGCGTCGGCATCGGCCGACAGCGTCATTCTCGAGGATGCCGATCTCTCCATCAATCTCGGCATCACCGATCTTCGCGATCCGCTGGGCAGGCCGCTGGAAGGTTCCCTTGATCTCGACATCGGCCGCCTGGCGTTCGGCCGTCAGCTCTGTGAGGCCGAGGCGGTCCTGGCGAGGACGGACGCTCTCGAACACAGTCTCGGGGCCTTCTCCTCGCGCGGGTTTCCCCTTGCCGGCGAAGCCCTCTGCGAAGGCGAGCGTCTCGTCCTGCCGCTGAGCGGGGGCGGCGACGACGCCGATATTGCCCTGCGTGTCGAAATCGATCCTGCTGGCAGCTACAGCACCGAACTGACCGTGACCCCGGCGACGCGCGAGCTTGGCCAGTATCTTGCCGGCCTTGGTTTCGTGCGCGAGGGTCCGGCCTATTCCCAGACCCGGGAAGGCCGGTTCAGGACGGTGTGGCCATGAGATCCTGCAGACTGAGGTCCGCCGCCCTGTGTGCGATCGGCTTTCTTGCGATGGGAGCCTGCGCGAGCGCGCCCGAGGACGAGCCGTCAAGGGAACCGCGCAGGCCACGCCTGACGGGGACCGAGGCTCCTGACCCGTCACCGCTGTCCGGCTACAACATTCCCGCCGGCCAGTGCGGCATGATCCTCTGGATGCGGTCGGGTGCGGACGTGCTCCCGATCTTCCGTGTCATCGATGCGACCGCCGGGACCATGACGCTTGACGGGAAGAGGACCGAACTGACCTTGCAGAGCCAGACGGGGGAACTCCGGGTCGGGATGCGGGCGAACCAGACATTCGCGGCCCCCGGCGAAGAGGGTGTGACCACCGTGGAGAGCCGTCTGCACTGGGGCCAGAATTTTCCGGCGGGTGCCTATATAAGAGGGGGAACGCTGACGGTGAGCGGCGCCGATGGCTGGAGCCGGATCCTCCCGGTGGCTGGTATTGCCGGGTGCAAACGGTGATAACCGGTCGCAGAACGGACTGGCGGAGCTGAGCAGGTTGGAGGATGACTGGGTGAAGGGATCACACGACCATTCCCACGGTGGTCACGGCTCCGACCATGCCCACCACCACCACCACGGGATGGGAAGCATGACACGGCTCGGGATCGCCCTCGCCGTGATCGCGACCTTCGCGGTGGTGGAGGTCGTTGGCGGCCTTCTCTCGGGATCGCTCGCCCTTCTTGCCGATGCCGGTCACATGGTGACCGACGCAGCCGCTCTCGTGCTGGCGATCTTTGCCCAGTGGATCGGCAAGCGCCCTGTCACCGAACGGTTCCCCTTCGGGCTGAAGCGCGCGCAGGTGCTCGCCGCCTTCATCAACGGTCTGGGCCTGCTGGTGCTGGTCGGAATGCTGCTCGGCGAGGCCATCGAGCGCCTCGGCAGTCCGCAGCAGATCGATACGACGCTGATGCTGGGCGTGGCCGTCATCGGTCTTGTTGCCAACCTCGCGGCCTTTGCCGTCCTTCACGTGGGCGCGGAAGAGGACGTGAATGTCCGCGGGGCGCTGCTCCACGTCGCCGCTGACCTCTTCGGTTCCGTCGCGGCCATCCTGTCGGCGCTGATCATCATGGCGACAAATTTCCTGGCCATCGACGCCATCCTGACGATGATCGTATGCGGGCTCATTCTACGCTCGAGCATTCCCCTGCTGCGCGAGACGGGAAGCATCCTCATGCAGGCCGCGCCGCCCGGCCTCGATATCGACGAGCTGCGCCTGAAACTGCTCGAGAGCCGGGACATCGAAGACATCCACCATGTCAGGGCATGGCAGCTCACCCCCTCGGACCCGATGCTCGCCCTCCACGCCGTGGTGCGCGCCGGCGGCAATGCCGACCAGGCGCTTCTGTTCATCAAGGAGACATTGAGGAACGAATTCGGGATCGAGCAGTCCACTGTCCAGATCGAGGCCGGCCGGCCGACCGGACCGCAATCCGGCTGGCTCGGTTGCCCCGATACGGCGGGCGTCGCTGAATGAGAGGGGCCGGGTGGCCGCTTCTCACACCATCGCGAGACGGCGTTCGAGGTGTTCCGCCGCGGCGTCGATGACATCTTCCGCCCGGTCGACGACCACCATGGCCTCCTGCAGTCCCGGATAGGCGAACCCGCCTCCCACCATGTGCTGGATCAGGTCGATCAGCGGATCCCAGTAACCCTCGACATTGCAAAGGACGATCGGTTTCTTGTGGATCGCAAGCGACGCCCACGAGAGCACCTCGATCGTCTCTTCGAGGGTGCCGATGCCGCCCGGGAGGGCACAGAAGGCCTCGCACTCGTCGAACATCATGATCTTGCGCTCATGCATGGTCTCGACCTCACGGCTCTCGATATTGTCGAGAAGGCCCTCTTTTTCCTGGAGGAATGTCGGGATGATACCGAGGACGCGACCGCCCGCATCCCTTGCCGAGCGGGCGACCACGCCCATCAGCCCCTGCTCGCCACCTCCGAAGACCAGTCGCAGCCCCTTCTCGGCGGTCAGCCTTCCCAGATCTTCCGCCGTTTTCTTGAAGACGGGATCGGTGCCAAAGCGGCTGCCGCAATACACACACAGGGAGCGAAGTTCTTGATCGGACATGGTTTTTTCTTCCTTCGTCGTCGTACGTCTGGTTTGACTATGCCCTAAAGCCTTCTTGCGACGGTTAATTGCTCGTAGCAGAACCAAGTTGAAAGGCGGCGGGAGGCTTCCAACACCATGCGTGTAGTTTTGATCGTTTTGTTGCTGCTCCTGACAGGAGGGGCGGCCTGGTACTTCTTCCTGCGCGAGGAAACTGTGCAGGAAGGGATACCGGATGAGGAAAGCGTCGTCGAAAGCGTGACGGAACCGGGCGTGATGCCGCCGAGCTTCGACATCGTGAGAGTGACGCGCGACGGCTTTGCCACGGTGGCCGGGCGCGGCCAGCCGGGAGCTACGGCTGAACTGCTCGCCAACGGCGAGGTCATCGCCGAAGAGCGGATCGGCCCGGACGGGTCGTTCGCCATGGCCGTGGACACCCAGCTCGAGGCCGGTCCGGTCGAGTTCACGCTGCGGCAGACTGCCGAGGGAATGCAGATCGTCGGCGAAGAGACCGTCATCATCTACGTCCCCGATGCGGATGGCCGGGGGCCGGTCGTTCTCAGGACGACCCCGGGCGGCGCGACGGAGGTGCTGCAACGGGCCGCTCCTGTCGATGAGAGCCTCGGCCCGTTGACTGTCGACACGATCGACTACGACGAAGAAGGGAATGTCATCATCGCCGGGCAGGCGGAGCCGGGCTCGGTGGTCCAGATCTTCGCGAACCAGCAGCCCCTCGAACAGACACAGGCCGACGAAACCGGGGCCTGGTCCGTTTCGGGGAGCCTGGCTCCGGGACGCTACACCCTCCAGGTCGTCCAGCTCGGTCCCGACCGAAGGCCGCTCTACGCCCTCGAGGTTCCCTTCGAACAGGCGCGCCGCGAAGATATCGTGTTCCAGGATGGAAATGTGGTCGTCCAGCCGGGGAACGACCTGTGGACGATTGCCCGCCGCGCCTATGGCGACGGCTTCCAGTACACGGTCATCTACGATGCCAACCAGGCCCAGATCCGCGACCCGAACCTCATCTATCCGGGTCAGATCTTCAGGGTCCCCGAAACCGAAGGCGAGGATCCGGGCCGGTGAGCGAAAACCCTAGCCCTATGCGGCATCGTCCGCGTCGGGCGCGGGCTTGTTCATCCATTGCATGACCGGCTTGAGCGGGAACGCCCAAAGCGTTCCGGCGACAATGAAGAACACGAGCTCGAGGAGCCGGCTGTCAGGGAGCTGGTCCCAAAGGAAGAGCGCTGCGCCCATGTAGAGGATGAGGAAGGGAACAAAGCCCAACGCAAAGAGCAGTTTCTTGTCGCGCGTGTTCATCGGGTTCCGTTCCCTCCAAGGCTCGAGAAGGACGCACCGGGGCGCGGCTTCTCGGCACTTTCCGAAATCATGGTTCAGGGCCTATATGCGGCGCGTGATGACAACCAGAAACCCCGCACATCGCCCCATCGTCCTCTGGCTGGCACTGACCCTTGTCCTCATCGCTGCGATGGTCATCGTCGGCGGTGCGACGCGCCTTACGGATTCGGGCCTTTCGATCACCGAATGGGATCCGATCATCGGTGCCCTGCCACCGATGGGCGAGCAGGGCTGGGCCGAGGCTTTCGCCCTCTACAAGCAGATCCCGGAATACGAGCGCGTCAATTACGGCATGTCGCTCGATGAGTTCAAGTTCATCTACTGGTGGGAATGGGGCCACCGGAACCTCGGCCGGGTCATCGGTCTCGTGATGCTCCTGCCCCTTGTCGTCTTCAGCGTGACCGGCCGGGTCCGTGGTGGCCTGCGGTGGCGGCTCTGGGGCCTCTTCGGCCTGGTCTGCCTGCAAGGGGCCATCGGCTGGTACATGGTGAGCTCTGGCCTCTCCGAGCGGGTGGATGTCAGCCAGTACCGCCTGGCCCTCCATCTGAGCACCGCTCTCCTCCTCTTTGCGCTGGTCCTCTGGCAGCTCATGGCCCTTGTGAGGGACAGAGGTTTCGGCGCGTCAGGCGATCGGTGGCTACCCCGTCTTTCTGTCGGGCTTCTCGCAGCGCTATCCGTGCAGATCGTCCTTGGCGCCTTCGTTGCGGGCCTGCGGGCGGGAAAGAGCTACAACAGCTGGCCGCTGATGGAAGGCGAGATCGTTCCAACCGGATATTGGCGGGAAGGATCGGGGCTTCTCTCCCTCTTCGAGACGATCGAGGCGGTGCAGTTCAACCATCGCACCTTCGCCTATGTGGTGGTCGCGCTCGCCGTGGCCGTCACGTGGCGGGCCTGGAAGGCCGGGCTGCGGCCGCTCGCCATCGCGGTCGGCGGCAGCGTCGCCCTTCAGTTCAGTCTCGGCGTCTGGGCCCTTCTCGCGGCTGTTCCCCTGTGGCTCGGTCTTGCCCACCAGGCGGGGGCACTCCTGGTCCTCGGGGCCGCGGTGACTGCCTCCTACGCCGTCACCCCCCATCGGACGGCGGAAGCTGGGCCTCTCTCTCTTCGAACTCAGGCTGCCTGAGATCACGTGCCTCGAGGGTGGCATCGGGCCCATCGATGGAAAAGCGGGGGTCACCCGAGGGCGTCTGCGGCGGCCTCAGGGTCAGTGCCTGGCGGTTTGCCCCGACGGCGTTGGCGATCGTACTCCAGCCCAAGGTGTGAAGACTGTTGTCTTCGCCGAGCACGAGGACGAGGCCGTCGCGCAGGACACCCCCGAAATTGCCGCCCACGATCCGGATCATCCGGGCCCGTAGCGGTTGACCATCGTCCCTTGTGAGCCGCACGGGGTTGCCGTCGATGACGATCAGCCCGTCATCGATGCGCACGGAGACGAGCCCGGCCTCGGTCTCGACCACCTCCGCCGCACGGGGGTCGATGCCGACCGGCTCGAGAGCATCGGGGAGGATCAGCAACGCACCGCGTTCCCCGGTGGCAATGACCCCCGCGGGGGTTTCGTAGCAGCCGGTCACCTCGCTCAGGCCATCGAGCTTCTGGATGGCCGCGGCGGCTTCTGCGGTATCGGGATCGACCGCGCGCCGCATGGGCAGGGCCCCGCGCCACGCATCGCCGCGACCGTCGATGGCGATGATCACCCCGCCGACGCTACAGAGGTCGCGTACGCCGGGCCCGGTGGTGAAGGAGCCGGCCGGGAAGAGGTCGTCCAGCCTGGCGCCGTCGGGCCGATAGGCCTCGACCACCGAAGCATCCTGACGCGCCCTGTAGCCAAGGACCGTACCGGAGTTGCCGACCTGCACCGCGTAGGAGACGGCGATCGCATCCGGCGCAGGTCCGGGAATGGCTCCCAGGCTGCGGCCTTCCGGGCTGATCATCTGAATGCCCGCATCCGCGTTCGCAGCCAGGATCCGGCCCCTGAAACCCAGCGCGGGATCTTCCATCGCGGCGATGTCGGAAACAAAACCTTCGAACTGTCCAAGGGTCTGAAGGACCGAAACCTCCGCCGGGCCCGAGGGCTCTTCGACAAGGGTGCCAAGATCCTCTTCGGGGGCAGGTCCTTCGCCCGTCACAACATCCTCGTCAGTGCCGCTGTCGCATGCTGCGAGGAGAAGAAACGCAAGGCCTGCGCTCGTGGCGTACTTCCTCATCCGGGAACCCCTTCCATGATGGCGGTCATAAAAGCCCGACAGCCGGGACAGGTCCAGCATTGATGAAACCGGACGATCCCGGTGCCTTGTTGCAAGTTTCGGGGGGGCGCTTCCGGGTTCTGTGGCCGCCTCGATGCCGAAGGCCCCGACACTCGTGCCTTGCTGCGGATGAAGGTTTCACGGTCCACAAGGGCGACACGTCCTGAGCGGGTCCCGGAAGCCGCGCAGCCCCGAGCAGACGTCAGTGTCGTGGGACGACGGACCACCCGGGCAGCCCGTCAGGTTCTCTTCAAGAGGGGCGTCGGTCGATACGGAAAGGGGGTCGGCCGCGAAC
>CAZAFU010000022.1:30385-30960 GCA_964484475.1 uncultured Caulobacterales bacterium | reverse complement strand
CGACCTGCAGCCGGGTGTTCATCTCGATGAAGAAGAACTCGCCGTTCTCGTAGAGGTATTCCACGGTCCCAACGCCGAGATAGCCCAGGCCTTCAATCGCCTTGCGGGTGATTTCGCCGATCCGGGCCCGCTCGTCGGGAGAGAGGACCGGGGAGGGCGCCTCCTCGAGGATCTTCTGGTGGCGGCGCTGCAATGAGCAGTCGCGCTCGCCCAGATGCACCACATTACCGTGCGAATCGGCAGCGATCTGGATTTCAATATGCCTCGGGCGTTCGAGATAGCGTTCAATATAGACCGAGCCGTCACCGAAGGCGGCCAGGGCCTCCTGGCTCGCGGCGTTCAACTGGTTCTCGAGTTCGGCTTCCTCCCGGACGAGCTTCATGCCTCGTCCGCCACCGCCGGCCGCGGCCTTGATCAGGGCCGGATAGCCGATCGTCTTGATGGCCTTCCGGGCGGCATCGATGCCGTCGAGCGCACCGTCAGAGCCCGGAACGAGAGGAATTCCGAGTTCGCCCACGGCCTTCTTGGCGGCGATCTTGTCGCCCATGGTGCGGATGTGGTCAGCGGACGGGCCG
>CAZAFU010000022.1:0-30375 GCA_964484475.1 uncultured Caulobacterales bacterium | reverse complement strand
TCTCCGCGAAGCGCGCGTTCTCGGACAGGAAGCCGTAGCCGGGATGGATCGCGTCCGCGCCGGTGATCTCGGCTGCCGACAGGATCGCGGCAATGTTCAGGTAGCTGTCCTTGGCCTGGGGCGGGCCGATGCAGACGCTCTCGTCGGCGAGACGGACATGCATGGCCTTCGAATCGGCGGTGGAGTGGACGGCGACGGTAGCGATGCCGAGTTCGCGGCAGGCGCGATGTACCCGCATCGCAATTTCGCCGCGGTTGGCGATCAGGACCTTCTTGAACATCGGCTCAGGCCTCAAGAATGAGAAGGGTTTCGTCATACTCCACGGGCTCCGCGTTACGGGCCAGGATCTCGAGGATCCTGCCTGCGCGGGGCGCCTTGATCTCGTTCATGGTCTTCATCGCCTCGACGATCATCAGGGTCTGCCCGGCCTGCACCTCGGCGCCGGCCTCGACGAAGGGCGCTGCCCCTGGCGTGGGCGAGAGATAGGCCGTGCCGACCATCGGGGAGCGTACCGGCTCCCCGGCCGAGGGTGCAGCCACCTGTTGCGGCGCCGGGGCCGCAGGGGCCGGCACAGGAGCCGCTGCCGGAGCAGGGGTCGGCTGCTCAACCACCATCTGGCTCGCCTGTTTCGCGACCCTCAACCGGAGCCCACCGCGCTCGAGCTCGACCTCGGTGAGGCCGGTTTCGCTCAAGACACTCGCGAGCTCGCGAAGGATCTGAAGGTCGTCGTCATGCCCTTTTGCCATGGATTCTTTGTCCTTAGCTCTTGTGTTCTTTTGCCCTAGCGAGCGCAATGCTTGCGTCAAGAGCAAGGCGATAGCCAAGAATACCGAGCCCGGCAATGACGCCGCGGCAAGCAGGCGCGATGATCGACTTGTGGCGGAACGGCTCGCGCCTTGCCGGCGACGAGAGATGCACCTCGATCACGGGCGCCTCCACCGTCATCAGGGCGTCCAGAAGGGCCACCGATGTATGGGTGTAGCCGGCTGCGTTGATCACCAGTCCGCCCGCGCCGCGCTGCTGCTGGACGAGGTCGACAAGCCCGCCCTCGCTGTTGGTTTGGGCGAAAAAGAGTTCAAAACCAGTACCTTGAAGGTGGCTCCGGCACATCGCCTCGATCTCGCCGAGGGTTTCCGAGCCGTAGATTTCCGGCTCCCGCTCCCCCAGGAGGTTGAGGTTCGGCCCGTTCAGGACGGCGAGGGTCTTCGGCGCGCTTGAAGTGTTCATCGGGGCCTCATAGCTGGAGGGTGTGAGCATGAGCAAAACCAATCCTCCGCAAAGCGCCGGATCCTTTGAAATCAGGGTCAATGGCGAACCCCGGGCCGCCCGGGAAGGCATGACCATCGACGATCTGCTCGTCGAGCTGCGAATCACCACCGGCAAGGTGGCGGTGGAGCGGAACCGGGAGATCGCCCCGCGCTCCCGTTTCAGCGCCATCACGCTTTCGCCCGGCGACGAGATCGAGATTCTGCGTTTCGTGGGCGGAGGCTGAGAGATGGACAGGATTGCCGACACCCCTGCGCAGGACGACGATCCGTTTGTCGTGGCGGGGCGGACCTTCCGGTCTCGCCTGATCGTCGGGACGGGCAAGTACAAGGACTATGCCGAAAACGCCGCGGCGGCGCGCGCAGCGGGCGCCGAGATTGTCACGGTGGCCCTTCGACGGGTGAACCTCACCGACCCGAGCGAGCCGATGCTGGTCGATCACCTCGACCCGGAGGAGTTCACCTTCCTTCCGAACACCGCCGGTTGCTTCAGTGCGGAGGATGCGGTCAGGACCCTGCGCCTCGCGCGGGAGGCCGGCGGTTGGAACCTCGTGAAGCTCGAGGTGCTGACCGATCCTGAAACCCTCTACCCGGACATGATCGAAACCCTGCGGGCGCTGGACCTGCTTGTCGACGACGGTTTCAATGTGATGGTCTACTGCTCGGACGATCCGGTCCTCGCACGGCGGGCGGAGGAGCAGGGGGCCGCGGCGATCATGCCTCTGGGCGCACCCATCGGCTCGGGCCTCGGGATCCAGAATCCGCTCAACATCCGCCTGATCGCCGAGCAGTGTTCCGTACCCGTCCTCGTGGACGCGGGCGTCGGGACGGCTTCGGACGCGGCCGTCGCGATGGAGCTCGGCTGCGATGGCGTGCTCCTGAACACCGCCATCGCCGAGGCGAGGGATCCGATCCGCATGGCCAGGGCAATGAAACTGGCGGTGGAGGCGGGACGGCATGCATTTCTCGCCGGGCGCATGGGGCGGCGGCAATATGGTGCAGCGTCCAGCCCCAAAGCGGACTTCACCGGGCGCTGAATTCAACAGGATCCGGAAGAACAAGACCCCGCCCCGGCGGGGTTTTCTTTTGCTCCCTGCCCGGAAGCAAAAAAAAGCGGGCCCGAAGGCCCGCTTTCTCTGGAGGTTTCGCAATACCGCTTAGAAGCGGGCCACCGCGCGGATGGTGTAGCGACGGCCAAGACGCTCATCGATGCCGAAGTGACCGGCTGCGAACTGCAGGGTGTCCGGCTTACGGTTGGCCAGGTTCTGGATGTTGCCCTGGATCGAGTAGCGATCACTGACATCGTAACGCAGGCTGATGTCGTGGATGAACCGCGGATCGGTATCGTTGTCGATATCGACCTCGAAGCCGTTAACGCCATCAACCGTGATCGGGTTGTTCACGACCGAGTAGAAGTTCCGGCCCTGCGCATCGATCAGCACCTCGTTCTGCCAGCGGGTCCGGTAGGTGAACCGGAAGTTGCTGTAGTCCCAGGCGAGGTCGAAGGTACCGTTCCACTTGGGATCGGCGAAGTCACCGACGTCTTCGGTCACATCAGCACCAGGAGTTGCCTGGAACTCGTTGGTGATGTTGTGCTGGGTGAAGGCGTCGAGCGAGATCGAGCCCCAGTCGTTCTGCGCAGCGTCGCTCAGGCGCGCGAGGCCCAGAGCATCGGCGACGTCGAACTCGTAGAAGGCACGGATGGTGACGGCCTCGAAGGTCGAGAACGCGGCGTTTGCCCACGTCGTCGAAGCGAAGGTCACCTGGCCGCTGGCGTCACGATCGAACGTGTCGCAAGCTTCCTCGTTCGGGAAGTCCGCGGAGTCGAAGCAGACAGCCGCGAGATCGGCGAAGTCGAGGAAGTTGATCTGATCCTCGATCTCGACGTTGTAGTAGTCCACCGAGAGGTCGAAGCCCGGCAGGATCTGCGAGTCGTAGACCAGGCCGACAGTCCAGGACGTCGCCTCTTCAGGCTGCAGGTCCGGGTTACCGCGGTTCAGGCCGTTCGAGATCGTGGCGTTCGAGATGTTCGACACGAAGGTGTCCGTATCGATGCCGATCGACTGGCAGTTGGCACGGCGCGTGTCCGGAGAAGGACCGTCACCGACGAACCGGTTGTCGCAGGGGTCTGCACCGTCAACGAAGGTGATCGTCGGCGGGAACAGAAGTTCCACGAAGTTCGGGTTCCGGAACGAGGTTGCGTAGGTACCACGCAGGCGGAGCTGCTCGACCGGGGCGTAGGTGCCCGAGACCGAGTAGACCGTCGAAGTGGTTTCCGACTGCAGTTCGTCAGCCGAGAGTTCCCACTCCTGGTAACGGACCGCACCTTCGAACTCGAGGCGGTTGACGAAGGGAATCGCCATGTCCGGGCTGACCACCGGGATCAGGGTCTCGCCATAGACTTCGTTGGTCGTGACCTTGCCGCTGATCGGGCCGTTGGAAGCCGAGCGGGTGATCGGAACCACGAGGCCGAGGCTCGGAACCGATTCGGTGACTTCGCGGCGGCTTTCGACGCCGATGTTGAAGGCCACCATGCCGGCCGGCAGTTCGAACGCGTCACCGCCGAAGTTGGCCTGGTAGACGGTCTGCTCGTTCGAGTTCTGCGACTGCTGCGGGCCGCCGTTGATGAACGCGATCGCTTCCGCAGAAGCCGCACCCTGACCGAAGAGGTTCAGCGGTTGGCAGCCTTCGAGGAAGGGAAGCTGTTCGTCGGCGACGCCGAAGCCGGTCGCACGCTCGTTGAAGCCGGTGAGGGTACCGGCGGCAAGGTCAGCGAACGCGCCGCAGATGATGTCGCCGCGGGCAATCTCACCCGAGCTCGAAGCCGCTTCCGAGAGGACATCGAAAGCCGCATCGAGGCTTGCGAGGTCGTCGGTGGCGTCGTCCGGATCCTGCAGGCGGACCTGCTCGAGAAGCTCGTCATCCACTTGGCGGGCGTCCACCGCGTTGATGAAGCGGCCGTCGACGATCCCGATCGTGGACGTGGTGATGTCAGCGGAGCTGAACGAGGCCGAGACGTCCCAGTAGAAGTTGCGGTCCATCGCC
Source organism: uncultured Caulobacterales bacterium (assembly GCA_964484475.1). Classification (GTDB taxonomy): domain Bacteria; phylum Pseudomonadota; class Alphaproteobacteria; order Caulobacterales; family Parvularculaceae; genus Parvularcula. Next base: position 26,065 of record CAZAFU010000022.1, on the reverse strand, counting down.
TCGAACTGGCCTTCGAGGATGTTCGAGATCCGGTAGACGAAGGTCTCGTTCGAGTTCGAACCCGAGCTGACGATGTCGTTGTTGAACCGGTTCAGCAGGAACGAGTCGACACCGTTCGCATCGAGGATGCCGCGGGCCTGGTCCGTGAGGAACGGGTTGTCGGCATCGAGGCTGATCGCAGCCGAGGTGCCACCGAAGGCCCAGGTCTGGAAGCCGCCCTGGTTGACGAGCTCTTCACCTTGGGTGTTCGCCATCAGGAAGTCCTGACGGAAGGTGACGTTGTCGGTGATGTCGAAGTTCATCGCCGCGAAGGCGTTGAAGCGGTCGACCGGCGAGCGGAGCTGCTCGACGTTGTTGAAGAAGTCGACGCCGCAGGTGCCGCCTTGTGCGAAGAACGCGGAGCTGCCCGGAGGGGTCTCGCCGGGTTCACAAGCCTCGAGATTTCCGGCCGGGTCGAACTGGTAGATGTTGCCGTCCGGGAACGCGCCAACGCCGAAGGACGGAATCACCGCCGCGGTGGACGCGGTGCCGCCAGGGCCGAAGAGCTGAACGACCTGGTCGCGATAGACGAGGCGGATGGCGTCGGTTTCGCCGTCACCGTCGATGTCGGTCGCACCGTTGACCAGGTTGTCGAACTGACCGTCACCATTCAGGTCGAGCGCCCGGGCGCCGACGTTGACGAGGTTCGGATCGTTCTCGCAGAGATAGTCCCGCTGGCAGGTCAGGATGCCTTCGTCCTTGGTGTACTCGGCCGAGAAGACGACGTTACCGCGGCCGTCGGCGAAGTTGGTGCCGACGAGGGTGGCGAGCTGGTAGCTGCTCGCGTTGATGTCGAAGGGCTCGCCATACTGGCCACGCACTTCGAAACCTTCGAAGTCGTCTTTCAGGATGACGTTGACCGTACCGGCGATCGCGTCCGAGCCGTAGGTCGCAGCACCGACGAGGGGAACCGTCTCGACCCGGTCGATCATCGACACCGGGATGGTGTTGAGGTCGACCTGACCGCCCGGGGTTCCGACGAAGGCAGCGGATGCGTTCGAAGAAACGAGGCGACGGCCGTTGACCAGGGTCAGCGTACGCTGCGTGCCGAGGTCGAACAGGTTGACCTGGTTCTGACCGGCGGTGAAGCCGTTCTGGTCACCTGCGGGAGTCAGCGAGCCACCGAAGATCGGCGACTGGTTCAGGAGGTCCGCAACGTTCGTGAACGCACGGTCTTCGACGGTTTGTTCTCCGAGTGTGAAGATCGGAGCGGTGGTCTCGAGTTCCGAACGACGGATACGCGAGCCGGTCACGGTGATCACATCGCCGGTGACCGTTTCCGCGTCCGGGCGTTCGTCGATGCTGACCGGATCCTGGGCGTAAGCCGAGCCCAGGCCGATCGCAGCCACCGAGGCGCTCAGGACGAGCGCATTTCGGAGGCGTTCGAGCCCCTTGGTTTCATGAGTTTTCACGTGACGTACCCCTTTCTATCGACGCCAACTTCAGACTGACGGACGTGCCCCGATGCCAGGGGCCCGACCCGTGTCCACGACCGCGCACGCGCGGCCGGGGAAGAATGGAGTGGAGGGTCTTCGAAACCGTTACGCCGCCGATGCCTGAGGCGACGCGCCGGTTTCTCGGCACAGCCCGGACAGGGACCTTGGCAAGAATATGCCAAAATTCCGCATGCAGGCGCTGTGACGAACGAGACTCCCTACCCAGCCAGAGCACTCATAGTGAGGGTGTCACAAAGGTGTCAATTCAGAGAACTTGGCTCTTTATCGTTCAACGATAAAGCAAAATCCCAGCGCTGCGGCTTCCTTCGCGGGTGAGGCCCGGATGCAACAGGTCGCCGTCTCGACAGGAAGGTTCACGCGGGGAGCGCGGAGGCCTCTGGCAGTATGTGCTAAAAAATTCCTGAACGGTCGGGAAATCGGTCTTGGACGACCCCCCGCGGATCTGTTGCAAAACCGTCACGGGGGGCCGTTTTGTTACGCGGGAGCTAACATTTCCGCTCGCTTTCGAAACAGGAACCCTTCTTTCCTAAGGCCAGCCGCGCGAGTCGCATTCCTCGCGTCCGGCTGTTCAGATGGAGGTTTTCACTATGCAATCTACGCTTCGCAACAGGATCCTCGGATCCAGTGCGATGGCTGCCCTGGCTATTGCCGCCAGCTCGACAGCCATGGCACAGGACCCGCTGGTCGATGACGCGGACGTCATCACCGTCACCGGTTCGCGCCTCGCCGATCCCAACATCGAGTCCTCGAGCCCGGTCACGACCATCGACGCCGAACTGTTCGACGTTCGCGGTACGACCGATGTCATCGACCTCGTGAACACGCTGCCCCAGGCCTTTGCCGCGCAGACGACGTCGTTCGCGAACGGTGCGAACGGTACCTCGACCCTCGACCTTCGCGGCCTCGGCGCGATTCGGACCCTGGTCCTCGCCAACGGCAAGCGCCTTCCGCCGGGCTCGCCCCTCGACGGCGGCTATCCGAGCGACATCAACCTCATCCCCGCGCAGCTCGTCGAGCGTGTCGAGATCGTCACCGGTGGTGCCTCGGCCGTCTACGGTTCGGACGCCATCGCGGGTGTCGCCAACTTCATTCTCCGCGACGACTTCGAAGGCTTCGAGATCGACGGCCTCTACGGCTTCAACCAGTCGAACAACAACTCGGGCTTTGCCGAGGATGCGCTGCTCGACATCGGTGAGGACCCGATCCAGGGCTCGACCACCGACAACGACACCTTCGACATCACCGGTATCTTCGGCGCCAATGTCGGCGGCGGCCGTGGTAACGTCACCGGCTATTTCCGCTACCTCTACAATGACGGCATCCAGCAGGCCGACCGCGACTTCTCCCGCTGCGCGCTGGCCGAGTTCGGTTCGGAAGAGCTCTTCTGCCTCGGCTCGAACCAGGGTCCGTTCCCGACCACTTTCGTGGTCTCGCCCACCGGCGAAGTCGGCAACTTCAATCCGCTTCTCGGACCTGACGGCCAGCCGATTCTCGGCGCCGACGGCAATCCGGTGACCTCGGGTGCATTCTCGCTCAACGAGGACGGTTCGCTCAGCTCGGGCTTCAACAACGCGTTCAACTTCAACCCGCTGAACCCGATCCGCCGCCAGGTCGAGCGCTTCAACGCCGGCTTCAACGGTCACTACGACATCACCGACAACGTGACGGGGTACCTCGAATTCGGCTTCACCAAGTCGAACTCTCCGCAGGTCATCGCGCCTTCGGCCGCCTTCGGTTCGTCGATCAACCAGGTGAACTGCGACAACCCGCTTCTGACCCCCGAGCAGCTCGCGCTGATCTGCGGCGTCCAGGGCGCGGACGGCACCTTCTCGCGTGACGAGGACGGTGACGGTTTCGCCCAGGCTGAAGTGCGTCGCCGCTTCGTCGAGGGTGGCGGCCGTACCGACGACCGTACGCTGACCAACTTCCGTGTCGTCGGCGGCTTCCGCGGTACGTTCGCCGAGAACTGGGACTGGGATGTCTTCGGTCAGTATGCCGAGACCACCCTGAACCGGATCCAGACCCAGCAGGTCCTCCAGACGAACCTCGAGCGTGCGCTCGACATCGTCGAAGATCCGACCACGGGTGAAGCGGTCTGCCGTTCCACTATCAACGGGACGGACCCTGACTGTGTCGCCTTCCGGACGGCCTACGATCCGAATGCCACCAACGCACCGGGTCTTGCGGACTACATCGACTCCCCCAGCCTGACCACCGGCGCAACCCAGCAGACCGTTGTCGGCGGTACGCTGCAAAGCGACCTCGGCAACTATGGCATCGCAAGCCCCTTCGCGACCGATGGCATCAACTTCCTGGCCGGTTTCGAGTATCGCCGTGACCAGCTCCAGGCGCAGGCGGACATTACCAACGCCAACGCCCTCCTCGTCGGTTCCGGCGGTGCGGTTCCCCCGACCAACGGTGCAACCGAGCTTTGGGAACTCTACACCGAGGCCGCGATCCCGCTGGTTCAAGGCATGCAGGGTGTCGAGGAACTCGGCCTGACGGCTGCGTATCGCCGTTCGTCCTACTCCTCGGAGGACATCCTCAACGACCGCGAAGGTGGCGAATTCGACGTCGACACCTACGCCGTCGGCCTGACCTGGACCCCGGTCAGCGACATCCGGTTCCGTGCGCAGTACCAGCGTGCGATCCGTGCACCGAACGTCTTCGAGCTCTTCAACCCGCAGAACACGGGCCTGACCTCGCTGACCGACCCGTGCTCGGGCTTCGCCGGTAGCGCCGAAGCTCCGACCGCGTCCCTCGCGGAATGCCAACGGACCGGTGTGACCGCCGCTCAATACGGCGCCATCCCGCCCGACTCCGGTCAGCTCAACGTCATCACCGGTGGTAACCCGGATCTCGAGCCCGAGGTTTCGGACACCTACACCGTTGGTGCCGTCTGGGAGCCGCGCCAGATCGATGGCCTGACGATGTCGATCGACTACTACGACATCACCGTCGAAGAGGCGATCACCAACATCCCGACCGCCACGACCCTCAACGGGTGCCTCAGCGGCGAGCGTCCCGCGCTCTGCTCGCTGATCAATCGTGGCACGGACGGATCGCTGACCCAGGTGCCTCGCGAAAACGCGGCGATCACCGCGACCGACGTCAACATCGGTGGTTTCGCGACGACCGGCATCGACTTCTCGGCAGCCTATCGTTACTCGATCGGCAGCTATGGTGACCTGCGGTTCGGGTACAACTCGACCTACCAGCTCACCAACGAGACGACTCCGATCGCTGGCGGCGCCACCTTTGACTGCGTCGGCTACTTCGATGCGGACTGCGGCAACCCGACGTTCGACTACCGTCACAACCTGACCACCACCTGGCTGACGCCGTGGGATGTCAGGGCGTCGCTCCTGTGGCGCTACTTCTCGTCGGTCGAGCGGATCGACGAAGTCGACGGAAGCGACATCATCACCTTCGGCGATGTCGGCAATGGCAACCTCACCTCGGCTGAGCTCGATGCCGAAAACTATCTCGACTTCGCAATCTTCTGGGACGCGACCGAGACCCTCGAGCTGCGCTTCGGTGTGAACAACCTGCTCGACAACGATCCGCAGGTCGTGCCGCAGTTCGGCCCGTCCCCGACGGCCAACGTCGAAGGCAACACGGTGGCCGGTGTCTACACCGCGGAAGGCCGCTTCATCTTCTTCGGTGCGAACATCCGCTTCTAAGAAGTGACCACGCAAGGGGCCTCTCCTTCGGGAGGGGCCCATCGGCGCCCGGCTTCGGCCGGGCGTTTTTTATGCAGCCGTCCGCTTGCCGCCCCGGCGGATGTGCTAGGCCTATGGGCAAGGAGGTGGCCATGTCCCGTATTCTTCTGACGTTTCTGCTCTTCTCGGTGCCGGCCGCTGCCGCCGCCTTTCAGGGATCTGCCCCGGGCCCCGCAGAGCTCAGGGAACTGGCGAGTTGCCGCCAGATCGCCGATGGCGCAGAGCGACTCCGGTGCTTTGACGATAAAAGCAGTGTGCTGAGCGTCTATGGCGAACAGACGGGAGCCCGGATGCCCGTGCCGGACATCGACGAGCCGGTGATGGCGCAGGCGGAACCAGAGACGAGCCCGGCCCTGCCGCCTGCCGAGCCGATGCAGGAGAGCGATCCGGACGCAGGCTTCGGTGCCGACAACCTCCTCGAGCGTTCCCGCAGGGATGAGAAAAACGAGATGCGCGCGGTCGCCGAAACCTTCGGGCGGACGGACCGGGGCAAGCATATCGTCCGCCTCGAGAACGGTCAGGTCTGGAGGCAACTCCAGGGTGATACCAATGACCTCTACGCTCCCGGAGGGTTGCAGTCGGGGCTCGAAGTCATCATCAAGAAGCGCTCGCTCGGCAGCTATTCGCTCCGGCTCGCTTCGGCGAAGAGATCCATCAGGGTCGAGCGTGTCCGCTAGCGCCGCGGACGCGCCAGGTCCATTGCGACGGTGATCCGTTCGCTTCCTTTCTCGAATGGTGCCACCCCGTGCCAGTAGGAGGAGGGGAAGGCCACGAGAACGCCCGGCTCGGGCCTGACGATATAGTCCTCCTCGAGGGGATCCTTGAGTTTCAGTCCCGGCCTGCCGAATCTCAGCCAGCCATGGGGCCCCGGCTGTTCGTCGAACTTGAGATGGCACGCCGACGAGAGAAGCCCTGCCGGGTGGACATGATCGGTGTGATGCCCTGAAGGCAGCAGCCTGACCGACCAGACTTCGAGCCTCTGCCTGAGCTTGTCGTCCGGGGGAGGGCGCTCGCCCATGCGCTGGAGATGGGCCTTCACCGGACCGAGGACGGCATCGGGCCACGCCGCCATGGCTCGCCCGCCGGCGCCGGGCATGCTGGCGAGCTGGCTGCTTGCGCCCTTGACGGATTGACCGAAGGGATGGGCGGTGAAGCGATGCCGTTCGGAAAGTTCAGCCAGCAGGTCCTGCCGGTAGCTTTCCGCGCTCGACCACCCGGGCGGTGCCTCCAGCGGGTAGCCGCGCACGCAGCGGTGGTAATCGACGAGTTCATGATAGCGCGGATCACCGAGGAGCCTGAGGGCCGTTGCAACGAGGGCGCGAAGGAACTGATCTTCGGGGTACGCCGCGTAAAGATGTTCTGCCCGGGGAAGAGCATCCTCATAGCCGCCGCCCGCGAGCAGGCACTGCACCTCGAGGGTGCGTGCGTCCTTGGCCCGCGGAGCGAGCTTCAGGGCCTGCGCTGCGGTATCACGTGCCTCGTCCACGAGCCCTGCGTCGAGAAACGTGGCGGCCGCGCGTGTCAGAACCACCGGGTCCTGCGGCGCAAGGCGGATGCTTTCCCGCGCGACCCCGGCGGCTTCCGTTTTCCGTCCGAGCTGCCCCAGTATATCGGCGGCGGTGATCCGCAGCCCTAGGTCTCCCGGTGCCTTCTGAAAGGCGGGGAGGAGGGCGGCGACCGCTTCCTCCGCACTGCCCGTGACCATCCATCTGAGCTGCGCGAGGTCCTTGTGCGCGGCGGCATCGAAGGGGCGCCTCGCCAGCACGAACCGGAAGGCCTTCTCGGCTGCATCGAGGTCACCGACGGCCTGCAAGGACCGGGCGCGGACCATGAAGGCCTCCGGGGCATGAAGGCCGAGCGCCTCGGCCCGCTGCGCCGCGTCGAGCGCCCGGACGTGCTGGCCGGCATCGCCGAGAGCGGCCGCGAGATTGTGCCAGAGAACGGGATCCTCGGGCCTGAGAACCGTCAGCTGACGGTAGAGTTCGGCGGCAGCGAGGTTGTCCCCGGCGGCACGCGCGGCCTTGGCCTTCCGGACAAGCTTATCGGCCTGTCCTCCCGTCATCGGCTCAGCCGCGGACCGATTCGATGACGTCGGTCAGCATCTCTTCGTGATAGCCGGGCATGACGTCGAAATCGCCGCTCTCGGGATCGTAGACCAGAAAGAAGGGTGTTCCCTCGACCTTCAGGCTCTCGGCAAGGCCAATCGACTGGCGAAGGCGCGCGAGGAGCTTTTCCTCGTTCTCGTCCAGATAGGTCCTGATCGCCCCGGCATCGACCCCGGCCCGGGCGAGGGCGCGGTCGATCTTTTCATCCGTCAGCGGGCCCGAGTTCTGCATCAGGGCGCGATGCACCCTGCGGTATGTGTCGGCGCCCATGTCGCCTGCGGCAAGGGAGACAAGCGCCGCTTCGCGCGACTGCGGCCCGAGAAGGGGAAGTTCCTGGAAGATCACCCGGACATCGGTTTCGCCATCGGTGAGTTCGGTGATCTGGTCGACGGCCTGACGGCAGAAGCCGCACTGGTAGTCGAAGAACTCGACGATCACGAGATCCGCTTCGGAAGCCGGGGCGCCAACGGCATTCCCGGTCTGTGCGGAGAGAAGCGCGTCGAGAGAGCCGGCCACTGCGGCACGCTGCTCGGCGATGATGTTCTCCTGCGCGGCCACCGCCTCGCCTTCCATCCGGGCGCGGTAGGCTTCGAGGGCTTCGAGCATGATCTCCGGCCGCTCCATCAGGACGGCGCGGACCTTCTCTGCGAATTCGTCATCGACGGTTTCCTGCTCTTGGGGCTCGCTGGCGTTGCAGGCGGACAGGAGAAGAAGGCTCGCGAGAAGGGCAAGTCGGATCAAGGGTCGTTATCCTCTTCAGGGAAGGCGGCTGCGCTGGCGGCCGCGAAGTTTCCGGGCCTCTTCGGCGGTGGCGACCACGATGTCGAGGGCCTGCTGGTGTTCGGGGGTCCCGGCGTCCAGCTTGTCCTTGGCCAGTGTGGCGAACCGGTGGGCGTCGATGGGGTTGCCGCCGTGATAATTGGCCTCGGCCTGGGCGAGCATGGCGAGGGACTCGTTGCCTCGGAGGCTCTGGGCGCGGGCGAGCTCGGTCCATGCGAAACTGTTGCTCCGCTCGAGCCGCAGGGCCTCTTCGAGCATGGTGATCGCCTCGCTGACATTCGCCTCGCGCTCGGTTGCGACAAGCGCCCGGGCGAGGTTGATCCGCAGGAGCGCGAATTGCGGCGCCAGAGCGACGGAACGCCTGTGGGGCGTGATCGCCTCTTCCACCTGTCCGTGCTCGAACAGCATCTGGCCCTTGAGCTCGTGAAAGAAGGGATTGTCCGGTTGTTCCTCGAGCAGGCGGTCGATCTCGCGCGATGCATCCTCGAGCTTGCTGTCGCGGTACCACGCGACCGCGCGGGCATAGCGTGCCGGGCCGGACTGGTCCGTGAGAGGATACATGCGGAGGGTCACGTGCGGTTCGTTGAGAAAGCCGTGGATCTTGGCCTGAATGAAGCGGAGTTTCTCGATATCCTCCGCGCTGTCGCGCTCGGGCCAGTGAACCGACTCCTGCGCCCGGCGTTCGAGGGCGTTGACCCGCTGCAGGGCGAGAGGGTGGGTCTGAAGATAGGGCACCGCGCGCCGCGCGGTGATCAGCTGCTCGTTCTGCAGCTTGCCGAAGAATTCGATCAGCCCCGCGCTCGATGAGCCCACCGCGTCGAGATAGGTCACGGCAGCCTGGTCGGCGGCCGATTCCTGGCCGCGGCTGTAGGCTAGGTAGTTCGACATGGCGAGGTTCTGGCCAAGCCCGATGGCTCCGATACCCGCCTCCGCAGGTGCACCCGCCGCGAGCAGGGCCGCGCCGAGGGCGAGGCTGAGAAGGGCGGGCCGTTGTGCCCGCGCCATGGCATCGCGGCTTCTCGCGGAGTGGCCGCCCGCAAGGTGCCCCGCCTCGTGGGCGATGACCCCCTCGATCTCGTTGGGCACATCGGCCTCGGTCAGAAGCCCGGTGAAGATGCCCATCTTGAGGCCGTTATTCGCGCCCGCAAAAGCGTTGGGGGGGCCAGCGAACAGCAGGATCTCGACAGAACCTTCCGGCAGGCCGGCCGCATCGAAAAGGGGTTCGGACATATCGTCGAGCCAGGCCTCGATCTCGGCGTCGCGGAGCATCATCTGCGCCGCGGCCCGCCCGGTCATCACCGGGACGATCGCAATCGCCGCCACCACGAGAATGAGCCTGCGCAGAAAAACCATCCGCCCGTCCTTCCAACCGAATTGGGAACCTAACGAATTTGCGTGCTTCTGTCCCTGCCTGCGCGTGAATTCGGGTTTAGCCCGGAAAGACCAGGCCCACAGCGGCGCCCGAGGACAGGGTGGCGAGGGTCCCGCTGATCAGCGCCTTGGGCGCAAGATCGACGATTTCGGGCCTGCGGCTCGCCTCCAGCGCCGAAAGGCCGCCTATGATGATCCCAAGGCTGGCGACGTTGGCGAAGCCGCAGAGGGCATAGACCATGATCAGGGTCGTCCGCGGGTCGAGTGTGCCATCGTCGAGGTTCACCAGCTGCACATAGGCGATCACCTCGTTGAGGACGGTCTTCACTCCCATGAGCTGCCCCGCGTCGAGCGCCTGGTCCCAGGGCACGCCCGCGAGCCAAACCAGGGGAGCGAAGCCGTAACCCAGGATTCTCTCGAGGGTGATCGGAGCGCCGCCGAGATCGGGCAGGCTCGCCAGCATGAGATTGACGAGCGACGCCAGCGCGATGAAGGCGAGGATCGCGACCAGGATGTTCGCCCAGAGCTTGCCGCCCTCGCTCGCGCCGGCGGTGAAGGCGTCCATCGTGCTCTGATAGGAGAAGCCCGACGCCTCCTCGTCCACCCGGGTCGGCACCTCATCCGGCTCGGGCGGCACCACCAGCTCTGAAAGGAGAAGGGCCGCGGGAACTGCGATGATCGAGGCGACGATGATGTGGCCGAGCATGGACGGGCTGATCGGCGTGAGGATGTAGGCGTAGAGCGTCATCACCGTGCCCGCCACCGTGGCGAAGCCGCAGGTGATCACCGCGAAAAGCTCGGAGCGCGAAAGATTGCGCAGGAGGGGCCGGATCAGGAGCGGCGCCTCTGACTGTCCCAGAAGAACGTTCGCGGCAGCCGAGAGCGAGACCGCCCCGCCGGTGCCAAGGAGCGCCGTCAGGATCATCGAAAAACCGCGGATGATCACCTTGAGGATACCCCAGTGCCACAGCACCGCTGCGAGTGCCGCGACGAAGACGATCAGCGGCAGGGCCTGGAAAGCGAAGATGAAGACGCCGCCTTCCTGCCCTTCGAGCACGGGGAAGGGAAGGTCGGTGTCGCGACCCACATAGCCGAAGATGAAACTCGTCGCGCTCATCGTGGCGTCGCGAAGGGCGAGGACCACGACATTCGCAGCGGCGAGGCTGTCACGGGCCGCGGGTACGCGCAGGAAGACTGCGGCGAGCCCAATCTGGAACGCGGTCACGGCGATGAAACGCCTCAGCGGCGGCAGCTTGCTCCGGCGTTCCGAGAACAACCACGCGATAGCCCAGAACGCCAGGAAACCGACGGCGCTCTGAAGGCGCGGGTCGAAACTGATGGACATGACCGGCCCTTCCTGCCCGCGGGCGCGGCACCGTCAGGTATCGCGCCCGCCCCTTGGTTGGCTCGCTTCGTTAGGTCTTCTGGAAGGCGCGTTGCCACCAGCCGATCCGGCGGGGTTCCGACGGATCGTCGCTGTTCGCAACAGCGGGGGGAGCCTCCGGCTCGGCGGCAGGTTGCTCCTGCTCGGCGTCAGGCTGCGGGGCGGCATCGACCGGGCCGCTTTCGGTGAGATCAGCCATGGCCGGTGCCTTCCGGTCTTCGGCCTCGGGCTCTTGCCCGTGCTCGGGAGCGGCTTCCTGTGCCTGCGGCTTGTCCTCGCCGGCGGGTTCGGACGCCTGCCCGGACGCCGCATCAGGTTCGGCAGATCCGGCGTCCTGTTTGTCCGCGTCGCTGTCCGCCGAGCTCGACGGGTCGGCGGCCTCATCGGCCTTCACCGCCTGCGTGCTTTCGTCCTTCGCAGCCGCTGCGGGTTGCTCCTTCGGGGTTTCGTCGCCTGACTGCCCCTCGCCCACGTCGCTGTCGCCGTTCTCACCGGACTGGCCGTCCTCGGACTTGTTGCGACGGTTGCGGCGTCCACCGCGGCGGCCACGGCGGCGCTTGCGCTTCGATTTGCCATCGCCGTTCTCGTCGTCGCCGTCATCCGACGCCTCGGCATCGTTGCCGCTGTCAGTATCGTCGTCACCGTCGCCGTCCTCCTTGTCGCTGGAGGCGCTGTCCTTGGCGTTCGTCTCCTCGGTGCCGTCATCGGCACGTTCGTCGCCCGACTTGCGCCGACGCCGCCGACGGCGCCGCTTGGGCTTGTCGTCGCCGCTGTCCTCGTCGTCGGAGGTCGCCTTGGACTGGTTTTCCTGAGGGAGTTCGGGGGCCTCGAGGTCGGAGAGGGGACCGTCGTCACCGATGGTGTCGCGAAGGCTGACCTGTTCGGCCGGTGTGCCCGAACCCGAGACTTCGTACTGATCGCCGTATTTCGAGCTGTCGGCGATGACGTTCACCTTCATGCCATGGCTCTGCTCCATGCGTTCGAGCCAGCCCCGGCGCGTGTTGAGGATATAGAGCGCGCACTCGGTCGAGGCTTTCACGGTGATGAGGCCGTAGCGGCGATCCGTGGCGATCCCTTCCGCGGCGCGCAGGATCCTGAGAGCCGCCATCTCGTGGCTGCGGACAGCGCCTGCCCCGGCGCAGACCGGGCATGCCTGGGTGGTGCCGTCGACGATGCCTGAGCGCCGCCTCTGGCGTGACATCTCGAGAAGCCCGAAGCCGGAAATGGAGCCGATCTGCGTCCGGGCGCGATCGTTCTTCATCGCCTCCTTCAGCTTCTTCTCCACCGCACGGTTGTTGCGGTTCTCCTCCATGTCGATGAAGTCGATGACGATCAGGCCGGCGAGGTCACGGAGGCGGCACTGCCGGGCCACTTCGGCGGCGGCTTCGGAGTTCGTCTTGAGCGCCGTGGCTTCGACGTTGCGCTCCTTGGTGGCCTTGCCGGAGTTCACGTCGATCGAGACCAGCGCTTCGGTCTGCTGGATGACGAGGTAGCCGCCGGATTTGAGCTGCACCACGGGCTCGTACATGGCGTCGAGCTGGCTTTCGACCTTGTGGGCGATGAAGAGGGGCGTGGCGGACTTATGCTGCTGCACGTATTTGGCGTGCGACGGCATCAGCATCTTCATGAAGTCCTTGGCTTCGCGGTAGCCCTCTTCGCCCTGGACGATGATCTGTTCGGTGTCCTTGTCGTAGAGGTCCCTGATGGCCCGTTTGATCAGGCTCGCCTCCTCGTAGATGAGGCAGGGCGCTACCGATTCGAGCGTGCGCTCGCGAATGCGTTCCCAAAGGCGGGTCAGGTAGTCGTAATCGCGTTTGATCTCGACCTTGGAGCGCTTCGCACCGGCAGTCCTGACGATGAGGCCCATGTTCGCCGGGATGTCGAGCTCGTTCATCGCCTTCTTCAGGCGCTTGCGGTCGGCCTGTGACGTGATCTTGCGGGAGATGCCGCCGCCACGGGCCGTGTTCGGCATCAGGACACCGTAGCGGCCGGCGAGGGAGAGATAGGTGGTGAGAGCCGCGCCCTTGTTGCCGCGCTCTTCCTTGACGACCTGCACCAGCATGATCTGCCGGCGCTTGATGACTTCCTGGATCTTGTAGGCACGAAGGAGGCGATTGCGTTCGCGCTTGGCTGCCTCGTACTCCTCGCGGAGCTTCTTCAGTTCGGCTTCGGCCTGGCGTGCGGCCTGTTCGGCGTCGGAGACGGATCTGTCGCCTTCTTCCTCTTCGGCCGGCGATGCCTCTTCATCGTTACCGCCCTCCTCGAAAGCGACCGCTTCGTCGGTTTCGGTGGAGATATCCTCGACGGGGACCTCGGCCTTCTCGTCGAGCTCGTCCGAGCGGCGGATCTCCGTATCGCTTTCGTTCCTGGCGGCGGCGACGTGGTGGTCGTCTTCGCCTTCGGAAGGCCGCTCGTCGCTTTCTTCCTCTTCCTCTTCCTCCTCGTCGGCAGACGCCGCGTCGTTGCGGCGGTCCGGACCCTCGCCGAGGGTCTCGAGAAGGTTCTCGTCGAGGGCGTGCCACTCGCCGTCGTCCTGCTCTGCGCTGCCTTCGTCGTAATCGGCGGCGGAGCCTTCGGATGGGTCGTCGCTGTCCTCGCCCTCGTCGGCCGCCGCGATCTCCTGCGCGACCTCGGTGTTCTCGGCAGCGCTGTTCAGCTCGTCTTCGTCGAGGTCGAAATCGTCACCGGCGTCACGCTCGGCGAGCTTCTTGGCAAGCTCGACCTCGAGGGCCTCGGCCTTGCGCAGCACCTCACGGTCCGCCACCGGGATCTGGTAGTAGTCGGGATGAATCTCGCCGAAAGCGAGGAAGCCGTGGCGGTTCCCGCCATATTCGATGAAGGCGGCCTGGAGGCTGGGTTCGACCCTCGTGACCCGCGCGAGATAAATGTTTCCGCGGAGGGGCTTACGGGAGGCGTACTCGAAGTCGAAGTCCTCGATCTTGCCACCCTGGGTGACGGCAACGCGCGTCTCCTCCTGGTGGTAAGCGTCGATGAGCATGGATTTGGGCATTGAAGGCTCCGAGGCTGCGGCGATGCGCCGGACCAGCCTTGTTCATGAGGGTAGGGGCAGGATGGCTCTCCGTTCCAGACGCCCGGGCGCGTGAGCGCAGCGCGAGTTGGAGATTGAGCAAGGCCATCACGTATCTTTCGGGTGCACCGGGCAACGCCGATGCGTGTTTGTCGGCGCCATCGGCGCCAGGTCCGCTTCCTGTCTCCGTCCGGCCTATGCCTGCGGAGGCGAGAACCGAAGCGATGTTCTCGGCTTGGCCAGCGAGGCGCGCTGTGAACTTTCGCACATCCCGCGCCTGCGGCTTCGGAACGGTTTGCGCCCTTTCGAGAAGAACTTCAAGAAGAGCTGTCCGATCCTGTCATCTTCCTCAGCCGAGGATGCTTAACGCTGCATTAAGCTCGCGCGTGCGACTGCGTTGGCTTTACAACCTGGGAGTTCCGATGCGTCGGCTGCTGCTCATCCCACCACTCCTGATTCTCCTGTTCTTCGGCGTCCTTGCTGCGAGCGAGCGGTCCGGCCCGGTGGTGGTGACGGACATCCGGATGGGCGTGAACGCAGAGGGCCAGACCCGTCTGGTGCTCGATGTGGAGGGTGAGCCCGTCCATCTCGCGGGGCCCTCGACCCGTTCCGGCGTCGAGCTCCTGGTGCATGTCGAGAATGCCCGCTTCACCGTCCCCGGCGGCCTCGAAGGCAGCGGCAGCAAGCCCGGCAAGGGGATCATCGACCAGGTCTTCTTCGAGCCGAACCTGGTGCGCGTGGCGCTCGTCGGCCCGGCGCTGCCCACCCGGGTCTTCGTCCTGGACCCCAAGGGCGAGGTGAAGCATCACCGCCTCGTGATCGATCTCGATCCCGCCGACCGTGAAACCTTCGTCGCCGAAGCGGAGAAATTCGGCGCGCCGCTCCAGTCCCTCGAAACGGCGGTCGCCGAACTCGAAGCCCAGCGTCCGCCTGCCCGTGTCGCGGAGGCGGTGGTGGAGCCGGGCGTCGCGCCGGAGACTTCCGGCAGCTTTCCCACCCCGACCCTCAAGCCGCAAGCCGAGCCCGTCGAGGTCGCGGTCCTTCCCGAGCCGGTTCCCGCGCGCGAGCCGGCCATGACCCGTTCGCGGCCCCTGATCGTTCTCGATCCGGGGCATGGCGGGCACGAGCCCGGCGCCATCGGCATGGCGCGGACCAAGGAGAAGAACGTGACCCTCGGCTTTGCCGCCGCCCTCAAGGATGTCCTCGAGGAGCGCGGCTACGAGGTGAAGATGACCCGCTCGACGGACGTCTACGTTCCCCACGCCCAGCGGATCCAGATGGCTCGCGATTCAGGAGCCGACCTCTTCATGTCGATCCATGCGGACAGCCATGAGGACCATTCCCTTCGTGGTGCTTCGGTCTACACGCTGTCGGCCAACCGTTCCGAAAAGATGGCCAACGAGTTGAAGAACACCGGCGATTTCGTGCTTTTCGACGTGAAGGTGTCGAGCGATGACGGCGTCGGCGACATCCTTCTCGACCTTGCGCAGACCAATGCGCAGCAGAACTCCGACCGGCTGGCCAACAATCTCGTCGAGGCGATGGGCACGACGATGCCGCTCCTCAAGAATCCCAAGCGGCGCGGGGCGCTGCTCGTCCTGCTTTCCCCCGATGTGCCGGCGGTCCTCCTGGAGCTCGCTTTCCTTTCGAACCCCCGTGACGAGGCCAACCTGACCTCCTCGTCCTGGCGGCGGACGGCGGTGGGCGCGATTGCGGACGGGATCGACGGCTATTTCGATGATGTCGGCATCGAGGCCCGCCTTGCCGGTGGCGGCGGCAGCTCGGGCTAGGGCGTTTCGTCTTTTTGCGGCGAACTGCCGTTGAGGGCGGGGGCGGTCCGTCCTAGAGCCCTCTGCATGAAACTCCGCCCAGTCATCCTCTCGCTCGCCCTTCTGTCGGCGACCGCCTGCGCCAGTTTCGGCGGCGGCGGCCTTGCGAGCCCCGATCCTTCCGTCTCTGGCGCCTACCTGCGTGGCCGGTTCGCGGCGCAGGCCTTCGAGCTTGCCGAAGCGGAAGCGGCCTTCGAACAGGTGGCCCGGCGCCGCGGTCTCCGGCAGGGCCAGCAGACGGCTTTCGCCTATGCCCTCGCTGCCGGCTCGGTCGGCAATGCGGCGGAATTCGCGAAGGAGCTGGCACCGGCCCTGCCCGAGGGCGAAGAGCCGGGCGGCGCCGAAGCTGCCGTCAGCATCCAGACGGACCTGCCCGTCCTGACCCTGGCAACCGAGGCGATGCGCAAGGGCAGGCCCTCGGAGGCTGCGGAGCTTCTTTCCGGCGAGTTCGATTCGTCGCTCGGCCGGTCGCTGGCGACCTTGCTGCGCTCGGCTGCGGCCTATGACGCCGACGGCCTCGCAGCAGCCACCAAGGTCATCCAGCAACAGCCCGCGGGCACGTTCCGCGGCCTCGTTCCTCTGCATGCGGCGCTCCTGTTCGAACTCGAGGACGAAGAGACCGCGGCCCTCGCAGCCTACCGCCAGGCGCTCAACGCTCCGCGGGGTGAGATTGCAGCCATCGCCTATGGCCGTCTTCTCGAAAGGACCGGGAAGCCGGACGAGGCCAACGCGATCTACCGCCGCATGGTGGCCGATGCGGGGCTCTATACCCGTGCCGGCCGGATGGGGCTGGTCAGGACCGGCGCTCTCGAAGGCGAGGCGCCCCGCTTTGTCCGCCGGGCCAAGGCGATGCCCCGCACGGTGAGCAATGCCGATGAGCTGTTCGCGCTGACCCTCGAAAACTACGCTTGGATAGGCTTCCAGCAGGCACTTTCCATTCAGGGCAATGACAGTTTCGCAGAACAGCGGCGCAACAACGCCTTGGTGATACCCCTGGCGCTTGCCAACCTTGCGCGCTCCCTCGCGCCCGAGCGGGATGTCGCGCACCATCTCGCGGCTACGATCTTCGCCCTACTCGAGAATGGGGAGGAGGCGATGCAGGCCGCCGAGAAAGTCGATCCACGGTCGTGGATCTACGAATATTCCGTGCTCCAGCGTTCCGGCGCGGCCTTCGATCTCGAGGGCCCCGAAGCGGGTGCCGAAGTTCTTCGCAAGGCTCTCCGCCGCGAGCCCGGCTCACCGCAATGGGCGCTCCAGCTTCACAACGCCTATGCTGCCGACGAACGCTACGAACTCGCAGCCAGGGCAGGTGCCGAAGCGGTGCAGTCGGCGAAGCGGCTCGATTTTCCGCCGTTCTCCCTCTGGCGCTATCACTTCGCCCGGGGGGTGGCGCTCCAGGAAGCCGGGGACTGGGAGGGCGCGCGCGCTGAACTCGAAGAGGCCCTGCGCCTGGCGCCCGACGAACCCACCATCCTCAACCATCTCGGCTACAGCCTCGTGGAAAGGGGGCTCGAGCTCGAGCGCGCGTTCAGCATGATCGAGCGTGCCCTGAAGATCGAGCCGCAGAACGGCGCCATCGTCGACAGTCTCGGCTGGGCCTATTTCCAGCTCGGGGAGTTCGAGGAGGCGCTGCCCTACCTTGAGAAGGCGGTGGAACTCGAACCGGCCGACGCCACGATCACGGACCATCTCGGCGACGTCTATTACATGCTCGGCCGCACCCGGGATGCGCGCTATGAATGGCAGCGGGTCCTGGACCTTGACGATGCCGGCGAGGACCTCAAGCGGACAGTGCAGGCCAAGCTCGAAGGCGACTTCTCGTCGTCGGACATCCTCGGATCGGGAGCCGCGCGATGACCGTGACCCTCGCCGCTCCCGTCAAGGTGAACCTGGCGCTGCATGTCGGGCCTGTTCGCCGGGACGGCTACCATCCGGTCGATACGCTCTGCGTCTTTCCCGCCATGGGCGATTACCTGAGCTACGAACCCGATGCGGCACCCGGCATCGATTTCACCGGACCCTACGGCCAGCCCCTGGCCCGGCAGGGGACGGCCACGAACCTGATCTGGCGTGCCTTCCTGGTTCTCGGCATCGAGCCGGAGGGGCGTTTTCTCCTGACCAAGATGATGCCCGTCGCTTCGGGCGTGGGCGCGGGAACGGCTGACGGGGCGGCGGCCATGCTGATTCTCAACGCGGTCCTCGAGCTCGGATACACCGCGGAGGACCTGATCGCTCGCGCCATCGGTCTGGGCGCGGACGGCCCGGTCTGCATCGCGGGGCAAATCTATGGCGGGGGCCTGATGCGCGCTCGCGGTATCGGTGAGCAGGTCGAACGGATCGGCAGGACCGAGCCGATGGGGATCGTGCTTGCCAATCCGAAGGTTCATGTCGGCACGGGCGGGGTCTTCAGCCGCTTCGACGCAGAGGCGCCGGAGCGGCTCGAGCCTGTCGATTTCCGGCCCGGCTCGTCCCTGCCGTCGATCGTCGAAGCGAACCGCAACGACCTTTTCCCGCCGGCGGAGGAGATCGCGCCCGAGATCGGTACGACGCTCGCGGCGCTCGGCGAATGCCCCGGCACAAGGGCCCTGGGCATGTCCGGTTCTGGAGCCACCTGCTATGCGCTCCATGCCAGCGAAAGTTCGGCGGCGCAGGCCGCGCGCAGGCTTCGCGGGCAGGGATTCTGGGCCGAATCGTCTTTCATTCTGCCCGGTTGAGGCTTGGCGAGGAGCAGCGGGTGGACCTTTTCGGACAGGCGATCTTCGGCCTCGCAGCCATGCTGATGGCGGCGCTGTTGAGCCATGCCGTCTGCCTGTTCGTGGTCAGGCAGCGGCTGGGCCTCGACCCCGTGTCCCACCGCTCCAACCACAATGTCCCCACGCCGAGGACCGGCGGCCTCGCCATCATTCTCGGGACGACCGGCGCCTCGGCGATCCTCGTCACCGGCGGCCTGCTGGGTGCCGAGGCGCGCCTTCTCTTCCTTTTCGCGGCCGGGGCTGGCGCGCTGGGTCTCGCGGATGATTTCTACGAGCTTCCGCCCCTGCCGAAGCTGATGCTCCTGACGGCCCTCGCTACCGGGGCGGCGCTCATGCTGGGGCCGATTCCCGCGATCCCCGTGCCCTTCGCCGGATGGGTCGCGCTGCCTTATCCGGCGGCGCTGGTGCTCACGGTGTTCTGGCTGGTCGGGATCGTCAACGTCGTGAATTTCATGGACGGCCTCAACGGCCTGATCGGCGGCTTCGGTGTCCTGATCCTCGGGGTTCTGAGCATGTCTGCCGGAGACCTCGCCTGGCCGCTTATTGCGGTGCAGGCGGCTGGCCTGGGCTTCCTTCTCTGCAATGCGTTCAAGGGACGGGTCTTTCTGGGCGATGGCGGCAGCCTGGCCCTCGGGTTCCTGATCGGCGCGGCGCCCCTCGCGGCGGGCGAGGCGGGGGCGGTTTCGATCTGGCTGGTGGCTCTGGTGGGCCTTCCGCTCATCGGCGACGTGGCGCTGACGCTCCTGCGCCGGGCACGCCGGGGCGAGCGCCTGACCGAGGCGCACCGCGAACACCTCTACCAGCAGCTCAAGGCCGCAGGCTGGTCGCACCAGGCGGTGGCCATCTCCCTCCTCGTGCTCGGTGCGGCGGCGTTCATGCTCGCCCTGATGTTCGCTCCCGCCTACAGCAAGAGCGCGGAACTCTACTGGCTGCTGGCAGCGGCGATCCTCACCCTCTGGGCCCTGATCGTGTTCGGGATGTTCAGGCTGAAACCGGGAACGGACGCTTTTCAGTAAGGCCGCTCGGCCGAAGCCGCCGCCATCCGCGCGAGCAGGTCACGCAAGGGGTGCTGGGGCAGCTCGGCAAGGGCGCCGACCGCTTCGGAGGCATAGTCCCGCGCCAGATCGAGGGCGCGGTCGATGGCGCCGTCACGCTGCATCAGTGATCTCGCCCTGTCGAGATCCGCGGGCGGACCATCGGTACTGAAGGCTTCCTGCCAGAAACGGCGTTCCTCGTCGTTCCTTGCTGCCTCGAAGGCCAGGATCACCGGCATGGTCATCTTCCGCTCACGGAAATCATCACCGATATCCTTGCCGATCGGCAGGGCGCTCGGCCCATAGTCGAGGGCGTCGTCCACGAGCTGGTAGGCGATCCCGAAGGCCATGCCGTAGCGGCCCAGGGCGGCGCTGGCGGGGGTCGGCCCCTTCGCCCCCGCTCCCGAGGTCGCGGCAGCTTCGAAGAGCTTGGCCGTCTTGGCCTTGATGACCTGGAGGTGGGTTGCCCGGGTCGTCTCGATATTGCCTTGGGTCTGCAGCTGCAGGACCTCGCCTTCCGAGATGGTGCAGCTCGCCCGGCTGAGGGTCTCGAGCACCGGGAGCTGGCCGGTCTTGACCATCAGCTCGAAGGCGCGGGCAAAGAGGAAGTCGCCGACCAGCACCGATTCCTTGTTTCCGAAGACGATGTTGGCCGTCTTGAAGCCGCGCCTGAGGGCGCTGTCATCGACCACGTCGTCGTGCAGGAGGGTCGCAGCATGGATCAGCTCCACGGCGGCTGCGAGATAACGGGCCTCTTCGCCCTCCGCGCCGACGATATGGGCTGCTGCGAGGGTCATGAGCGGTCGCAGGCGCTTGCCGCCGGCACCGATCAGGTGGCGGGCCACCTCGGGAATGAGCGGGACAGAGGAGCCGAGATGCTCGAGAATCACCTCGTTGGTCGCGGCCAGATCGTCGGCCAGGCTGTCCTTCAGCTCGGCGGCCGCCTCCGGGAAAGCGGGGGCGGGAGAGGGGTTGGACGGCGAAAAGGCAAGGGACATGAAGGATCTCCTCGGACCGCTATGCTCCATCTGGGGCGAATGACCAAGCGGCGGGACGCGGCAAAGCGCGCTATAGCTGCGGCTTTCGCAGTGTTGAACCTTTAAAGCCCTTTGGCGTAACGGCTTTCGGCATGTCATCGATCCTGCGCAAGCTTACCGCCCCCCTCCGTGCTTTCGGCAACCGCCGTCCGCTCGTAATGATCGTCGAGATGAAGGGCGCCATCGGCGCCGACGCGCGGCCCGGTCGCGGCCTCTCCCTCTATGCCGTCGAAGGGAGCCTGAGACGGGCTTTCCGCAAGAAGTCGGCGAAGGCGGTGGTGCTCGCGATCAATTCGCCCGGCGGTGCCCCCGCACAGGCGCGGATGATCATGGAGCGGGCGCGCCAGCTTTCGATCGAGAAGCAGATTCCCCTGATCGCCTATATCGAGGATGTCGGCGCTTCGGGCGGCTATCTCATCGCCCTCGCGGGAGAAGAGATCCTTGCCGACCCCTTCGCGATCGTCGGCTCCATCGGCGTGGTCGCGGCGGGTTTCGGGTTCACCGATGCTATCGACAAGCTCGGCATCGAGCGGCGGGTCCATACGGCGGGGACCAACAAGGTTCGTCTCGACCCCTTCCGCGAGGAGCGCGAGGAGGACCGCGAAAAGCTCAAGGCGATCCTCGACGAGACCCACCGGATCTTCATCGATCTCGTCAAGACCCGCCGCGGGGACAGGCTGACCGGGGATGACGACAAGGTGTTCAGCGGCGATTTCTTCCTTGCCGAAGAAGGCAAGCGCCTCGGGCTGGTGGACGAGATCGGTGACCTGCGCGTGATCCTGAAGGAGCGCTACGGGGCGGATCTCAAGACCAAGTGGATCGCTGCGGGCAGGGGCGGTCTCGTGGGCCTTCTTGGCGGCAGCCTGTCCGCGGGGTTCGTCGACGCCCTGGCGGCGAGGCTTGACGAGCAGGCGGCACGGGCGCGGCTCGGCAGGTGACGGGCAGGGTGCGATCGTGACCATCAACATTCCCCCCGCAAGTGCCCGGGTGCAGGAGGGCTGACACGGCCTACTGGTTCCTCACACCCATTCCGGGTAAAGTGTCCGAATGAACGCACTCGCCACCATCCTCGCCACCGCCGCCATCACGGCCGGCACGGTCAAGATCGCCAAGGAGATGCGGAAACGTCTTCAGAAAGCCCCGGACGATGTGCGTTGGCTGAGAAAACGGCGCTCGACCCGGGAGGACGGGATCGTTATCGATCTCCAAGAAGATGAGTCCGGGGTCTATTCGATACGGCCGGGCCGCTAGGAGGAACGGTGACGAAGGAGAGCTATGACGCCGGGCGGTATTGATTCGGCGGGCACGAAGGCACGCGACCACCGGCAGGGTTTCAAGAGGCCGTCGGCCTATCTTTCCGTGATCGCCTGCGGCGAAACCGCAGAGGCATGGCCCATCGAGGTGGCATGGGCGTTCGATGAAGGCCCCACCCGGGGCATGCTTCTCCGGCCAGCCAAGCCCTGGTCGCTCATGGGTTGGGACAAGACGTCCGAGACGGCCCACCGTCTTACCCTCGAGAAGCTGCTCGGCGACGGTAAGGAGGCCCTCGATGCGTGCCTCGTCCTCAACGCGGCGCTCGGTCAGGCCATCGTGCATTCAGCCGCGCCGGAAACCGACAGCTACTGGCTGTTCAAGCTCTACCGGGCGGGCGAGGTCGAGCCGAATTTCACCTTGCAGCCCCTGATGGGCGCTCCGGTCTGCAATGCGCGCGCGCAGACCAGGGTGGAGGCGCTCCGCAGCTACAAACAAAGGCCTGCGACCTGAGGCATGGGCGAAGCTGAACTTGCAACATCCCGGTTCGGGCTGGGGGTCGAGGAGCGTACGCTGCTTTTCCTCCACGCAACGGGCCTGAACGCCAGTGCCTACCGGCCGCTTCTCGAAGGGCTGGAACACCCCGGCACGGTGCTGGCACCCAGCCTGAGGGGGCACGGCGCGACACGCCTTCCTGCCGATCCCGCCGCGCTGCGGGACTGGTGGCCGCTGGCGGAGGACGTTCGCGCCGGGTTCTCCTCGGCGGCGAGGCCGCTTGTCATGGCCGGGCATTCGGCGGGAGCCGTCACCGCGCTCCTGGCCGCGAAAAGCCTAAAGCCCGCGCGTCTTCTGATGATCGAGCCCGTGGTCCTGCCGCGCCTCTTCGTGCATCTGGCCCGCTCTCCCCTGCGCCGGGTCACGACGGACAGGATCGGTATCGCAAAAGCGGCGGCCCGGCGGAGGCCCGGTTTTGCCTCGCGCGAGGAGGCTTCGGGGTCATATCGCGGCAAGCGCTTCTTCGCGGGCTGGGACGAGCGGGCGCTGGCGGGCTATCTCGACGAAGGGCTGGCACCCGATGACGAGGGCGGTGTCCGGCTGACCTGCGACCCTGCGTTCGAGGCCGCCATGTTCCGCGCCCAGGCGCATGGCTTCTGGCCTCATCTGCGTGAAGTCGTGCGGTCGGGGACCGAAGTCTTCATTCTCGCCTCGTCCCGGCATTCGGTGATGAAGGACCGGGCCCGCACGCGGGCACGCCGCTACGGCGCCGAAGTCACGATCATGGAAGGGGGGCATATGCTCCCGGTGGAAAAACCCGTAGAAGTTGCAGATTGGATGCGGGATCGAACAAGGGTTTGACCCCGGCCCCGGCTTTGCTAACCGCGCCTTCGACATTACTTTCGAACCATCAGGATTCTATCATGAGCTCTACACCTCCGGGCAACGCCGCGCCGCAGATCGAAGGCGAGATGTTCCTGTTCCGCAAACCGGAACTCATCACCAAGGAAAAGCACGGCAGCCTCGGCATCAGCCGCCCCGAAAAGCCGATGAATTTCGCCGCGACGGCGCGGGCGGTGCCGCTGACCCTTTCCGAAGTCACCGCTGCGATGCGGCACTTCCCGATCATCTTCAGCTCTGCGGAAAACCCGATCCCCCTTGCGGTCCTGGGCCTTGTCGATGACATCAACCTCTTCGTCGACGAGAACGGCGAGTGGGCGCAGGATGTCTATGTGCCGGGCTATCTCCGCCGCTATCCCTTCGCCCTGGCTTCGGAAAAGGGCACCGACACGCAGAACCCGCGCATGGCGATCATCTTCGACGCTGGCTACGAGGGCGTGTCCGAAAACCCGGACATCCCGTTCTTCAAGGACGGCAGCCCGTCCGACGCGATGAACCAGGCGATGGATTTCTGCCAGACCTACGAGCAGGACCGGATGATGACCCAGCGCTTCGCCGAGGCGCTCAAGGGTTATGACCTCCTCGCCCAGCAGATGGCCCAGTACACCCCGGAAGGCCAGGAGGCCCAGCCCTTCGCCCGCTACATGGGGGTCGAGGAAAGCCGCCTGCGCGAACTTCCGGACGACAAGTTCCTCGAGCTGCGCAAGTCCAACATCCTGCCGATCCTCTACGCGCAGCTGATGTCCATGGGGAACTGGCGCGTGCTTCTGGACCGCCGCGCACGCCGCTTCAAGCTGACCGGCGAAAGCGTCCTCAAGCCGCTGCCGAAGTCCTGACGGGAACATAGGAGAGAACGGCCTTGGCAGATTTTCTGGAGACCTATCTCTGGCTGCTGGGGCCGATGCTCCTCCGCTACCTGTTTCTCGCGGGCGCCGTGCACGGATGGTTCTGGCACGGCGCTGGCGGGCGGATGGGAACAAGGCTCGCCCGGAGGCAGCCCGAGGGACGGCACCTCTGGCGGGAAACCAGGACCGCGATCGCTGCCTCGGGCATCTACGCCCTGCCGGCCGCCGTCCTGATCCATGCCTTCATGAATGGCGGTACCGCTCTTGCGGTCACCATGCCGACGAGCGTCCTGGGCTGGCTATGGCTTCCGGGTGCGGTGGTCTTCCTTGCGGTGGTCCATGACGCCTATTTCTACTGGACCCACCGACTGATGCACCATCCGCGGCTCTACGCCGCGACGCACCGGAGCCATCACGCCTCGAAGCAGCCTTCGGCCTTTGCCAGCTTCGCCTTCCACCCGTGGGAAGCGATCCTTTCGAGCTGGCTGGTCCCCGCTATCGCCTTCGTGGTGCCGATGCATATCGGGGCGTTCATCGCCTATGTGATCCTTGCGACCATGTCGGCGGTTCTGAACCATGCAGGATGGGAAATCTGGCCGCGAAGCTTTCTCGACGGACCCGTGGGCCGATGGCTCATCACCGCCCGGCACCACAATCTTCACCATACGAAGTTCCAGCGCAATTACGGCCTCTATTTCAGGTTCTGGGACAGGGCGATGGGTACCGACGACATGTCCGGCGACCCGGCGCTTGCGGGAGCCTGACGGTGGCGAACCGCGGCAAAATCGCAAGCCGCCCGTAAACCCGTGACCGGGTCTTCGCTTCCCCCTTGGGGTTCTTCGTTCCTGTCACTGGCGCAAGAACCCGAAGGCCGCAGGACAAGGACTGCCGATGCCGCCCAAAACGATCTCCCTCGTCCGCGAGGCCGAAGCCCGTATCAGCCGGCTTTTCGATCCCCGTATCGTTGCCGACGTGAACGACGCGCAGGTGAAGATCGCGAAGTTCGGTCCCGCTTTCGACTGGCACGCCCATCCCGAAGAGGACGAGGCTTTCCTCGTATTGAAAGGCCGGATCGCCATCGACTTTCGCGACGGTACCCGAGAGCTTGTCGAGGGTGACTTCCTGTCCGTGCCCCGCGGGGTCGAGCACCGCCCGCGGGCCCTGACCGAGGCGCCCATCGTCCTCCTGTTCGAGAAGGCCGGGACGCTGAACACCGGTGATGCCGAGGCGGGTGACCTGACGGTCACCGCGCCGGAACGGCTGCTCCCTGAAGGCTAGTCCTTCGCGACTGCTGTGATCTTGATCTCGGTGATCGCATCGGCGGGGCCCATGCGATCGATGTCGATCGCCGTCCAAGCAGGATAGGGCGCCTTGATGAAGCGGTCCTTCACTTCGCCGAAGACACCAATCTGCCCCGGCATGTCCGTGTGGAAGGTCTGGATTTCGGCGACGTGGTCCCAGTCCGTCCCCGCAGCCTCGAGAATGCGTCCGATGGCTTGCATGCTCGCGGTGAAGGCGGCGCGCATCTCGTCTTCCGTCGGTGCGGGGCCGCCGACGTTGTGGTCGGGGACCCGGGCGAGAACCCCCGAGAGGATGACGAGATCGCCCACCCGGACGGCAGGGCTGTAATGGGCACGTTCGATCGTCTCCTTCCACTCGTCGGTGACAACGACTTGCGGCGGGCCAGCAAGGGCGAGTTCGATCATGATCGGCTTTCCAGTGCTTGAGGCTCCCAGCCTAGCCGGGGTTCGCCAGAATACAAAGGCGGATATGCGTTTTCCCGCGCGGCGCGGCAGGCCCCCGAAAGCCCTTGCCCGATGGGGGCCTCTGGGCTATCCGCCGCGCTTCATCACGTGGGAGGGCGCCACCCTGACCACGTCCACATCCCAAGGGCCGCCTCGCGGCCAATGCAAAGGAAGTGAGCCATGGCAAAGAAGATCGCCGGCTACCTGAAGCTTCAGGTGCCTGCAGGCGCGGCGAACCCGTCGCCGCCCATCGGTCCCGCGCCGGGTCAGCGCGGCCTCAACATCATGGA